>NZ_JBFTKP010000010.1:0-213663 GCF_056396005.1 Allobosea sp. 05T439 | reverse complement strand
CGTCCTGGTCTTCGTTACCGCCTACAACTTCGCCAAGCATCTCAAGGCGCTGCGATGGCGAACGCCCTATCAGGCCATCTGCGACGCCTGGATCAGTGACCCGTCACCCTTCAAAATCAATCCGCACCATCTCATCCCGAGACCGCACATCTAGCTGAGCGCGGTACGGGGTCCCTCAACGCCCCATCAGGAAGCTCTTGACGCGTTTGATCGCGTCATCGCGGGCTTCAGGATGTGTCCCCACCGTGACCTTGCCGGTTCCGGTCGCGGAATAGGCCACGTCGCTGCGCTCCTTCACCTCGAGGCGAGGGTGATCGAAATCATGCAGCGCGCCGGGATAAAGCACGAGTTCGATGGCTTCGCCGCGCGCCCGTGCCGCTTTGGCGAGATGGTCGCAGGGCGCTGGCGGCGTCCAGTCGTCCGCATCGCCCATCAGGATGAGGGTCGGTAGCCTGGCCGAGAAGCTCGCGGACTCCGATTGGAAGCGGCAGCCCGGATAGAAGGCGATGGCGCGAGCGAAATCGGGTTGGCCGTCGGCCGGGCGCCTGTCCTTGCGGATCGCGGTCAGGACGGTGGAGCCGCCACCGGACCAGCCGAGCAGGGAGATTTCCTTGTCGCGCACATCATCGCGAGCCTGCAGCCATTGCCGTGATGCTGCCGCGTCGGCGACGCGCTCACGGCTCGCCCGAACCGTCAGTTCCTTGACGCCGCATTGTGAACCGAGCCTGCGCGAGCCGTAGCTGTCCGGCATCAGCACGACGTAGCCAGCGGCAGCCAGCCGCTCGCCCCAGTCCGAATGCCGGGCGGACAATTTGCCATTGTCGCGCCACAGGCCGCCGCAACCATGCAGGGCGACCACGGCCGGGAATGGCCCTGGACCGTTCGGGCGGTACAGCACACCGTCCAGCTGTCCTTCCTCGACCGKGATGCGAACGCGCTCATAGCCGCCCGCAGACGCGGGCGCGCACCAAAGCAGCGCGAGGCCTGTAAGGGCCATGACGTGTCGGACGAGACTGGACATCATCGGCAGGAACGCTATCACAGCTCCGAGTTATCGGATAATTCATTCCCTGAGCAACGGTTTTCGATCTTACAGATGAACATCAGCGAGCGTCCTCCCGTGCCGGGACCCGAAGCTGCCGTCGACTATGGTCACGGCGAATTCCGCGTGGTGCGCCCCGGCGCCTTCGTGCGCTGCGCCGTGACCGGCGCCCCGATCAAGCTCGACGATCTGCGTTACTGGTCGGTCGAGTGGCAGGAAGCCTATGTCTCTCCGGAGGCGGTGCTGTTGCGGCTGCGCCGCGCCGGGCGTGCCTGAGAGCCCGCCTTCACGCCATCCAGCAGGTGCGTGATCTCGCTCGGTTCGTCGAAGACGAGCGAGACCGGGACCGCCAGCAGGCGGTGCTGCTCCGCAAACGGCCAGAGTGCAGCGAGCTTTGTCATGTCCTTTTCGGTGGTCGCCACCAGGCAATCCTGCGCCGCTGCCTCGCGGATGATCTTGGCCACGTCCTCGGCCGTGTAGGCGTGGTGATCGCCGAAGGCATGTTCGGCGCGAATCTCGGCGCCGGCCTCGCGCAGGGTCGCGCTGAATTTCTCCGGCCGTCCGATCCCTGAGACGGCCAGGACGGCCTGACCACGAAGTCTGTCGGCAATCCCGGCCGACAGCGCAAGCCGCCCGCGCAGAACCGGCTTGCCGGCCTCCCGGGCCGCGGCGGCGACCCTGTCCCCTGCCTCGCCCGGGCCGATCACCAGGATCGCATCGGTCATCGCCAACTGCTCAGCCAGCGGCGCCCGCAACGGGCCGGCTGGCAGGCATAGACCGTTGCCGATCCCGCTCGCGCCATCGACGACAGCCAACCGCAGCTGTTTGGTGAGCGAGGGGTTCTGCAGCCCGTCATCCATGATGATCAGGCTTGCGCCGAACGCTTTCGCGAAGGCGGCTCCGGCCGGCCGATCGCGGGCTACCACGGTGCGGGCGGCAGAGGCCATCAGCACGGCCTCATCCCCGACGCCGTTGGCATCATGGTGACGCCTGTCCACTTCGACAGGCCCGGCGAGCCGTCCGCCATAGCCCCGCATCAGGACGAAGGGCGTTTCTCCGCGGGCTGTCGCAAGCGCGGCCAGCGCGATCGCCGTCGGTGTCTTGCCGGCACCGCCAGCAATGAAATTCCCGACACAGATCACCGGGATGCCTGCATCGGTACCGGTCTGGCGCATGCGGCGCGCGGTGAGCGCGCCGTAGAGGGAGCCGATCGGTTGCAGCAGCCGGGCAAGAAGGCTCGGCCGATGCTGCCACCAGAACGCCGGTGCGCGCATCAGCTGTCGATCTCGCGCTGGCCCAGAGCGACGCGCATCAAGAGCGGTTCGATGGCCTGTTCCGTGCGGCTCAGTGCGCCGCCGAGCTGCTTGCTGGTTTGCCCCGCCGCGCGCGCGGCCTGCCGTGCGGCTGCCGGGTCGCTGAGCCAGCGATGCACCGCGCCTGCGAGCGCCTGCACATCGGGAACTTCACGCGCACCGCCGCCTTGATCGAAGGCGGCGAAGATCTCGGCGTTGTTGTGGACATACGGCCCGTGCACCAGGGCGCAGCCGAGCTTGGCGGGCTCGATCGGATTATGTCCGCCGATCATCGGCACGAGCGAACCGCCAAGGAAGGCCACTTGCGAGAGCCGATAGAAGAGGCCGAGCTCGTTGACCGTGTCGGCGATATAGAGCTCGATATCGGGGTCCGGCATCTCTCCAGCCGCGCGCCGCGCGACGGCGACACCGTTGGCCCGGGCGAGATCCTCGATCTCCTGGCCGCGCTGAGGGTGCCGCGGAGCGATGATCGTGAGCAGCTTCGGCACATGCGGCTTGATGCCGAGATGGGCCGACAGGATCTGCTCCTCCTCGCCCGGATGCGTGCTGGCGGCGATCCAGATCGGCCGGCCGGCCGTCAGCCCATCGAGAATCGCGAGCGTGTTCGGATCGGCCGGGGGCGCCGCGACATCGAATTTCAGATTGCCGGCGATGCTGACACGCGGCGCGCCGAGCTGGGCAAGACGCTCGCCGTCGCCCTGCGACTGGGCAAGGCAGGAATCGAAGCTGGAGAGCAGGTAGCGTGAGGTTCTGGGCGCCCTGTACCAGCGCTTGAAGGAGCGCTCCGACATCCGGGCATTGACCAGCACGAGCGGAATATCCCGCTTGCGTGCCTCGATCACCATATTGGGCCAGATTTCGGATTCGCAGATCAGCCCCATGGCCGGCTGCCAATAGTCCAGGAAGCGGCGCATGTAGCGCGGTACGTCGAGCGGCAGGTACTGGTGGATGGCGCCGGCTGGCAAACGCGCTGCAAGCAGGCGCGCCGAGGTCACGGTGCCGGAGGTCACGAGAACGGCCAGCCCGCGCCGCTGCAGGCGCTCGATCAGGGGGAGCAGCGTCACCGTCTCGCCGACGCTGGCGCCATGCAGCCAGATCAGCGTCTGGTCGGGCCGTTGGACGCCGGGATAGCCGCGGCGCTCGGCGAAGCGTGTCGGATCTTCCTTGCCGCGGCGACGGCGCCAGACCAGCAGGCCTGCAGCGGCCGGCTCGAACAGCGCAGTCGCCATGCGGTAGGCTCTGAGGAAGGGGCCCTTGCCGCTCATGCCGCTTTGGCTCCTGTTGCAGCGCGGAGCCCCGCGCCGGGGTCGCGGGAACCGACCAGCTCATAGGCGCGGGCATGGACCGCGTCGAGCCCGGCCTGGAGCGCGAGACGGGCGGCTTCGCTCGTGGCCTCGTCGGCATCGCGCGCGATCCGGATCGGATCGCCGACCACGATCGCGCAGCGGCCGAAGGGCAGGCCGATCGAGGCGCGGTCCCAGCTGTTGAAGTCGACGCGCCGGCTCGTCACCACGGCAACGGGATGGACCGGGCGACCCGATGCCTTGGCCAGCGCGATGATGCCAGGCCCCGCGACGCGGGCGCGCTTGGGAATGTCGGCCGTGAGCACCATGGTGTCGCCGGCGGCCAGGCGTCGAACCATGGCGAGGAACGCGCTCGCACCACCCTTCTCGCGGACCTTGCGGCCGAGCGCCCCTGAGCCGCGAATGGCGCCGATGCCGAGTTCGCGCAGCGCGACGGCGTTGAATCCGCCATCGCCGTGGCGGGAAACCAGCGAGCAGGCGGGCATCCAATCCGGCCGTGCGAAGGGGATCATGATGTGCTGGCCGTGCCACATCGCGATGATCAGCGGCAGCTCCGGCCGGATATGATCATAGATGTCGGCCGGTTCGACAACGGTTCGGCTGGTGCGGCGGACGAGTTTGAGATAGCCGGCCAGCAGCCGGCCGAGCGTCTCTTGCGCCACACGCGTCTTGAGGATGGAAAAGCCCATGAACTCCGCTTCCGAACCGCTGAATGCCTGTCCCGCAGCTCAGGACTTCGCGGTTTCGGGATCGAGCAGGCGATGCAGGTGCACGACGAAGTAGCGCATCTGGGCCTGGTCGACGGTCGCCTGTGCCTTGGCCTTCCAGGCCGCATGGGCGCTCGCATAGTTCGGGTAGATGCCGACGATGTCGAGCTTCGACAGGTCCTTGAAGGTGATGCCGTCAAGGGAGCTCAGCTCGCCGCCGAAGACGAGATGAAGAAGCTGCTTCTGGTCGGTGTCCGCGTTCATTGGTCTCTCCAGCGGGAATGAGGCTCTGCCGCGGCACCAGATAAGCTATCCGCGCGAGCGGTGCGAGTGCCGATTGAGCGAGGTCGAATTTGTCCGAGGCGGCTGGCCTTCATGCGCTCTGCGGCGGGGTCTCGCGCAGGCGCTGCATTGCAGCAAGCAGCGGCTCCGCGAGGCTTGCGCCACTAGCAACAAGCATGCCGTGGATCGGTACCTCGCGGTTGTAGACGACGGGGTTGCCGCTCCCGTCGCTGAGCTGGCCGCCGGCTTCGTCCAGCACGAGATGCGCGGCGGCAAGGTCCCAGTCCCGCGCATCAGGGGAGACCAGCCCAGCATCGATCGTGCCGTCCGCGATCCGTGCCAGCCTGAGTGCGAGCGAAGGGATCTTCTCGGCAGCGTCGAACGTCTCGATCCGCGCCAAGGCGTCGAGCATCGGCTTCGGCCCCGCAATGCGAGCGCCGCCGAGCTTGGTCAGGCGGGTCGTCGCGATCGGCCGGTCGTTGCAGTAGGCCCCCTCGTGCCGTCGGGCCGTATAGGTTGCGCCGCAGGCGGGCGCATGCACGACGCCGGTCACCGGAGCGCCATCAGCAAGGAGGGCGACGCAAACCGCCCAGTCCGGCGAGCCCGACATGAACGCGCGCGTTCCATCGATGGGGTCGACGACCCAGACGAGACGGCGCGACAGCCGCTGCGCGTCGTCGGCGGTCTCTTCCGATAGCCATGCGGCATCCGGCAGCAATTCCGAGAGTCTGATCCGCAGGAAGGTGTCGACGGCGATGTCGGCTTCGGTGACGGGCGAGCCGCCGCTCTTCGACCATGTCCGGGCCGCGGTCTTGGCTCCGGGGCGGAACAGTTCGAGTGCCAGCGCACCCGCCTCGATGCAGCTTTCCCGGACGTGAGGCAGAAGATCCGGGGCGACAGGCAGCGTTTGCGAAGTCATGCGCTCCCTATCGAGCCTCCCTGCTGCGGTTTCAAGGTGAAAAAGCAGCGCAGTTGCGAAAGATTCCGTCAAGCATCACGCCGGATAGCGGCCGATTTAGACGCCCAAATGGCCGCAACACATTCCTTTAACCGAAGCTCTTAAGCGCTCGGATAGGGCTGCGGTCCACTCTCCACCCTGCAAGCACGAGAGCCCCGGACTTCACAGAGGGCTCCGCGCAGCAGGGACATGAGAGGCGTAAAACCGATGGCCAGCGTCACGCCGGCTGCCGGGGGGGTCGGCTTTGCGCCGAACCTTCTCGGCTGCCCGAACCATAGCAGCATAGTCGCGCGCAATCCGATGCCGGTGCAGGTCGAGGCGCCCCGCATCGAGCGCATCGCCTCGGTGAGGATCTTGCGCGGAAACCCCGGTTGGCGCGGCATTGCCCTGCGGCTGGCCAATCCGTCCGGCGAAGATGAACGTCTGGAACTCGCTCTGACGGCCGGCGATGGCCGTGCGATCAGTGTCGCGGTCTTCGATGCCGAAGATGCCGTGGCACACTGGCGCGACTGTGGTCGCAGCAGCGGTTTGCCGCTGTTGCTCGAATCCGTCGATGGCGTGATCACCGAGCCCTTTCCTCAGCTCGGCCGGCTGGCACTGGGGCCGATCCGCATCCGCCGTCGGCACGCCTTTCTCAATGGCCGCCGCCCACGCTTCCTGACACGGCGCAAGACCGCGCAGCTTCCAGCGCGGCCGGTCATCGTCTCCGGCGAGCGGCTGACGGATTGAGCGGTTAGATCAGGGGACCGCATATCGCATCCCGTCCATGATCTAATCTTTCCATGTCGGCATCGGCTTTCCCCGAAGAACGCAAACCGCTCTTCGGGCCGCTGCCTTGGGCCTTCATTTCACAGGAAAGAGCGGCTCAACGCATCGAGTGCGTAGCCGCCGGCCAGCAGCAGGCCGGCGTTGCGGTTGGAGCGGAACAGGCCCAGCGCGACCGGAGAGGTCGCGCCCTGGATCCGGGAAACCTGCCAGGCGAGATGCGCGGCGAAGGCCGCAAGTCCAATCCAGGCCATGGCGCCACCGCCCGTGCTCCAGGTCGCCACGCCAGCGAGCGCGACAGAGAGCGTGAAGCAAAACCCGACCGCCTCGCGCGTCCAGGCCCCGAAATAGCGGGCACTCGACTTGATGCCGGCAATGACATCATCCTCGATATCCTGCATGGCGTAGATGGTGTCGTAGCCGATCGTCCAGACGATCGCGGCCGCGTAGATCAGGTAGGCCGGTGGGTCGAGCTGCCCGAACACGGCGCTCCAGCCCAGGAGCCCGCCCCATGAGAAGGCGAGGCCCAGCACGAATTGCGGCATGCTGGTGATGCGCTTCATGAAGGGATAGATCGCGACGATCGCCAGCGAGGCGATGCCGAGCACGATCGTGAAGCGATTGAATTGGACGAGGATCAGCAGTCCGACCAATGACAGCGCGACCATGAAGAGCGCGGCGGACCTGGTTGTGATCTGCCCGGAGGGCAACGGGCGTCCGCGCGTTCGTGCCACCTGAGCATCGAGCTTTCGGTCGACGATATCGTTGAAGGTCGAGCCGGCGGCTCGCATCACGATGGCGCCAACCATGAAAAGCAGGCCGTGCCAGAGATTGGGAAACGCGCTGCCGCTCGCGATGGCTGCAAGCCCTGCGGCCCACCAGCACGGAAGCAGCAGCAGCCACCAGCCGATTGGCCGGTCGATGCGGGCAAGCTTGAGATAAGGGCGCAGCCAGACCGGCGCCCTTGTATCGACCCAATGACCTTTCAGGGCGTCGGGAAGGGGCGCATCAACCAGGGTCATGTCGGCTGGCTTCGAGGCCAGGACCATGGCGAGATCAGAGCGCGCCCTGCGGCACCCGCATCGGGCCGCCGGTCAGAGAATCGCCGCCGCCGAACGGATTGTTGCCCTGTTGCTGGGCCTGCTGCTGCGCCTTGCGCTGCATGGCCGCCTGCTGCTTCACCGCATTGCAGGCCTGATTGCGGAAGCCGGCTGCCTTCTCATTGTCGGCCTTCATGCCGTCCACGAAGGTCGGCGGAATCTGGCACCAGTCCTGATTGGCGGTTGCGAATTTGAGGGTGGCGTTGCCGTTGTTGACGAGGCTGCCGAGTGTTCCGCAGGCCTCCGCCGGCGTCAGCTTGCGCTTGGCCTTGGACGCGGAGTTCAACCGCGCGACGATCGACTGCCGCTCCTGCAGGAGCTTTTGAAGCTGTTCGCAGCCCGAGGCCTGAGCGCTCGCCGGGCTGACGTGGAGGAATGTCGCCGCTGCCAAGCCGAGCGTCGCAATCAACCCCGAGGCCACGTATCGCCGCATAATAGTCCTGCTCCCAATCGATGAGGGTTCCTGGAACCGCGCACTCCATATCAGCAGAGGGGCGGTCTCGCCAAGCGTCAGGCGACATTGAACTGAATTCTGTCACCGACTCTTGCGATTAGACGAAGAATGTGGCGACTTTCCCGCCGCAATGGCATTGCAAGATCGGCTGCTGTCGCAAGAGGGAGATTGTTTGCGCCTATGCCGATGCCAGACCTGCCGAAACATCGGCTCTATCTCGACTCCACGTTGGCACAGGATGCGCCCGTTCCTCTCGAGCGGGAGCAGGCCAATTACCTTCTCAACGTCCTGCGCCTGCGCGATGGCGCCGGCGTTCTCGTCTTCAACGGGCGCGACGGCGAATGGCTTGCCGAGATCGTTCCGGAAGGGCGGAAGCAGGCGAGCCTGCGCCCGCTGCGGCAGCTGCAGCTCCAGACCTCCGTGCCGGACCTGCATTATCTCTTTGCGCCGCTGAAACACGCGCGGCTCGATTACATGGCTCAGAAGGCCGTGGAGATGGGGGCCGGCGTGCTGCAGCCGGTGCTCACCCGACGCACGCAGGTCTCGCGGTTGAACCTCGAACGCCTCAGGGCCAATGCCATCGAGGCTGCCGAGCAATGCGGCATCCTGGCCTTGCCGGAAATTCGTTCCGAGCAGCCGCTCGATGCGGCGCTGGCCGCTCTCGAGCCCGAGCGCCTGCTGATCTTCTGCGACGAGGACATGGCCGCGGCGAGTCCCCTGAGCGCGCTGGCGGAAGCCCCGCCGGCGCCGCTCGCCCTGCTGATTGGTCCCGAAGGTGGCTTTGACGACGAGGAGCGCCGGCGAGTGCTGTCACGCCCCAAGACAATCCGTATCTCGCTCGGCCCGCGCATCCTGCGCGCCGATACGGCGGCGGTCGCGGCGCTTGCCCTGGTCCAGGCGACATTGGGCGACTGGGTCTCGAGATCGGGCTGAGCGCGCAGGGAACGACGCGCCGAATTCCACGTTGGTCGTTGGGGAGGAAGATCCACATTCGTCGCGGTGCCATCGAACCGGCTCATTCAGGGCCGGTTTTGCGCGCGAGGGTCTGCTCCCGTGATTCGACGACCCGCGAGGACCATGAGATGAGCCAAGCCTGCCGCTTCGGTATCGAAGAAGAGTATTTCCTGTCCGATTTCACKACACGTGGCATCGTCCGGAAGATCTCGCCGGCATTCCTCGATGCCGTGCATGCGGCGTTTCCGAGCGAAGTCCAACGGGAGATGCTGCAGTCCCAGATCGAGGTGGCGACACCGGTCTGCGAGACGATGGCAGAGGCGCGCAAATCGCTGGCGACGCTGCGGACCGGCCTTGCGAGCATCGGGCTGGCGCATGACATGCTCCTGCTCGCCTGCGGCACGCATCCGAGCGCGGCCTGGTCGCGCCAGCGCGCCACCGAGGCGGCTCGCTATGACAAGCTGATGCGCGAACTCCAGATGCTCGGCAGCCGCAACCAGCTCTGTGGGCTCCATATCCATGTCGAGGTGCCGGACGAAGATCAGCGCATCCGGCTGATGGGGCGGATCATKCCGTTCCTCCCGGTGTTTCTCGCGCTGTCGACGTCGTCTCCCTTCTGGCAGGGGCGGCGCACCGGCCTGATGGGCTACAGACTATCCGCCTACGCGGAACTACCGCGCACCGGCCTGCCGGAGCTCTTCCTCGAACCCGCCGACTACCGCGCCTATGTCGATACCCTGGTCGCGGCCGGGGCGATCAAGGATGCCAGCTATATCTGGTGGGCGATTCGCCCTTCAGAGAAGCATCCGACGCTGGAATTGCGCATCGCCGACAGCTGCACGCGCCTGGACGATACGCTGGCCATCGCCGCGCTCTATCGGTGCCTTGTTCGCCACCTCTGCAGGAACCCCGGGCTCAACGCTGATCTGACCGCGGCCGCGCGCGCCATCGCAGCAGAGAATGTCTGGCGGGCCCAGCGCTATGGGATCCATGGCGGATTGGTCTGCCCGGAAAGCAAGGGGATGCGCTCGGTTCCGAGCCTGGTCGACGAACTGATCGATCAGCTTTCGGACGATGCCGCGGCGCTCGGCTGTACCGCCGAACTTGGCGAGTGCCGGACGATTGCGGCTCAGGGCACCAGTGCGGATCGACAGCTCGCCATCTTCGAGGAGGCCCGCGCGCGCACCGGGAGCGACGCGGGAGGGCTGGCCTCCGTCATCGACTGGCTGGCGTCAGAGACGCGAAACTATGGCGCAAGCCGGCTGCAGGACATGAGCCAGCCCCTGCGCGGTGTGGCCTGAACGCAAGCGGATGCCGGATGCCGGCATGTGCGTTGTGCATTTGCGCAAGCAATCTCCTTCCACGAACGCGGGACGGAGGTCGTTGTCCTCCGTTCGGCGGTCGCATATGTCTGACGCTTCCTGGGCCTGCCTCGCCCGTGCCGTCCGGTGCGTGCGAGATGTCGGCCACCCTTTCGTCCTGCCGGAGCGCCCATGGCTCGCGATGTGTCCGATTCCACCCCGATCGCGTCGAAGTCCGAGCTGATCGGCTGGATTGCGGCAGGCGAGAAGCCTCGCTCCGCCTTCCGGATCGGCACCGAGCACGAGAAGTTCCCGTTCTACCGCGCGGATATCGGCGCCGTGCCGTACGAGGGGCGCGGGGCCGCGGGCGGTATCCGGCACCTGCTCGAGGGCATGCAGCAGCGGCTCGGCTGGGAGCCGATCATTGACGATGGCCATATCATTGGCTTGGCCGGGCCCGAAGGTGGCGGGGCGATCTCGCTTGAACCCGGTGGCCAGTTCGAACTCTCCGGCGCGCCGGTCGAAACGCTGCATGAAACGGCGGCGGAGCTCGCCGCGCATCTTGCCGATGTGAAAGCGGTCGCCGAGCCTCACGATATCGGCTTCCTGGCGCTGGGCCACTCGCCGCTCTGGACGCGGGAGCAGACCCCGGTCATGCCGAAGGGCCGCTACCGGATCATGGCCAACTACATGCCGAAGGTCGGCACGCGCGGCCTCGACATGATGTTCCGGACCTGCACCGTGCAGGTGAACCTCGATTTTGCCGACGAGGCGGACATGGTGAAGAAGCTCAGGGTTTCGATTGCCCTGCAGCCGATCGCAACCGCGCTCTTCGCTTCTTCGCCCTTCACCGAGGGCAAGCTCAACGGCTTCCAGTCGGTCCGTTCCGAAATCTGGCTCGATACCGACAATGCCCGTTCGGGCATGCTGCCCTTCGTGTTCGATGAGGGCATGTCCTACGAGGGCTATGTCGACTGGGCGCTCGACGTGCCGATGTATTTCGTCAAACGCGGGCCGGTCTACCACGACGTGACGGGCGCCTCCTTCCGCGATCTGCTCGCCGGCCGGTTGCCGCAGCTTCCGGGCGAGCACGCGACCATGTCCGATTGGGCCAACCACCTGTCGACATTGTTCCCCGAGGTCCGGCTGAAGCGCTTTCTGGAAATGCGGGGCGCCGATGCCGGGCCGCCCGCCTTGCTGAACTCGTTGCCCGCCTTCTGGGTCGGATTGCTCTATGATCAGGTCGCGCTCGACGCCGCCTGGGACCTGGTCAAAGGCTGGAGCACCGAGGAGCGTCAGGGCCTGCGCGACGCAGTGCCTGCGGCGGGGCTCTCTGCCACAGTCGCCGGCCGCAGCGCGCGTGAGATTGCGCAACAGGTTCTGGAATTGTCGCGCGCTGGTCTCGCGCGCCGCGCCCGCCTGAACGGCAAGGGCGAGGACGAGACGCGTTTCCTTGATCCTGTTCTCGCGATTGCCGAGAGCGGCCGCAGCCTGGCTCAGGACCTTGCCGACCGGTATCGCGGGGAATGGAACGAGCGTGTCGAGCCGGTCTTTAAGGATTTGCTCATCTAAACGGCCGATCAGCCAGGGAATTCCCAGGCAAGGTCGGTGGTTCGCGGCATTTGCCATCGGGCGTTAACGCTTTCTCCGAAGCTTCGGAGCGAGCATCCGGCCATGGAACGATTGCTCACCCTTCTTCTCGGCTTCGCCCGCGACAACCGCGGCGCGACGGCGATCGAGTATGGGCTCGTTGCTGGCCTGATCTCGATGTCCGTGATCGTCGGCGGGCAGGAGATAGGTCGGTTCGTACGCGGTGTATTCGAAGCGGTACAGACCGGGCTCAATCCCTGAAAACCACGGCTCCCGAGGGAGCCGGGCCCAGGGCAGGCTGCGGACGGTTCTACTCCGCCGCCGTCTTGAAGCTCGCGAGGTTGTCGAGGCTTTGGATGATGTGCTCCGCCAGGGCATTGGAGAGCACCGACGGGTCGAAGCGCGTGCGCAATAGCCCGATCTTGCAGGACGGCAGGGTTGCATAGCCCTCGCTGGGGCCGAGTATGCGCATACCGGGCCTGATCGCGCTCTCCGGCAGCACAGAGACGGCGAGGCCGGCGACCACGGCTGCACCGACCGCAGTCGAATTCCAGCTCGCATAGAGCACGCGGAAGCGGCGCCCCTTCTTCTCCAGCGCTTCGACCGCAGCCTGCCGCCAATTGCAGGTCGGACGGCCGAGCGCGAGCGGGAGCGGGTCCTCCTCATGGACGGTATGGCGCGCAGAGGTGACCCAGAGCAGTGGCTCGATCCGGATGATCTCGCCCTGACCGCGGCCTTCGACATGGGTGATGATGGCAAGGTCGATATCACCGGTGCCGATGCGCTCGGCCAGCATCGGAGTCGGCTCGCAGACGACCGTCACCTCGGCGCGCGGGTTGGAATGAGCAAAGCGAGCCAGGATCTCGGGTAGATAGCGGTCGGCATAGTCGTCGGGGACGCCGAGGCGGATGCGCCCCTTGAGGTCTGCATCGGCGAAGCTCGCCACGCATTCGAGATTGAGGCGCACGATGCGGCGCGCGTAATCCAGCAGGCGCTCACCATCTTCCGTCAGCTTGGCGTGGCGTCCGTCGCGGCCGAAGAGCGGGCGCCCGACCCGTTCCTCAAGGCGCTTCATCTGCATCGAGACGGCGGATTGCGTCTTGTAGACGATCTCCGCCGCGCGAGTGAACGAGCCCGTATCGGCAATGGCGACAAAGGTCTTGAGCTGGTCGGCGTCGAGAACATGCGCCATGGAGCACCCCCACGATGGATCATCAATATCCGTGCTGTGAAGCATCATAACCATTCGTTTGGCTGATGGCCAGCGCAAAGCTATCCTGCGCACATTCTCCAGTCCGTGTCGTCGGTGCGCTCCAGCCGGGCCGGAAAATGCTCGTTTTGCCGCCAGACCCCTGAAGGAGGTCGCCATGCTGATCCTGACATTCGTTCCGAAGTCGCTCTCGTTCGTCGCCACCGGCGTCACGCGTGTTGTGGCCGGCGGTTATGTTGGCGTGAAAGCCTTGACGCGCGCTCTGATTCACCGCCGTGAGGTGCTGAGGCTCTCCGAACTCGACGAGCGCGGCCTCAAGGATATCGGTCTCGTCCGCTCCGATATCGACGGCGCGCTGACCGTATCCTGGCTGAAGGACCCTTCGGCGGCTCTCGCGGCCCGCTCCAGCGCGCGGGCCGGCGTCGCCTCTCTCCGGCGCGAAGAGGGCGTTCGACAGGCTCAGGTGAAGAATGCTGTCGCCAAGCCTCTCACGCCGCGTCCGGTCGCGGCCGGTTCGAATTCGACGGTTGCGTGCAGCGCCTGACCCCTTGGCACTGCGCGTTTCTTGCGGGCGGGAGCTTCGTGCTTCCGTCCGTTTTTCTTTTCCAAGCTCTCGCCGGGCATGGCGGAAGCGGGATTTGAAGCCATTTCGCCTGCAATTTGGCCCTAATCGGCATTCGTAACCTATTTTTCAGCATTCCCGCCGAACGTTCCCGACATGCCGCGGCGATGCCCGGTTCGATGCTTCTCGGGGGGGTGGGTGTCGGTATGCGGATTTCTCTGCGCTTTCAGGATCTGCGTCTCAGGACCAAGATCGCGATCCCGCTGATCGTTCTCGGATTGATCAGCGTTGCAACTGCCGTCTATGCCGGCCGCGAATATGCGCGGATCCAGAAGGCATATTCCGATCTGATCTCGCACAATGCGACGGCGATCCTCGATTCGGGCCGGACCACCCGCGCCATGACCGACATCGTGCGCGATCTCTACAAGGCGATCGCCTATCCCGAATTCATGAAGCAGAACGCGACCAGCATCGAGGATGTGCGCAAGGCCTATGACCGTGCGCAGTTCCAGCTGATCGAGGCCAAGATCAGCTTCCCGCAGAAGGCTGCCGAGTTCGACGCCATGGGCCGGGCACTCTCCGCGCTCAAACCGCAGATCGACGATATCGTCGCCCAGGCCGCGAAGGACGAGGATCTGGCCGCGTTGTCGGTCATGTCCCAGCTCGATCGCACAATTGGCGAGATCGTCACCGCCGCAGGCAAACTCAACGAAGCCATCAAGACGGAAACCCAGGCGACCTCGGAAACGCTCGATGCCGAGGCCAGCGAACTGAGCATCGTCATTCTGGGCCTCTCAGCCCTGGGCATCCTGCTTGGCCTGGGCGGTGCTGCCTTGCTGACCCGGTTTTCGATCACCAGGCCGCTGGAAGCGCTGAGATCGCGCATKGATGATCTCGCCAGGGGCGATTACGCGGTCGAAGTTCAGGGCCAGGCGCGCAAGGACGAGATCGGCGCGATGGCGCGTGCGGTTCAGGTCTTCAAGGAAAACGGCCTTGCCGTGCAGCGTCTCGAGGCGGAGAGCGCCGAGGGACGAGACCTTTCCGAGCAGCAGCGCCGGCAGATCGAGACCGAGCGGGCCGAGCAGGCAAAGCAGCAGGAGCAACTCGCGCGGGAGCAGGGGCTGGTCATGGGGCTGCTGGCAGAGGGCCTCGACCTGCTCTCGAAGAGCGATCTCAGCCATCGCATCGATGCGGAGGTTACCGCTGCCTATGAGAAGCTGCGCGACGATTTCAATACGGCGGTGGAGCATCTCTCGATGACGATCACCACCATCCAGGCGACTGCGGCCGATGTCGGCAACGCGGCGCGCGAGATCAATATGGGCGCAGACGATCTCTCGAAGCGCACCGAGGAACAGGCGTCCTCGCTGGAGGAGACTGCGGCAACCACGGAAGAGCTTGCCGCCTCGGTCAAGGCCTCTGCGCAGGCATCGAAGCAGGCCGTCTCGCTGGCCGATGAGGCGATGAGCGTGGCGCAACGGGGCGGTGCAATCGTCCATGATGCGGTCGCTGCAATGGCACGCATCGAGACGGCCTCACGAAAGATCTCCGACATCACCTCGGTCATCGACGAGATCGCCTTTCAGACCAATCTGCTCGCCTTGAATGCGGCGGTCGAAGCGGCGCGGGCGGGCGATGCCGGCAGGGGCTTTGCCGTGGTCGCCTCGGAGGTCCGCACGCTGGCGCAGCGCTCGGGCGAGGCCGCCAAGGGTATCAGCGCGCTGATCTCGGAATCGGGAGCGGAGGTGGCCCAGGGCGTCGGGCTCGTCCGCTCTGCCGGTGAAGCGCTCGATCAGATCGTGGCCGCATCGCGAAAAGTCTCCGCGACCGTATCCGAAATCTCCGCGGCCTCGGCCGAGCAGGCCAATGGAATCGACGAGATGAGCCTGTCGGTCGCGCTTATGGACGAGATGACCCAGCAGAACGCCGCACTGGCCGAACAGAGCGCAGCCTCTGCCAGCGCACTGGGCGATCAGATCCGGCGCCTCAACGATCTCGTCTCGAGCTTCCGCACGCGCGACAATGTCGCCGATCTCCGGGCGATCGCTGCGGCCATGTCCGAAGGCCGTGGCGCCGTGATCGAGTGGTCGCAGCGGCGCAGCGCCTGATCGGGACAGGGCGATGAGTGCCGAAAGCATCGGCCCGAAAAGCGGATTGC
The DNA here is from genome assembly GCF_056396005.1 of Allobosea sp. 05T439. NCBI lineage: Bacteria > Pseudomonadati > Pseudomonadota > Alphaproteobacteria > Hyphomicrobiales > Alloboseaceae > Allobosea > Allobosea sp. 05T439. Next base: position 197,960 of record NZ_JBFTKP010000010.1, on the reverse strand, counting down.
GGTTTTCGGCAAAGCCGATGCAAAGACAAAAGGTTAAGTCATCAGGCCGGATACGATATCCGGTCCGATGAATTAGCGACGCTGCCCGCCGCCGAGCATCGCGTCCAGAATCGACTTCAGCGCGTTCTGATGGTCGTCCTGCACCTGGCGACCATGCTCGAACATCTGGTTCAGCGCGTCGAGGCCGATCGACCCCGGCCCGGCTTCGCCCGAAGGCGCCGGCTGGTCCGGTTCCGGCTCAAGCTCAGGCTCTGCCGTGGGCCTGGTGGCCTGGCCACGCGGTTGTGACGGGGGCGGCGCCGCCTGGGGCTGAGCCGCTGCACCGCCAAGCATCCCGGTCAGGATCTGGCCGAGAAGCCCGCCCATCGGGTCGGCCCCGGCCGGTTCGCCTGGCCTTGCCCCGCCCAGAGGACCACCTCCGAGCGGACCGCCGCCAAAGGGACCGCCACCCTGTGTCGGAGGGGCACCAGCCGCCTGCCCGAACAGGCTCCCGAGAATCGCGTCGAGCGAGCTCCCCGGCGTTTGCGGTTGGGTTTGGGGCGCGGGCTGCTGGCCCGGCATCCTGCCCTGCATCATCTCGGCGAATTGCCCGAAGATGCCGCCGAGCCCCTGATTGCTGGTCGACTTGAACAACCCGCCCATGATCATGGAGGCGATGACCGGCAGCATCTGTTTCAGAACCGCCTGGCCGACGCCGCTGGTCGCCGCAGCCTGGGCGGCCAGCGCGTTGCTGACGTCCTTCGAGCCGAAGAGCTGGTTGAGGACGTTGTTGCCCATCATCGCGGCGTTGTCGGGAATGCCATCGCCATCGGCGTCATAGAGCGAGCCGAAGGGCGAGGCCGTCATCATCTGGGCGAGATTGCCGAAAGCGCGGGGGTCCTGCGTCTGGCGCTGCAGTCCCATGGTGAAGGCCGGCAGCAAGGCGTCGAGCGCGCTCTGCGTCTGCTGTTGGCTGAGCCCGTATTGCCGAGCCAGATTCTGCACGGCCTGCCCGTTCTGGGCCGATTGCATCATCTCGAACAGGTTCATCATGGCGCCTCTCCGTCTTCGTCGCGGTCTGCCGCCGCCTGCACCCCGAACGATAGCAGGGCGGGGCGGGCAGGCAAGCGAGGCCGCCGCGATGCTGGATGCTCACGCGCCCCTGGGCTGGCGCTCCAGGCGCGTGATGCCGCGATAGGCAAAGACCAGCGCGACGAGGCCGAACGCCACAGCCCCGAGCGCGGTGCCGACCATCGCCCCCTTCGGCCCCGCATAATATGCGCCGACCCAGGCCATCGGCATCGTCCCGAGCGTTGCGCGCCCCCAGCTGAAGAGAGTCGACAGGATCGGCATGCCGAGATTGTTGAACGCGGCATTGGCGACGAAGAGTATCGCGACGAAGATCCACATCGGCCCGGAGATCAGGCAGAAGAACATCACCAGCTCTGCGGTCAGGCCGCTGGCATGGAATACGGCGACGATCGGGCCGCGCAGCAGGACGAGCGCGAGCCAGGCAACGCAGACGCAGGCCACGGCGAAGATCACGGAATCGCTGAGCGCGCGGCGCATGCGGTCGAAACGGCCGGCTCCCCAGTTCTGGCCAAGGATCGGCCCGACTGCGCCCGATAGCGCAAAGATCACGCCAAAGGCCACCGGCACCAACCGATCCATGATCGCCATTGCCGCGATCGCGCCATCTCCGAAGCGCGCGAAGATGCTGGCGAAGACTGCGTTTGCGATCGGCGTCGAGAGATTGGTCAGGATCGCCGGGCCGGCGATCGCAAGCGTGCGCGGCGTGTCGGCCAGCAGCGCCTGCCGGTTGGGCATGCCGACCATGTCGTGGATCTTCACCGCGCCACGGAAGCCGACAAAGGCAAAAATGACACGTGACAGCACGGTCGCCCAGGCGGCGCCGTCTGTGCCGAGTGCAAAGCCAAAGATGAACAGCGGATCGAGCACTGCAGTTGCGAGCCCGCCCCCGAGCGTAACGAACATGGCGCGCCGGGCATCTCCGATGGCGCGCAGTACGCCCGAAAATCCGATGCCCAGCGCCATCAGAAGATTGGAGGGCAGGGCGATCCAAAGGAATGAGAGGGCGACGTCATAGGCCTCGCCATGCGCCCCAAGATGCCTCAGGAGCCAGGGCAGGCAAGGCAATGCCAGCAGCGTGAGCGCGATTGCGGCAAGCGCCATCAAGGTCATAGCGGAGCCCGCGATCCGGCGAGCGCCCTTGCGGTCTCCGGATCCAAGCGTGCGGGAGGCCAGCGCCGAGACCGCGATCATGAAGCCGATATTGATCGAGACCGTCAGGAACAGCACGATCGTCGCGAAGCCGACGCCAGCAGTCGCCGCCGGCCGGCCGAGCCAGGAGACGTAGAGCAGCGAGAGCAGGTCGACGACGAAGATCGCCATCAGCCCGACCGCTCCGGTCGCGGTCATCACCGCGACATGGCGAAAGGTCGAGCCGCTGACGAAGACGGCCTGGTTGGGGTTGACGGGTGCGTTCACAATTCCGGTTCTCCGACGCCGCCGACCGCGACTTCAGCTCCGCCATCCTCGATGACCTCGCGCGTCTCCTCGGTGAGTGCCTTGGACTTGGCCTTCGGTTGAACCAGCGGCTCCGGCGAGACGCGCGGCACCTTCTGGATGCCGGCGGCGATGCCCTCGTGATACTGGATCTCCATGCGCTGGGCGTCGCGGTCACGGACGCTGTCGATGACCAGACTGGCCTCATCATAGCTGAGGCCGAGGCTCTCCAGCGTCACCCGCCCGAAGCCAAGCGCCGACTCGAAGGTTTCGCGCATCTGGAAGTCGACATCGGCTTTCATCAGCTCGATCGCATGGACACGGTCATAGGCCCGCACATGCAGCCGTGCGGAGGGGAATTCGGCCCTCGCCATCTCGACGATCCGCAAGGCCGCTTCGCGATTGTCGATGCAGATGCAGATGATCTTGGCCTTCCCGGCGCCGGCAGCACGCAGCACGTCCAGTCTCGTGCCGTCGCCGTAATAGATGCGGAAGCCGAACTTGGACGCCGACCGGATGCGCTCGACATTGGAGTCGATGATCGTCACCGGGATGTGCTGCAGCAGCAGGGCCTGGGTCACCACCTGCCCGAACCGGCCGAACCCGATGACCATGACGGAGCCGCCGGCACCTTCGAAATCCTCTTCCATGGTTTCCGCCGGGGCGGCGCTCCGGGTCAGCCAGAGGTCGATCAGCTTGGCGGCAACCGGTCCGATCAGCATCGAGAGTGCGGCGAGAGATGTCGCCAGGGCCGCCTGCTGGCTGTTGAGCAGCCCGAGCGCAGCACCGAGCGGCAGGAGAACGAAGGCGAATTCGCCGGCCGGCGAGAGCAGGGCACCGGCCCGTATGGCTTCGGTCCTCGACGAACAGGAGACGCGCAGGATCGTTGCCGCGACGACGATCTTGAAGGCGACCAGCAATGGCGCCGCGAGCGCCAGCAGCAGGGCGTTTTCGAAAACGAGCTGGAGGTCKAGCGACATGCCGACCGCCATGAAGAACAGGCCGAGCAGCACGCCGCGGAACGGCTCGATATCGGCTTCGAGCTCGTGCCGGAAATGCGAGTCCGCCAGCAGCACTCCGGCGAGGAAGGCGCCCATGGCCATGGAGAGGCCGACCCGCTCCATCAGCATCGCGGCACCGAGCACGATCAGCAGCGCGGCCGCGGTCATCACGTCCTTCGCGCCGGTGCTGGCGAGGATCCGGAAGAACGGATTGAGCAGGTAGCGTCCGACGAGCACGAGCAGCGCGACGGCGAGCAGGGCGAGGCCCAATCCCGCGAGTGCCGGAGCGCCTCCGTGGTTCTGCGCGCCCGTGGTCGCCAGCAGGGGGAGCAGCGCCAGCGCTGGAGCGATCGAGATATCCTGGAACAGCAGGATCGAGAAGGTGCGCCGGCCGTAGGTTTCGCTGCCGTCGCCGCGCTCCTCCAGGACCTGCAGGGCTATCGATGTCGCAGACAGGGCAAGCGCAAGCCCCACCGCAATGGCGCCGCCKACGGAGAGACCGAATTTCCAGCCAACGAGCCCGATCGCCGTCGCGCTGAGCGCCATCTGCGCGAGGCCGGCGCCGAGGATGTCCTTGCGCATCGAGTAGAGGCGTGACGGCTGAAGCTCCAGCCCAACCAAGAATAGCAGCAGCACGACACCGATCTCGGCGGTGCCCCGGATCGCGTCCGGGTCATTGACCAGGGCGAGCACCGAAGGGCCGATCGCGATGCCGGCCGCAAGATAGCCGAGCACGGCGGATTGGCCGAGACGACGAAACAGCGGCACGGCAATGACTGCGCCTGCACAGAAAATCAGGATCGGCGGCAGGTAACTCGTGTGACTGGCGTCGGCCATGGGAACTCTTCGTTGTGGAAAGCAGGCCCGCGCAAGTGCCACAGCCGACCATGCTGCCTATCTAGGCGCTTCCTTGCTGCGCTGCGAGGGGCGAGTTGCGCAACGGCCCGTCACGTCCTGCGGCGCTGCTCTTCCTTGACATCGCGGGGCGCACGCCGAAAGAAGGCGCTGACCATTTCCGAGGCCTCGAAACCGCGTGACCAAGCCGCCGCTCGACATCCTGCTTTGTGCCCCGCGCGGCTTTTGCGCCGGGGTCGTGCGCGCCATCGACGCAGTCGAGAAGGCGCTCACGCTGCATGGCGCGCCGGTCTATGTGCGCCACGAAATCGTGCACAACAAATATGTCGTCGAATCGCTGAAGCGCAAAGGCGCGGTCTTCGTCGCGGAGCTGTCGGAGGTGCCCGACACCACCCGTCCGGTGATATTTTCGGCCCATGGCGTGCCGAAATCGGTTCCTGCCGAGGCCGCATCGCGGACACTTTTCGCCATCGACGCGACCTGCCCGCTGGTCACGAAGGTGCATCGCGAGGCCGAGGTTCATCACAAGCGCGGCCGCCATATCCTGCTCGTCGGCCATGCCGGCCATCCCGAGGTCATCGGTACGATGGGCCAGCTGCCTGCGGGTGCGATCACGCTGATCGAGACGCTGGACGACGTGGCGCAGCTTGCTCCTCCCACCGGCCAACCACTTGCCTATGTCACCCAGACCACGCTTTCGGTCGATGACACACGCGGCATCGTCCAGGCGCTGCAGGCGCGGTTCCCGGAGCTGATCGCGCCGCACAAGGAAGATATCTGCTACGCCACCACGAACCGTCAGGAGGCGGTGAAGCGGGTTGCCCCGCTGGTCGACGGACTTCTTGTCGTCGGCTCGCCCAATTCCTCCAATTCGCAGCGCCTGCGCGAGGTCGCCGAGCGGGCCGGTTGCCCCTCTGCGCGGCTGGTGCTGCGCGCCGACGAGATCGACTGGTCGATCTTCGGTGCGATCAAGCGGCTGGGCATCACGGCGGGCGCCAGCGCTCCCGAGGTGCTGGTCGAAGAGATCATCGATGCCTTCGCCGAGCGCTATGACGTCCGCGTCGAGACCGTCTCGACCGCCGATGAAAGCGTCTTCTTCCCCCTGCCGCGCGAACTGCGCGGCGAGCCTGCGCCGAATGCGGCCGAGTKAGCGAATTTGGCCGTCTATACTGAAGTGCCCGACGATGAGATGGCTGCCTTCGTGGCGCGTTACGGCATTGGTGATCTGCTGGCGGTCAAGGGCATCGCCGAGGGGGTCTCGAATTCCAATTTCCTGCTGCACACCACGCAGGGCTTCTTCATCCTGACGCTGTACGAAGAACGGGTGAGCGCGGCTGATMTGCCGTTCTTCCTCGGACTGATGGAACATCTGGCCGAGCGCGGGCTGATCTGCCCGCTGCCGGTCAAGGCGCAGGACGGTCTGGCTGTGAGCCGGCTCGCGGGGCGGCCGGCGGCGATCGTGACTTTCCTCGATGGTCTCTCCGTGCGTCGTCCGACGGCTGCTCATTGCGCCGAGGTCGGGCGTGGGCTGGCGCTCCTGCACAAGGCGGGCGAGGGCTTCGGCATGACCCGGTCCAATGATCTGTCAGTCGCGGGCTGGCGGCCGCTGGCGGAACAGGCCGGTGCCGGGGCCGAGACGGTCTCGCCTGGACTGGCGAAGCGCGTCATGACGGAAATCGCGTTCCACGAGGCCAACTGGCCACAGAACCTGCCGCGCGGCGTGATCCACGCCGATCTCTTTCCCAACAACGTCTTTTTCATCAAGGACCGGCTGTCGGGGCTGATCGACTTCTACTTCGCCTGCACCGATGCCTTCGCCTACGATCTCGCCATCTGCCTGAATGCCTGGTGCTTCGAGGCCGATGCATCGTTCAATCTCACCAAGGGGCAGGCGATCCTCGCGGGCTATGAAAGCGTGCGCCCCCTGACCCCCGCCGAGGTTGAGGCGCTTCCGGCGCTTTGCCGCGGTTCGGCCCTGCGTTTCCTCCTGACCCGGCTGGTGGACTGGTTGAACGTTCCGCCGGGGGCCCTGGTCAAGCCGCTCGATCCGCTCGAATACGACCGCAAACTTGCCTTCCACCAGCGCGTCGGTGACGCCCGCGAATACKGCCTGAAACGATGAGCGATACAGTAGAGATCTGGACCGACGGGGCTTGTTCGGGCAATCCCGGCCCGGGGGGCTGGGGCGCGATCCTCAGCTACAATGGCAAGGCGCGCGAGCTCTCGGGCGGCGAACAGATGACCACCAACAATCGCATGGAGCTGATGGCGGCGATCTCCGCGCTCGAGACGCTGACGCGGCCCTGCACGGTGGCGCTGCATACCGACAGCCAGTACCTGCGCCAGGGCATCACTGGCTGGATCCATGGCTGGAAGAAGAATGGCTGGAAGACCGCCGACCGGAAGCCGGTGAAGAACGAGGAGCTCTGGAAGCGCCTCGATGCCGCACTCGGCCGCCACAAGATCGAGTGGAAATGGGTCAAGGGCCACGCCGGAGACGAGATGAATGAGCGCGCTGACGTGCTCGCCCGCGCCGGCATGGCGCCGTTCAAGCCTGGGCGATAGAGCCCGGCCGGCTCGTCAGCCGAGCGGCTGCCGATAGACCAGGAAGCCCGAGAGGTCGGCGACCTTGTCGTACAGTTCGCGCGCCTGAAGATTCGTCTCATGCGTCTGCCAGTAGACGCGGAAACAGCCCTTGGCCTCGGCCATCTGCCGCACGGCTTCGATCAGCTTGCGGCCGCCGCCGCCGCCACGGATATCCGGGCTGACGAACAGATCCTGCAAATAGCAGATATCCTTGGCGCTCCAGGTGGTGCGGTGCGTGACCCAGTGCACGATGCCGACTGCCTTGCCGTCGCGTTCGGCGATGAAGCCACCCATCGGCTCCTTGCCGCCTGTGAGCCGGGCGAAGGTCAGGTCATGGATCTCTTCCGGCAGGCTCGACTTGTAGAAGGTCAGGTAGCCCTGCCAGAGCGGTCCCCAGGCGGTGCGATCGCTCGCGACGAGCGGGCGGATGGTGATCTCGGACATGCAGCCTCTCCCAATAGCGCTGTCACGCTAGCCCGGGGGCGCGGCATCTGTCTCATGACAAAGCGCCATGCTTTCGATCAGCATCGTTGCAGCAGGCATCAAAAAGCCCGCGCGGCGGGGGCCGGGCGGGCTCTTTCATGCGCGAAGCGCTCAGAGCTGCTTCAGCATTTCTTCGGCGCCGGAGACGTCGGCCTTGCCCGGTGCGTCTTCGACATTGAGAGCCTCGACCACGCCGTTTTCGACGATCATCGAATAGCGCTGCGAGCGGGTTCCGAGGCCAAAGCCCGAACCGTCGAGCGAAAGCCCGATCTCCTTGGCGAAATCGGCATTGCCGTCCGAGAGGAACTCGATGACGCCGACTGCGCCCGTTGCCTTCGACCAGGCATCCATGACGAAGACGTCGTTGACGCCGGTCACCATGATGGCGTCGACGCCCTTGCCCTTGATCTCTGCAGCCTTGGCGAGATAGCCGGGGAGGTGATTCTTGTGGCAGGTCGGCGTGAAGGCGCCGGGCACCGCAAACAGCACCACTTTCTTGCCCTTGAACAGGTCTTCGGTCGTCTTCGCTGCCGGGCCGTCCGCCGTCATCACGCGGAACGTCGCCTGCGGAAGTGTGTCACCCACCTTGATCGTCATCGCCTGTTCTCCGTGAGCCATGCGGCCTTCGCCGCTCGGTCAGGGATTAGGGCTTGGCGACCGGGATGTCGAGTTCAAGCCGCGTCTCGACCGCTGCAGGTTTGCCGCGCACCGTCACGATGAAGGGCACCGGCCCCGCTGCGCCCTTGGGACGGTCCGTAATCCGGACATGAGCGAGCACAGTGCCATCGGCCTGCGGCTTCAGGACCGGCTTGCTGAAGGACCAGGCGCCGGGCCCCTCGACGAAGACATCCTCGATCGCGCCGTCCGGCGGAGCCTGCAGCACGAGCTTGACCTTGGGCTCAGGCCCAGCCTCGCCGGGCAGCACCTCGATCACCGAGATCTTCTCTTTGTGCGGCCCAAGCTTGACGGGAATCGGCACCCGCGCCTCGAAGCTCTCGAGCCGCGGCGAGGTTACCGAGGTCACGCCGGGCTCGAGCCAGAGCTGAGCCTCGCCCTTGGCGGGAATGCACATCTTCTCGCAGACGGCATAGTCGAGCTTGAGCACGACCATGACTGGCTTGCTGGGGTCAACCGGCTGCACCGACACCGGCACCACGACCTCGCCGACATAGCCGATCGAAAAGCCGGTGCCATCCTCGAAGCGTTCCGGCGCGGGCCAGCGCACGTCGAGGCCACCGACATTGGTGGAGCCGCTCCAGTCGAAGGAGGGAGGAACGCCGGAATCGCCGGGGTTGCGCCAATAAGTCTTGTAGCCTGGCGCCATAGTGATCTCGACGCCGATGCGTTGCTTGCCCGAGGGGGCCGTCGCTCCGGCGATCAGGCGGATCGAGGAATGCGTACTGCCGGACCATGACGACACCGCCGCCTCCTGCGCCTGAGCAGGAGCGCTGAACGCCAGCGCGGCGAGCGCGAGTGAGAGCAATGCCAACTTCACGATGACCGTCTTAGGGAATGCGTCTGCAAAAAGCGAAACAATCTCTCTCACATTTGCTGGCAATCATGTGACATGCAGCCATTCATCCTATGCCGCATGATTGGGGCGCAATCGCGGTGCCGGCATTTTCAAGGACACCGGTTTCCAGCCGGGCCGATTGGATTTAGCATGGCGGTATGAAGATCGGATCCAGCCAACGCGTCAGCGGCCGCAGCTATCTCGACGGGCAGTGCCTGATTGCCATGCCCGGCATGACTGACACGCGTTTCAGCCGCAGCGTGGTCTATATCTGTGCGCATTCCGAGGATGGCGCCATGGGCATCATCCTCAACAAGCCGGCGCCGGACACGCGGTTTCCCGATCTGCTGGTCCAGCTCGATGTGATTCCCTCGGAAGAGCTGATTCGCCTGCCGAGCCAAGCCGAACGGATGCAGGTGCTGCGCGGCGGACCGGTGGAGACCAAGCGTGGCTTCGTACTGCACTCCTCGGACTTCTTCCTGGAATCGGCGACCCTGCCGATCGACAACGGCATCTGCCTGACGGCGACCTTGGATATCCTGCGGGCCATTGCCATTGGCAGCGGTCCGGAGAACGCGGTGCTGGCTCTTGGCTATGCGGGCTGGGGAGCGGGGCAGCTTGAATCCGAGATCCAGTCGAATGGCTGGCTGCACTGCGCCGCTGACCCGGCGCTGCTCTTCGACGACGGCATCGAAACCAAATACCATCGCGCGCTGCACAAGATCGGCATCGATCCCGCGTTCCTGTCCAGCACGGCCGGACACGCCTGAGCGGCGCTGGCCTCCCTCCCGGAATAGGGGAGGGGTTACGCTGCTTCCGAAGAGGACGCGGCGCTCGCGCCCACCAGCCTGCGGGCTTCGGCTGCGCTCATCGGCTGCCCGAAGATATAGCCCTGCGCATATTGGCAGCCGAGCTGGTAGAGCTCGATCGCATCCGACTCCGTCTCCGCGCCCTCGGCAACGACGTCCATGCGCAGATCGGCGGCGAGCTGGACGATCGAGCGCAGGATCACCGGCGGTTTCCCGTTGCCCATCTGGCGCACGAAGCTCTGATCGACCTTGATCGTGTCGAACGGAAACCGCTGCAGATAGGACAGCGAGGAATAGCCGGTGCCGAAATCATCGAGCGAGAGCCCGGCGCCGAGTTCGCGGATGCGCGAGAGCATCTGCGCGGCATATTCCGGATTCTCCATCACCAGGCTTTCGGTGATCTCGAGCTTGAGCGTGCCCGGCAAGACGCGCCGGCGCGCCAGCACCGTCTTGACGTCATGCAGCAGGTCGTGGCGCAGCAACTGGCGGCTCGAGACGTTGACGCTGGCGAAGATCGGCGGGTCGACCTCGAGCGCGGCCTGCCAGGCGGCGAGCTCGCGTGCGGTACGGTCCATCACATAGACGCCGAGATCGACGATCAGCCCGGTTTCCTCGGCGATCGCCAGGAAATCCTGCGGCAGCAGCCGGCCCTCGCGCGGGTGGTCCCAGCGCACCAGGGCCTCGAAGCCCGCGATGGTCCGGTCCTCCAGCCTGACGATCGGCTGGTACATCACCTGAATCTCGCCGCGCTCGATGGCGCGACGCAGGTCGCTCTCCAGGGCAAGACGATCGTTGCGATCGGTCCGCATCGCGGGGACGAAGACCTCGATCTTGTTGCCGCCCTGCCGCTTGGCATGCGCCATCGCCAGCTCGGCGTTCTTCAGAGCATCGTCCTTGCGGGCCGCCGGCGAGGCGTCGAACAGCGCAAGCCCGATCGAGGGGGTCAGGAAGATCTCGCGTTCCGCGAAGGTCACCGGCGTCGAGACGGCGCGGCGAACGAGTTCCGCCAAGGCCAGGATACGCTCGGGGTCCCGCTCGGAGACAAGGATCATGGCGAAGGTGTCGCCGCCGATGCGGGCAAGCGTGTCCTGCGCCCGCAGCAGACGGCCGAGCCTGCGGGCGAGCGTCAGCAGGATCGAATCGCCCGCGGAGAAGCCGACCGACTCGTTGACCTGCTTGAAGCGGTCGATGTCGATGACGATCACCGTCGGGCGGATATTGTCGTCGGCGCGGCAGAAGCCGAAGACGGCGCCGAGACGATCCTGGAACAGCTTGCGGTTGGGCAGGCCGGTCAGGTTGTCATGCACCGCGTCATGCAGCAGCCGCTCCTGCGCAGTCCTCTGCTCGGTGACATCGGCGAGCGTGCCGATCACGCGGATGACCTCGCCGTTGGAGCCGATGACGGGCCGGGCCTTGAGGTTGAACCAGTGATAGCTGCCGTTGGCGGCTCGCAGACGGAAATCGAGCTGCAGCTTGCCGCGCCGCTGTTCCAGCACGGCATCGAGCGTGACGCGATAGCGGTCGCGATCGGAGACATGCATGTATTCAAGCCAGCGCGCCGCCGAACCTTCGAGCGCGCCGCGCGACAGGCCGAGCAGGGTCTCGGTCTGCGGCGAGACGAAGATCTTGTCGGCGCTGACATCCCAGTCGAAGACGAGATCGCCGGAGCCCGACAGCGCCAGCGCCCGCCGCTCGGTGTCGGAGACAAGGCCCTGCGCCAGCGCGCCGCCGGCGAAGGCGTGCTGAATGACGGTGAAGCCGATCAGAAGCACGATCAGCACCAGCCCGCCGATCAGGGCGGGCGCGACCAGGTCGCGCTGGAACTGGCCGGTGACCGTGAACCCGGCGGCCGTCACCCAGACGGCAAGCAGGAACCAGGTCGGGATCAGCATGACGGCGCGCTCGTAGCCATGCGTCGCCAGGTGCAGGATCAGCACGAAGCCGACGGCCGCGACGGCGGCGATCGAGATGCGCGCAATGCCCGACGCCATCGGGGCATCGAAGACGGCCAGACCGACGAGGCCGAAGAGGCCGAGGATCCAGATGATCGTCACGTGGCTGTAGCGGACATGCCAGCGCGACAGGTTGAGATAGGCGAAGAGGAAGACGAGCAGCGTCGCCGCCAGCACCACCTCGGCTCCGGCGCGGTAGATGCGCTCGATCGCCGGCGTCAGCGGGAAGATGCGTTGGAAGAAGCCGAAATCGAGCCCGGCATAAGCGAGAACGGCCCAGGCCAGGGCGGCGGCGGCCGGGAAGATAACCGCTCCCTTGACCACGAAGATGATGGTCAGGAAGAGCGCGAGCAGGCCGGCAATGCCGATGATGATGCCCTTGTAGAGCGTCAGCCCGTTGGTCTTCTGGCGATAGGCCTCCTGCTCGAACAGATAGAGCTGAGGCAGGTTCGGAGATTTCAGCTCGGCGACGAAGGTCACCGTCGTGCCCGGGTCGAGCGTGATCATGAAGACGTCGGCGTCCGGGCTATCCTCGCGCTCGGGGCGAAGCCCCTGGCTCGCCGTCACGGCCTCGATCCGCGTGTCGCCGAGATCAGGCCAGATCACGCCGGAGCCGATCAGGCGGTGGAACGGCGCGACCAGCAGCCGGTCGATCTGCTCGTCGGAATCATTTGTGAGCGCGAAGACGATCCAGTCCGGCCGTGCGCCCGACTCGCGTGCCCTGACCGCGATGCGGCGCACGATGCCGTCGGGCCCCGGCGCGGTCGAGATCTGGATGACGTCGCCATCGGATTTGTTGCGCTCGACCACATGGGTCAGGTCGATCACCGGTGCGTCGACAGGGACGCGGACGGCCTCCACGGCCTGGGCCGGTACGGCCAGGGACAGCACGAACAGGAGTGCGAGGCCGACAAAGGCAAGGCCAAACCGGAGAAGTCGGTCAGGAGGGGACAAGCGCGACTCGGTAACTGTGTGGGCCGCGCTCAAGCGGGGCGGGGGACCCAGTCGTACCGACCGGTCGTGGCGAGGGCAAGGCAGAGGCTCGGCCCTGTGGATCATCGCGCGCCGCCCGTCTCCGCGGGGCCGAGCAGCCGGTCCGTCGAAATCATCGCATAGAGCAAGTGGTCCGCCCAGTTTCCGTTGATGCGCAGATAGGCCCGCGCCTCGCCTTCGCAGCGGAAGCCGACGCGCTCCAGCAGCCGGCGAGACGGCTCATTGCCGGGCAAACAGGCAGCTTCGACGCGATGCAGGCCGAGGTCGGAAAAAGCGAAGCGCACCGCGCCGCGCACGGCTTCGGTCATATATCCCTTGCCGGCGTGGCGTTGTCCCATCCAGTAGCCGAGCGTGCAGGCCTGGGCGACGCCACGCCGGATCAGTCCGAGCGTCAATCCCCCCAGCAAGGTTTCGCTGCCGGCATCGAAAATGAACAGGGGATAGGCTTCGTCAGCCGCGATCTCGCGTGCGGCACGCTTGACGCGCAGGCGGAACGAATTCCGCGTCAGGTCATCCTCGTTCCAGACCGGCTCCCAGGGCGTCAGGAATTCCCGGCTCTCCATCCGCAGAACCGCCCAGGCCGCATAGTCGTTCGCCAGTGGCGCCCGCAGAAACAGGTTCGGCGTGCGAACGAGCGGGCGGGCTGGCGGATCGGTCGAGAAGCGGAAGAGAGCCATGGCTGCTCAATCCCCGGAGCGTGCGGCCTGCCGCAGTTGCTCTGCCGGCGGGAGGCCGGACAGCGGACCGACAGCGGCGATCGTTGGCTGGTGCCCGAGCAGAGAGCGTCCGGCGGCGCGAACATCCTCCAGCGTGACAGCATCGAGCCGGTGCGCCAGCTCCTCGCGCGGTATCGCACGTCCGAAGACGAGCACCTGGCGGGCCATCTGTTCAAGCTTGCCACCAGGGCTCTCAAGCGAGGCCAGCAGCCCGACCTTCATCTGGGCCCGGGCGCGTGCAACCTCGACCTCCGTCACATCTTCGGCGGCCTGCCGCAGGCAGCCAAGGGCAACATCGATCAGCTCGCTCGCATCTTCCGGTGCTGTGCCGGCGCTGATTCCAAACACGCCGCAATCGGAGAAGGGCCAGTGGAAGGCGTCGATGGAATAGGCGAGGCCGCGCTGCTCGCGCACCTCCTGGAACAGCCGGGATGACAGCCCTCCGCCGAGCACGGAGGAGAACACCTGGAGCGGGTAATGCGCGCCGTCCCGGAAAGGCTGGCCGGGAAAGCCGAGCACCAGATGGACCTGCTCCTCGTCGCCCTCGATTCGCGCTTCGCCGCCCCGGTAATGACCATCCTCGCGCTCGAAGGCCTCAACGGGTTTGCCTGGGAGGCTGGCGAGCCTGTCACGTGCCAAGGCGACGAGCTCGTCATGGTCGACGGCGCCCGAAGCAGCCAGCACCAGGTTGCCGGCATGGTAGTGGCGCGCCAGATAGGCCCGGATGGCGTCGGGCGTGAAACTGTTGACCGTCTTCGCTGTTCCCAGGATCGGGCGGCCGAGGGGCTGGTCCGGAAAGGCCGCCTGCAGGAAGCGGTCATAGACGAGATCGTCGGGCGTATCCTGAACCGCGCCGATCTCCTGCAGGATGACACCCTTCTCGCGGGCGAGTTCCTCGGGCGCAAGCGCTGGCGACGTCAGGATATCGGCCAGGATGTCCACGGCGAGTGCGAGGTCGGATCCCAGGACTCGGGCCGTGTAGCAGGTGTACTCGACACTGGTCGCGGCGTTGAGATCCCCGCCAACGCTTTCGATCTCCTCGGCGATCTCACGGGCGCTGCGCCGCGCCGTGCCCTTGAAGGCCATGTGCTCGAGCAGATGCGCCAGTCCGTGTTCGTTCGGAAGCTCGTCGCGCGCGCCGGCCCCGATCCAGATGCCGAGCGAGACGGTGGACGCATGGTCCATGCGCTGCGAGACGATGCGCAGGCCGGAGGGCAGGGTCGTCAGGTCGACCTCAGGGTCATGCGCCCCCGACGAGCGTGGCGCAGGCGTGGCCAGTTCGGCGATCTCGGCCGGCCCCGTCGCGATCATGCCGCCGCTCCCCGCACTGTCCGGGCGTTCTGCCGGATGAAGGCCTCGATGCGTCCCTGGTCGTTCGGCAGCAGGGTGAAGCGCTCCTTGCGCTCCATCAGATCGCCGAGATGGGCCGGCAGGGCGGGCGTGACACCGCTCGCCGCCGCAACGGCTGCGGGGAACTTGGCGGGATGGGCTGTGCCGAGCACGATCATCGGCGTGGCAGGATCTGCCCTCAGGCCCCGGCGCGCGGCTGCAACCCCGATCGCGCTATGGGGGTCGAGCAGATAGCCGGCCTCGCGCCACGTGCGGCCGATCTCGTCGGCGACCTCGGCCTCGTCGACCGCGCCGGCGTCGAACTCGGAGCGGATGCGGGCCAGCGGCTCCGGCGCGATCTCGAACCGGCCGGATTGCTGCAAGGACTGCATCAGCCGGCGCACGGCGGCACCGTCGCGGTCATGCGCCTCGAACAGCAGGCGTTCGAAATTCGAGGAGATCTGGATGTCCATCGAAGGGGAGGTCGTGGCGGCGACGCCCCGCATCTCATAGGCGCCGCTCTCGAGCGTGCGCGGGAGGATGTCGTTGCTGTTCGTGCCGATCACCAGGCGCTCGATCGGCAGACCCATGCGCTTGGCGACCCAACCGGCGAGCACATCGCCGAAATTGCCGGTCGGCACCGCGAAGGAGACCTTGCGCCGGGGCGAGCCGAGGGCGACAGCCGAGGTGAAGTAGTAGACCACCTGCGCCGCGATGCGGGCCCAGTTGATCGAATTCACGCCGGAGAGGCGCAGTTCGTCGCGAAAGCTGTGGTGATTGAACATCGCCTTGGCGAGGTTCTGGCAATCGTCGAATGTGCCCTCGACCGCGATGGCGTGGACATTGGGTGAGTCCACCGTGGTCATCTGCCGCCGCTGCACGTCCGAGACGCGCCCCTGCGGATAGAGGATGAACATGTCGACCCGCTCAAGCCCCTTGAAGGCGTCGATGGCAGCACCGCCTGTGTCGCCGGAGGTTGCGCCGACAATGGTGGCGCGCTCGCCGCGCTGCACCAGCACATGGTCCATCAGCCGCCCAAGCAACTGCATTGCCACATCCTTGAATGCCAGAGTCGGGCCGTGGAACAGCTCGAGCACGAAGAGATTGTCGCCGAGCTGCGTCAGCGGACAGGTGGCCGGATGCCGGAAGGTGGCATAGGCCTCGCGGATCATGGCGCGCAGCGCCGCCGTCTCGATATCTCCGTCGGCCAGCGCGCCGATGATGCGCTCGGCAACTTCGGCATAGGGTTTGCCGGCGAAGCCCGCGATGTCCTGGGCTTCAATTCTGGGCCAGGCCTTCGGGACATAAAGGCCGCCATCGCGGGCGAGCCCGGCGAGCAGGGCGTCGGAAAAGGCGAGGGAGGGCGCTTCCCCCCGGGTGGAGACATGCAGCACGGTGTCGCTCTCTGTGGTCGTGCTGCTGCTATAGGCCGGGAGCGCAGCGAGGGCAAAGGTTGCGCGCCCGCGGCAGGGCCGCGGGGCGAGGTCAGTCGTGTTTCTGTCGCCGGGCCTGCCAGGCGAAGGCGATGAAGACACCGATCAGGGTCAGGGCCAGCCCGAACCAGGTCAGTGCGTATTGCAGGTGGTTGTCGGGAATACGGCCGATCAACTCCTTGACATCGACGCCGGCCGGCGGCGTCAGCCCGTCTCCCTGACGCTCGAGCTCGAGATAGAACGGCGCGGCCGCCAGGCCGAGGGAGGACGCAATGGCGGCCGGATCGCGTGTGAAGAACTCGCGATTGGCCGGGAGGTCGGCCGGGGTGAAGCTGTTGCGTGCTTCGGGCGTGCGCAGGAAGCCTGTCACGGTTGCCGGTCCGGAGGCCGGCTTGATCTCGCCCAGGCGCGCTTCCGGCACGAAGCCGCGATTGATCAGGATGACGCCGCCGGCATCGAGCCGGAACCCCTGGAAGATCCAGCGGCCGAAGCCGGAGAGCTGGCGCGTTCCCGGTCCGCCCGATGCGATCGTGGTGCGCACGCCGGCAAAGGGGCCGTCGACGTAACGCCCGGATGCCGCGACCCGCGTCAGGTCGAGCTTCGCAGGGTCGAGCGTGCTCCATTGCTGCTCGGGCGGGAGGGGCGCCGGAGGGCTCGCTGCCTGCGCTTGCAGGCGCTCGATGAAGCTGTGCTTCTCGCCCATCCGCAACAGCTGCCAGCTCCCCAGCGTGCAGAGCACCAAAGTCCCGCAGATGGTCAGGATCGCGGGCAGGAGAAGGCTCGGACGCCGTGTGCTGTCTGGCATTGTCTGCGCGCTCACTTTTCTCGCCTGCCTTCCTCGGCCTTGTGGGCGTATTGCAGCGCGACCGCGAGCCCCTTCATCGGCCGCAGAAGGGCGAGGCAGACGGTGACGGCCAGCGGCAGCCAGATCGAGAGATGCACCCAGATCGGCGGCTCATAGGCGATCTCGACCGACAGCGCCGCGCCAAGAACCGCGAAGCCTGCGATCAGCATGATGAACACGGCAGGGCCGTCAGCCGAGTCGGCGAAGGCGAAATCCAGCCCGCACGCGGCACAACGAGGGCGCAGCTTCAGAAACCCGTCGAAGAGCTTGCCTTCGCCGCAGCGCGGGCAACGGCCGGAAAGGCCGGTCGCGTAGGGTGAGGGGCTGATATGCTCGTACTCTGCCATCATGGTTTCCCGGAAAAAACAAAGGCGGCCTCGCGGCCGCCTTCGGGATTGTCTTGAGGCGGCCGCTCAGTGCGCCGCGGCCGATCCGGCGCCGGACGCCCAGACATAGATCGCGGCGAACAGGAACAGCCACACCACGTCGACGAAGTGCCAGTACCAGGCCGCGAACTCGAAGCCGAGATGCTGGGCTGGTTTGAAGTGGCCGAGATAGACTCGGTACAGGCAGATCGCCAGGAAGATCGTGCCGATGAGCACATGGAAGCCGTGGAAGCCGGTCGCCATGAAGAAGGTCGCGCCATAGATATGGCCGCTGAAGGCGAAGGTGGCGTGGGCGTACTCGTAGGCCTGCACGATCGAGAACAGGCCGCCGAGGAACACGGTCAGCCAGAGCGCCTGCTTCAGACCCTTGCGGTCGTTCTGCAGCAGCGCGTAATGCGCCCAGGTCACCGTCGTGCCCGAGGTCAGCAGGATCAGCGTGTTCAGCAGCGGCAGGTGCCAGGGATCGAAGGTCTGGATGCCCTTGGGAGGCCAGACGCCGCCGGTGAAGTCGTGGCGGGCGTACTGGATCGTTTCGCCGCTGAAGAGGCTGGCGTCGAAGAAGGCCCAGAACCAGGCGACGAAGAACATCACCTCGGAGGCGATGAACATCAGCATGCCGTAGCGATGGTGAAGCTGGACGACGCGGGTGTGGTGGCCCTCGTGCTCAGCCTCGCGCACCACGTCCATCCACCATGCGAGCATGGTGTAGAGAACACCGAGCAGGCCGACGCCGAAGACCAGGGGGCCGAGATGCATGCCGGCGACGGTCATCGCCTTCATCCACATGACCGCGCCGATGGCCATGATCGTCGCGCTGCTCGCGCCGACGAGCGGCCACGGGCTCGGGTCGACGAGATGGTAATCGTGGTTCTTGGTATGGGCCCCGGCCATCTTACTTTGTCTCCGCGTCCGACTCTGCTGCGCAGCGCTTGGTGCTGTCGCAGTTCTTATAGTTTCGACTTGCCCGCGTCACCTTTGCCATCCGCGACCGGCTGGCCGGCCTTGGACGGGAAATAGGTGTAGGACAGCGTCAATGATTTGACCCCGTTAAGATCGCGGTTCTGCTCGATCTCGGGGTCGACATAGAACACGACCGGCGCTTCCAGCGTCTCGCCTGGCTGCAGCGTATGCTCGGTGAAGCAGAAGCATTGCAGCTTGACGAAATAGGCGGCCCCCTGCGTCGGCGTGACGTTGAAGGTCGCGATGCCGGTGGAGACCCGGTCCGTCGTGTTGGTGATCTTGTAGAACACCGTCTGCGTCTCGCCGACGCGGAAGGTGATCTCGGAGCTTTCCGGCTCGAAGCGCCAGCCCAGGGCCGGCGAGACATTGGCGTCGAAACGCACAGCCATCTTGCGGTCCAGGATGCGCCCGGCGGCCGCGGTCCCGACCATCGGCGTGCCGCCGAAGCCGGTGACCTTGCAGAACAGGTCGTAGAGCGGCACGGCTGCGAAGGCGAGGCCGGTCATGCCGACAGCGACGCCGGCGCAGATCAGCGCCGTCCGGCGCATTCTCGCATGCTGACGGTTCGATGGCGTCGCGGTCATCACAGCGGCCTGTTCATGATGGCCGGACCGGTCTTCACCAGCGTCACCACGAAGAAGAAAATGACCAGGCCTGCAAGGACCAGCGCCAGCGCGACCGAGCGGCGCCTGCGGCGTGCCATGTCCTCCGGAGAGAAGGCCGGCGGGATCTCGCGTTTCGGAGCTTCGCTCATCCTAGCACCTTGGGCAGGGCCCACATCAGGCCGAGGCTGTTCTCTGCCAGCAGCACGGCGAAGAGCAGGAAGAGGTAGAGGATCGAGAAGCCGAACAGCGCATAGGCGGCCTTGTGGGCGGCTTCACCCTCAGTCACGCGCAACACGCGGAAGGCCAGCGCGATCATGGCAAGTCCTGTCACCACGGAGACGACGAGATAGGCCAATCCGCCGAACCCCATCAGGGCAGGCAGTACCGCGACCGGCGCCATGACCAGCGAGTAGGCCACGATCTGCCGGCGCGTCGCGGCGGGGCCGGCGACATTCGGCAGCATCGGGATGCCGGCGCGGGCATAGTCGCCGGACTTGACCAGCGCCAGCGCCCAGAAATGGGGAGGCGTCCAGAGGAAAATGATCGCGAAGAGCACGATCGAGTGCAGGCCGAAATCGCCGGTCACGACCGCCTCGCCGATCATCGGGGGGAAGGCTCCGGCCGCTCCGCCGATGACGATGTTCTGCGGCGTCGAGCGCTTCAGCCACATCGAATAGACGACGGCATAGAAGAAGATGGTGAAGGCGAGCATCGCCGCCGAGAGCAGATTGGCGACGAGGCCGAGCACGATCACCGAGCCGACAGACAAGGTCAGCCCGAAGGCGAGCGCCTCGGATGGCAGGATCCGCCCGGCCGGAATCGGACGCTTGGCGGTCCGCACCATCAGCGCGTCGATATCGGCGTCGTACCACATGTTCAGGCAGCCGGACGCACCGGCGCCGACCGCGATCGCGAGCAGCGAGGCGAATCCGATCACCGGGTGGATCGTGCCGGGGGCCGTCGCCATGCCGCCCAGTGCGGTGACGACGACCAGGAACATCACCCGCGGCTTCAGGAGCGCGAAGAAATCGCGCGCCTCGCCGGTGGAGCTCTTCGCGCCATCGGTGCGGGAATCGAACCTGTCGAACGCAGCGGACATTGGTCTTGTCGTTTCACTCTTTACGACGGCCGCCAGCGGCCGTGGGGAATGAGAGGGAGCGGTCTTGCCGCCCATCTCCGGAACGCCGCAGGTGGCGCTCGGGGGAGGGGCGGCGGCGGGCCGGGGAGCCCGCCGCCAGATGGATCAGTKGTCCGAGCCGACGATGCGCGGCAGGGTCTCGAACTGGTGGAACGGCGGAGGCGAGGACAGGGTCCATTCCAGCGTCGTTGCACCTTCGCCCCACGGATTGTCCCCGGCGAGCTGCTTCTTCGAGAAGGCGACGATGACGCCGTAGAAGAAGATGAGCAGGCCGGCAGCGAAGATGTAGGAGCCGATCGACGACCAGAAATGCCAGCCGGCGAAGGCATCGGGATAGTCCGCATAATGACGCGGCATGCCGGCAAGGCCAAGGAAATGCTGCGGGAAGAACAGCAGGTTGGCGCCGAAGAAGGCGACCCAGAAGTGCAGCCTGCCGATCCAGTCCGGCATCACATAGCCCGACATCTTCGGGAACCAGTAGTAGAAGCCGGCGAAGATGCCGAACACGGCGCCGAGCGACAGCACGTAGTGGAAGTGGGCCACGACGTAATAGGTCGCATGCAGCGAGCGGTCGACGCCGGCATTGGCCAGCACCACGCCGGTCACGCCGCCGACGGTGAACAGGAAGATGAAGCCGATCGCCCAGAGCATCGGCGCGGTGAAGCGCAGGCTGCCGCCCCACATCGTCGCGATCCAGGAGAAGATCTTGATGCCGGTCGGCACCGCGATCACCATCGTGGCGAAGACGAAGTAGCGCTGCGTGTTGAGCGAGAGACCGGCGGTGTACATGTGGTGCGCCCACACGATGAAGCCGACGACGCCGATCGCCACCATCGCATAAGCCATGCCGAGATAGCCGAAGATCGGCTTCTTCGAGAAGGTCGAGATGATGTGGCTGACGATGCCGAAAGCCGGCAGGATCATGATGTACACTTCGGGGTGACCGAAGAACCAGAACAGGTGCTGGTAGAGCACCGGATCGCCGCCACCGGCCGGGTCATAGAAGGTGGTGCCGAAATTGCGGTCCGTCAGCAGCATGGTGATGGCGCCGGCGAGCACGGGCAGCGACAGCAGCAGCAGGAAGGCGGTGACCAGAACGCCCCAGGCGAACAGCGGCATCTTGTGCATGGTCATGCCAGGCGCGCGCATGTTCAGGATGGTGGTGATGAAGTTGATCGCGCCGAGGATCGAGGCAGCGCCCGCGAGGTGAAGCGCGAGAATGCCGAAATCGACCGAAGGACCTGGGTGGCCTGCCGACGAGAAAGGCGGATAGATCGTCCAGCCCGTGCCGACGCCATGGGCGCCAGGCGCGCCTTCGACGAACATCGAGATGACCAGCAGCACGAAGCCGGCGACGGTCAGCCAGAACGAGATGTTGTTCATGCGCGGGAAGGCCATGTCGGGCGCGCCGATCATCAACGGCACGAACCAGTTGCCGAAGCCGCCGATCACGGCGGGCATGACCATGAAGAAGATCATGATCAGGCCGTGGCCGGTGACGAAGACGTTGTAGCTCTGGCCGTTGGCGAAGATCTGCAGGCCGGGCTGCTGCAGCTCGATGCGCATCATGATCGAGAGGAAGCCGCCGACCAGACCAGCCATGATCGAGAAGGTCAGGTAGAGCGTCCCGATGTCCTTGTGATTGGTCGAGAGCAGCCAGCGCCGCCACCCGGTCGGGTGGGCGTGGGCGTGGGCGTCATCATGTCCGTGTGCGTGGGCGTGGGCGCCCGGAGCCGCAGTTGCCATGGATTCGTCTCCTCGTGCGAAATCTGTTCGCGTGAGTTCAGTCAGATCTGGTTCGTTCACTCGGCCGCGGCGGCGACCTTGCCGGCGGCGTCGCCGGCGCTGGCGAATTTCTTCTTCGATTCGGCAAGCCAGGCCGCATAGCGCTCGGCGCTCACGACGCGGAACGCGATCGGCATATAGGCGTGGTTCTGCCCGCAGATGAACGAGCACTGGCCATAATAGATGCCTTCGCGATCGGCGCGGAACCAGGTCTCGTTGAGACGGCCGGGGATGGCGTCGATCTTGATGCCGAAGGACGGCACGGTGAACTTGTGGATGACGTCGGCCGCGGTGACCTGGACGCGCACGACCTTGCCGACCGGCACGACCGCCTCGTTGTCGACAGCGAGCAGGCGCGGAGCCTCGGCTGCGGCGATCTTGTTGCTGGCGATCGCTTCGGCGCGCTGCTTTTCGTCGAGCATCAGCGAATCGAAGCCGAAGGCGCCGCCGTCCTGCGGATATTCGTAGGACCAGTACCACTGCTTGCCGGTGACCTTAACGGTCAGGTCCGACTGCGGAATCTCGAGCTGGAGCTTGAGCAGGCGGAAGGAGGGAATGGCGATGACGACGAGAATCAGGACCGGGATGACCGTCCAGGCCACTTCCAGCAGCGCATTATGCGTCGTCTTGGAGGGGACGGGGTTCTTCCTCTCGTTGAAGCGCCACGCGACATAGATCAGCAGCCCCAGCACGAAAATCGAGATCGTGAAGATGATCACGTTAAGCCAGTCATGGAACCAGTGAATGTATTCCGAGACTTCGGTGGCGGCGCCCTGCAGATTCATCTGCCAGGGCGAAGGCATGCCGGTGCCGGCCAGCGCACTTTCAGGAAGAAGCGTCGTCGCGCCCGCGGCGAGGGCCGCTGCGGCCACTGTTGCAATGGTCCTGCTCAGAAATCGCATCGGTCCGACATAGCTCCTGTGATCCCGTCGCGGCCCGCTGTCCTTGTCTATGCGGCCCACGCGCAACGAGGCCGGCTGATCGGCCCGCCTCGTTCTTCGGCATTGCGATAAATCAAAGATCACGCTTGCGCCAGAGGGGCAATGCAGGCCTTCCACGCAGCCCGTGCGGCATAATCACGCGAGGTCTCGGCCTCAAGAAGTGCTTCCGTTGTGGCTCTGTCCTTGACAGGGCGGGGTCTGCATGGTCCCAACGCAGGCACATTCGGAGCGTGATTGTTTTGTGTGGAAGCCCTTCTGGCATCCCTCAAAACATGGATCGCCCTCTCGAATATGATTAGAGACGGATGGCGGTTTTGTCGGAATCGGACGAACGATTCCTGCAAGGGCGATCCGGCTTCAGGGGGCGATGTCCGGCTATTCGTGCCGGTTTGAAGGGAATGACGGGGATGGGCAAGTTCATCGGACCTGTCTTCGCGGCTGCGCTGGCGGCCGTGGGCGTATGTCTGGGTTCGAGCAGCGTGGCTTTCGCCCAGGGCGCTGTGAAGTCGACGCATGGCGATTGGCAGTTGCGCTGCGAGGTGCCGCCTGGCGCCAAGGCCGAGCAATGCGCGCTCGTGCAGAATGTTGCGGCCGAGGATCGGCCGAATTTGACGCTGCTGGTCATCGTGCTGAAGACGGCCGACCAGAAGAGCCGGCTTCTGCGTGTCGTGGCGCCCCTCGGTGTGCTGCTGCCGTCGGGGCTCGGTCTCAAGATCGACGACAAGGACATCGGCCGCGCTGGCTTCGTTCGTTGCCTGACCACGGGCTGCGTTGCCGAGGTGGTGATGGACGATACGCTTCTCGGCCAGCTCAAGGCCGGAAAAAGCGCCACATTCATCGTATTTCAGACGCCGGAGGAGGGCGTGGGTATCCCCGTCTCGCTTTCCGGATTCGGGCCTGGCGTGGAGACCTTGCCGTGAATGACGTGATGCCTCGCCGGCTGACTATGCTGGCTGCTTCTGTGCTGTGCCTTGGCCTTGCCGGCTGCGGTTCGCGCTCGCCCGCGGGCGAGCAGAGCGGCATGCAGACGCTGAGCAATATCGTGATGTTCCAGTCGACCAAGCCGCCTCCGCCGGTGGAGAAGCCGCTGGTTGATCAGGAGGCGGACTTCGTCTGCCCGAGCGTGACCATTGCCGATGGTGGCGCTGCCATTCGCGCCCAGTCCGGCCCCGATAGCGGTAGCCTGCGGCACCAGATTTCGATCCTGAACGTGGCGCGCGAGTGCACGCCGACGGGCGGTGGCGGCTTCAGGCTGAAGGTGGGTGCCGAAGGCCGTGTGTTGGCTGGTCCGGCCGGTGGCCCCGGCAGCTATTATGCGTCGATGAGCACGGAGGTCCTGCGCGGGACGACCGTCGTTGCACGCCGTGCGGCGCGTGTCGGCGGCACGATCCCCTCCGGCCAGGGCGGAACCGATTTCACCCATGTCGAGGACGGGATCGTCGTCCCGCCGGGCAAGGGCGACGTCGAGATCATCGTCGGCCTCAACACCGCTGGTGCTGCGGCGCCGGCTCGCGCGCGGCGCCGGTAGCCTTGCCGCCGCGAATGGCGCCGGCGTTTGCCGTGAACTGAGGCAAGGCGCCGATTGACTCGAAGGCGGCGTCTTGTATCTGTGCTGACGCCGCATCATCCCCGCGGGAGAGACCGGGTCCGGACTTGTCCAGGCCCGGCGCCGAAGGCGCAACCGCCCCGGAAACGCTCAGGCAAACGGACCGCGTGGGAATTGGCGCTCTGGAAAGCGGCGGATGCAACTCCGCCCACCGACGGGTGTAACCTGTCCGGCTGATCCTGCCGGTTCGGGGAAATCTCTCAGGTCCCAAGACAGAGGGGGCGCGCTCCGGACATTCCGTCCGGGGCTTGCGCTCGATTCTGGAAGGGGCCGCCATGGCTGCCGAAGCCGTTGAAGCTGATGCCGCAGGCGCCGAGGCGCTGCTCAAGACCCCGCTTCATTCCCGTCATGTCATGCTCGGTGCCCGCATGGTGCCGTTTGCCGGTTATGACATGCCGGTGCAGTACCCGATGGGTATTCTCACCGAGCATAACTGGACGCGCGAGAAGGCCGGGCTCTTCGACGTCTCGCATATGGGGCAGGCCTTTCTGCTCGGGCCCGATMACGAGACCACCGCGCGCGCGCTMGAGGCTTTGGTCCCCGCCGACATCGTCAACCTCGCTCCCGGCAAGCAGCGTTATTCGCAGCTCCTCGATGAGAATGGCGGCATCCTCGACGATCTGATGGTCACGCGCTCCAGCGAGCCCGACGAGGACGGTGCTCTCCTCCTCATCGTCAATGCGGCCTGCAAGACGGCCGACTACGCCCATATCGAGGCGCGCCTGCCGGCCAATGTGAAGCTCGTCCGCGCGGAACATCGCGGGTTGATCGCGCTGCAAGGGCCTGCTGCCGCTGAAGCGCTCGCCGCGCTGGCGCCCGAGGCCGCCGAGATGGGCTTCATGAGTGCGCGCAGCATGAAGGTGGCAGGCGTCAAGGCCAATCTCAGCCGCTCCGGCTATACCGGAGAGGACGGCTACGAGATTTCCGCTGCAGCAAACAGGATCGGCGAGATCTGGGACGCGCTCCTGCTCGATCCGCGCGTCAAGCCGATCGGACTCGGCGCCCGCGATTCGCTGCGGCTCGAGGCTGGTCTCTGCCTCTACGGGCACGACATCGACACCACGACCTCGCCGGTCGAGGCCGGACTGAACTGGTCGATCCAGAAGCGCCGGCGCGAGGAAGGCGGCTTCCCGGGAGCGGCCCGCATCCAGCGCGAATTCGCGGAAGGCGTTTCGCGCGTCCGCATCGGGCTCCTGCCCGAGGGCCGCGCTCCTGCCCGCGAAGGCGCCGACATTGCGACGCCGGAAGGCGAGATCGTCGGCAAGGTCACATCCGGCGGCTTCGGCCCCACGCTCAACGCGCCCTGCGCGATGGGGTATGTCGCAAAGGCCCACTCGGCTCCCGGCACGCGCCTCGGCCTGATCGTGCGCGGCAAGCCGTTGGCGGCGACCGTCGCGCCGATGCCCTTCGTGCCCAACCGCTACAAGCGCTGATTCCCGACCCTATCCTGATCTGGAGGACCATTATGGCCGAGACCCGTTACACCAAGGACCACGAATATATCCGCATCGAGGGTGACACCGGCACCATCGGCATCACCGACTACGCCCAGGGCCAGCTCGGCGATGTCGTCTTCGTCGAGCTGCCTTCCGTCGGCAAGGCGGTCGCCAAGGGCGGCGAGGCTGCTGTGGTGGAGAGCGTCAAGGCCGCGTCCGAAGTCTATGCCCCGGTCTCGGGCGAGATTGTGGCCGTCAACAGTGAACTCGAGGCTGCGCCTGGCGCGGTCAATGAGGACCCGGCCGGCAAGGGCTGGTTCGTCAAGCTGAAGCTGACCAATCCTGCCGAGCTCGAGGGCCTGCTCAGCGAGGCCGAGTACCAGGACTACGTGAAGACGCTGTGAGCAGCGATTCATTGCCCATGACCTGAATGTCCGGTGCCGGGCGCGCGCAGCGCCCGGACCTGGAATGATCAAGGAAACCCCGATGCGCTATTTGCCCCTCACCGACACCGACCGCGAGGACATGCTCGCGCGCATCGGCGTTCCCGATATCGACGCCCTGTTCAGCGACGTGCCCACCGGCAAGCTGCTGAAGGCTCCGCTCGACCTGCCGCGCGCCAAGGGTGAACTCGAGGTCGAGCGCATCATGGGCAGGATGGCGGCCAGGAATGTCGCAGCCTCCGCGGCTCCGTTCTTCGTGGGGGCAGGCGCCTACAAACACCATGTTCCGGCGACCGTCGATCACCTGATCCAGCGCTCGGAATTCCTGACCAGCTACACGCCCTATCAGCCCGAGATTGCGCAGGGCACGCTGCAATACCTCTTCGAATTCCAGACCCAGATCGCCGCGCTGACCGGTATGGAGGTCGCCAACGCCTCGATGTACGATGGCTCGACCGCGACCGGCGAGGCCGTGCTGATGGCTCACCGCGTCACCAAGCGCCGCAAGGCGGTCCTGTCGGGGGGGCTGCATCCCCACTACACCGATGTGGTGAAGACCCTGTCCGGCATGGCGAGCGACGAGGTCGTGGCGCTGGCGCCCGATGTCGTCGCTAACGAGGACATCCTCGCGCAGATCGACGATCAAACATCTTGCGTCGTCGTCCAGTCTCCGGACGTCTTCGGCAATCTCCGCGACCTGAAGCCGATCGCCGACAAGGCCCATGCCCATGGTGCGCTTCTGATCGCCGTCTTCACCGAGGTCGTGTCGCTCGGCGCAGTCACGCCTCCAGGCGCGATGGACGCTGATATCGTCGTCGGAGAAGGCCAGTCGATCGGCAATGCGCTGAACTTCGGTGGCCCCTATGTCGGTCTCTTCGCCGCCAAGACGAAATATCTGCGCCAGATGCCGGGCAGGCTCTGCGGCGAGACCGTCGATGCCGACGGACGTCGCGGCTTCGTGCTGACGCTCTCGACCCGCGAGCAGCACATCCGGCGCGACAAGGCGACGTCGAACATCTGCACCAATTCCGGCCTCTGCGTGCTGGCCTTCACCATTCACATGACCCTGCTCGGCGAGGCCGGGCTCTCGCGTCTGGCCGAGCTCAATCACGCCAATGCCGTGAAGCTGGCCGACATGCTGGCCGGCGTGAAGGGGGTGAAGCTGCTCAACGACAGCTTCTTCAACGAGTTCACGCTGAAGCTGTCGAAGCCGGCGGCCGAGGTCGTCGAGGCGTTGGCCGAGAGGGGCGTGCTTGGCGGCGTGCCGGCCTCGCGCCTGCTGCCGGGAGCCGGGCTCGACGATCTGCTGATCGTCGCCAATACCGAGATCAACACGGATGAGGATCGGGCGGCCTTCGTGGCGGCGCTCGCGGAGGTGCTGTGATGCTGAACCGTCAGGGACGTCCCACCCAGGCTGCTTCCTCCGTGGATCACGGCCGCGAGACCTTCACCGGCAATCGCGCGCTGCAGCAGATCGAACCGCTGATCTTCGAGATCGGCCATCATGAGACGACCGGCGTCGATATCGAGAAGCCGGCGCCGTTCAAGAGCCGCCTCGGCAAGCATGCGCGCAAGGACGGCATCGGCCTGCCCGGTCTTTCCGAGCCGGAGACGATGCGCCACTACGTGCGCCTGAGCCAGAAGAACTACGGCATCGACACCGGGCTCTTCCCGCTCGGGTCCTGCACGATGAAGCACAATGCCCGCCTCAACGAAAAGATGGCGCGGCTGCCGGGCTTCTCGGACGTTCATCCGCTGCAGCCGGTCTCGACCGTGCCGGGCGCGCTCGAGCTGATGCTGGAGCTCGCGCGGTACCTGATGACGCTGACCGGCATGCCGGCCGTGGCGCTGTCGCCCAAGGCCGGTGCCCATGGCGAGGCCTGCGGCATGATGGCGATCAAGGCCGCCATTGCCGCCAAGGGTGAGGGCGAGACCCGCAAGGTCGTGCTCGTGCCGGAATCGGCGCACGGCACCAA
The DNA here is from genome assembly GCF_056396005.1 of Allobosea sp. 05T439. Taxonomy (NCBI): domain Bacteria; kingdom Pseudomonadati; phylum Pseudomonadota; class Alphaproteobacteria; order Hyphomicrobiales; family Alloboseaceae; genus Allobosea; species Allobosea sp. 05T439. The sequence goes on along the minus strand of NZ_JBFTKP010000010.1, from coordinate 169,665 downwards.
CCCGGCGACCGCGGCGCTGATCGGCTTCGAGGTCCGGTCCGTCCCGGCGCGCCCGGACGGCACGGTGGCGGTCGAGGACGTAAAGGCCCTGCTCGGGCCGGACATTGCCGCGATCATGCTGACCAACCCCAATACCTGCGGCATCTTCGAGCCGCAGATCGTCGAAATCGCCGCTGCGCTGCATGCGGCCGGCGCGTATTTCTATTGTGACGGCGCGAACTTCAACGCCATCGTCGGCAAGGCGAAGCCGGGTGACCTCGGCGTCGACGCCATGCATATCAACCTGCACAAGACCTTCTCGACGCCGCATGGCGGCGGCGGCCCAGGCGCCGGTCCGGTCGTGCTGTCGAGCAGGCTGGCTCCCTATGCGCCGGTGCCTTTCATCCATGTCGAGGGTGGTGCGGCGCGGCTCGTGGAGCACGCCGACGACGCGCCGGCGGGCAATGATCCCTTCGGCCGCATGACCGCCTTCCACGGCCAGATGGGCATGTATGTGCGTGCGCTCGCCTATATGCTGAGCCATGGCGCCGACGGCATGAAGCAGGCTTCCGAGGATGCGGTGCTGAGCGCCAACTACATCCGCGCCGGCCTGTCCGACCTGATGTCGCTGCCTTTCCCCGACCACCCCTCGATGCACGAGGCGCTGTTCGACGATGAGTGGCTGAAGGGCACCGGCGTCACCACGCTCGACTTTGCCAAGGCGATGATCGACGAGGGGTATCACCCGATGACCGTGTATTTCCCGCTCGTCGTCCATGGCGCGATGCTGATCGAGCCGACCGAGTCGGAATCGAAGGCCTCGCTCGACCTCTTCATTGCGACGCTGCGCGATCTGGCCATGGCCGCGAAGGGCAATGACAAGGCCCGCTTCACCGCGGCGCCGCACCATGCCCCGATCCGCCGTCTCGACGAGACGCGCGCTGCCCGGCAGCCGATCCTGAAATGGGTGAAGCCGGAGCCGATTGCAGCTGCGGCTGAGTAAGGATGCTTGATCGATAGGGCAGCGATCGGACGCTGCCCTATCGTCATCTCTCTTCGCGGTCTTAAGCATTCCTTGACCATGTGCGAGGATGATTTCCTCGGTGCGTGTTTTCGCACCTTGGGAACAGTCGATGTACCGCTCTTTTGTCCGGAGCTCCGCAGTTGCCGTTGCCGCGCTCGTTCTGACGGTCGGCATCGCGCGTGCACAGGAGCCGAGCTACGGCCCCAACACCTATGACCGCACGCTTGAGGCGCTGATCACCCATGAGGAGATCGCGTCGCGTGGTGGCTGGCCCAGGCTCGCCGGCAGTGTCTCCGCCCTGAAGCCGGATTCGCAGGGGCCTGATGTCGTCGCACTGAAGCAGCGCCTGATGTTGAGCGGAGATCTGCCGCCGACGGCCTTGCCCGGCGACATCTATGACGCTGCGACGATCGCAGCCGTGAAGCGCTTCCAGGTTCGTCACGGCCTGTCCGATCTCGGAACGGTCGGCCGCCTGACGCTCAAGGCGCTGAACGTTCCCGTTGAAGTCCGGCTGAACCAGCTGACCGCGACCCTGGAGCGGCTGAAGAGCAACGGCTTCGTCTTTGCCGAGCGCTATGTCGTCGTGAACATCCCCGGCGCCAGCGTCGAGGCGGTCGAGAACGGCGTGGTCCAGCGCAAGCATCTCGCGGTTGTCGGTCGCCCCGATCGACCCTCGCCGGTGCTCCAGGCCAATATCACCTCGGTGAACCTCAACCCCTACTGGACCGTGCCGACCTCGATCGTGAAGGCCGACATCATCCCCAAGATGCGCAAGGAGCCCGACTTCATCGTGAAGTCGAACATGCGCCTTCTCGGAGCAGAAAATCGGGAGATCGATCCGGCGACCGTGAACTGGGCAGGCCTGACCTCGCCGTATTTCACCGTTCGGCAGGATTTTGGACCGCTCAACGCGCTTGGCCAGCTCAAGATCGACATGCCGAATACCGAGGCGGTCTACATGCACGACACGCCGAAGAAGACGCTGTTCCGTTCGGATGTTCGCTTCAACTCTTCCGGCTGTGCGCGCATCGAAGGGGTGCGCGACCTCGCCGCCTGGTTGCTCGAAGGCACCGAGTGGACCGAGCCGGCGATCGTGGCCGAGATCGCCAAGGGCGAGCGCAAGGACATCCGGCTGAAGAAGGCGGTGCCCGTGGCCTGGGTCTATCTGACCGGCTGGCAGGGCGCCGATGGGCTGGTCCAGTTCCGCGAGGACATCTATGGGCTGGACACGCCGCAGGGCATCGTCACATCGACGATCCAGGCGCGCAAACCCAAGCCGAAAGTACAGCCCGCCAAGCTCGAGGCGCGTCCGGCACCGGCTGCTCCGAGCCCGGTTGCAGCCCCTGCCAGGGCCGCGACTGTGAAGGCGGTCACCGCCGTCAACTGAGGCGTCAGGGCGCCCGGAGGATCGCCATCACGTCGCTGATGGCTTGGGCGCGCGCCGCGACATCCGTCCCGATCGTCACCTTGCCGTCCGGGCGCTGCGAATAGGCCGCGCGGCGCTCCCGGAGCGGCAGGTCCGGATGGTCGAAATCGTGATAGGCGCCGGCGAAGCCCACGAAGCGCGCTCCGCCTTGCCGTGCCAGCGCCTCGCAGGGCGCCGCTGGTGTCCAGTCATCTGCCAGTCCCTGAAGGATCGTCGTCGGCACCCGAGCGCGCCAGCCGCGTTTCAGCAGGACCCTGCAGCCAGGATAGAAGGCGATGATCGCCCGAAACCCTCCGGGGCCCGCGGCCGCGCGATCGGCGGCGACATGGAGCGCTGTCGAGCCGCCATTCGACCAGCCGATCAGATGTATCCCGGCGGGTTTGGCGAAGGGCTGACGGGCGAGCCAGTCGGCGGCGCCGAGGGCATCGCTGGCGCGATCCGCCGGCCGCAGCGCACGTTCGCGATCATTGCAGAGCGCGACGATCCCGCGGGGGCGAAAACTGTCGGGCAGGAGCACGAGGAAGCCAGCAGCGACCAGCCTGGCACTCCAGTCGCGCTCACGTGCGCTAAGCCCTCCAGAGGCCCGCCAGAGGCCGCTGCAGCCATGCAGGGCAACCACGGCGGGGAAGGGGCCTGTTCCAGCGGGCTTGGCGATCCAGCCGGTCAGGACGGTGCCGTCGCGTGACGAGAACGAGACCTCCTCCATTGCGCGGGCCGGCATGGCGCAGGCGAGCACAACAATCGTGGCCAGTGCCAGGCGAGCGATCAGGATGGGGCCTCCATCTCGGCGAGGTTCTATGTGCTCGGCCGAATCCGGCGCGCGCAGGATGTGAAAACGACAACGCCGCAAACCCGGAGGTTCGCGGCGTCGCATTCCCTGGCTGAACTGATCGCTCAGTTCAGCTTGGATTTGATTTCCTTCAGACCGGTCGCGAACAGGCTTTCGGCAGCCTTGCCGCCCATCTGGCTGCGCAGGATGCCTTCGGCGGCCAGCGTAGCGGCCTCGGCGGCGGCAGCGCGGACTTCCGCGGCAGCCTCCATCTCGGCCTGCGCGATCTTGTCCTCGGCGGACTTGGTCCGGCGGGTGACGAAATCGGCGAGCTTCTCCTCAGCCTCGGTGGCAAGGCGGATCGCCTCGTCCTTGGCTGCGGCGACGATCGCCTCGGCTTCACCTTCGGCAGCCTTGCGCTTCGCCTCGTACTCGGCGAGCAGCTTGGCAGCCTCCTGACGCAGCCGGCGGGCTTCGGAAAGCTCGCGGGCAATCTTCTCGCCGCGCGAATCGAGTGCGCTCAGAAGCGACTTGTGGACGCCAAAATACCCCAGAATGCCGAGGAAGATGACGAGGGCAACCGCAACCCAGACGGTATCCATGGTTCGGTCTCCTCAGGCGCTCAGGACGGACTTGACCGCGGCAGCGGTCTCGGCGTCGGTGGGGCTCTGACCCGTCAGCTTGCCGACGATCTCGGCGGCAGCGCCGGCAGCGATCGTCTCGACATGCTTCATCGCGGCGGTCTTGCGATCCGCGATTGTCTTCTCGGCGGCTGCGAGCTTGGCGCCGAGCTMCGCTTCGGTTGCGTGACGCTTGGCATCGGTCTCGCGAGCGCTGGCGGTGCGAGCCTCCTGAGCGATGGCCTGGGCGTTGCGGCGGCTTTCGGCGAGCGCGTGCTCATGGTCCTTGGCGACGGCCTCGACCTTGGCGTGGATCTCGGTGGCCTGGTCGAGATCGCGAGCGATCGTCGTGCTGCGTTCGGCCAGAACCTCGCCGACACGCGGCAGGGCGATCCGCGACATGAGCCAATAGAGCGCACCGAAGCTGATCGCGAGCCAGAAGATCTGACTGGCGAAGAAGGTCGGGTCGAAGGGGGGGAAAGCGCCCTTCGCGAACGCCGTGTCGGCCGAAACCGCCATAACGCTGGCGGCGGCTGATACGACCCCGATGCGCTGTGCGCGGGAAGCGCGAACCTGCATGGAACGCCTCTGAAGGTTGCGTCAACGAATGACGGCTCCGCGGCGCATGATAACGCCTGCGGAGCCGCAGTGAATGCTCGTCAGACGACGAAGAGCAGAACGAGCGCGACGACGAACGCGAAGATGCCGAGACCTTCCGCGAGCGCCGCGCCGATGAAGGCGCGCGGGAACTGACCGTCGGCAGCCGACGGGTTGCGCAGGGCGCCGGACAGGAAGTTGCCGAAGATGGTGCCGACGCCGATAGCGGCGAGGCCCATGCCGAGGCTGGCGAGACCAGCGCCGATATACTTAGCTGCGACGGGATCCATAGTCTTTCTCCGATGTAAAACAGTTGAGAGTGGTGGAAGGGTGAAGTCTCGCGAGCTCGCCCGGTCAGTGTCCCGGATGGAGAGCGTCGTTGAGATAGACGCAGGTCAATATCGTGAAGACATAGGCCTGCAGAAAAGCGACGAGGAACTCAAGCGCGGTCAGCGCGACGGCCAGGAACAGCGGCAGCGGCGCCAGTGTGGCGTAGATGCCGGCGCCGGTCAGGGCGACGACGAAGCCGCCGAAGACCTTGAGCGCGATGTGGCCGGCCAGCATGTTGCCGAACAGGCGCAGGCTGAGCGAGATCGGCCGGGACATGAAGGAGACGGCTTCGATCAGGACCATGAAGGGCAGCAGCCAGCCCGGCACGCCTGACGGCACKAACAGGCCGAAGAAATGGCTGCCATGCTTCGTGATTCCGTAGACCAGCACGACGGTGATCACGAGGAAGGCGAAGGCCGCCGTCACGATGATCTGGCTTGTGACGGTGAACGAACCCGGGACCATGCCGAGCATGTTCGCGGTCAGCACGAACATGAAGAGCGAGAACACGAAGGGGAAGAAGCGCATCCCGTCCCGACCCATCACGCCTGTGATGGTGGACGCGACGAACTCGTAGAGCATCTCGGCGAGCGACTGCAGGCGGCCTGGAACCGTCGCCCGCTGGCTGGAGCCATAGATCATGATGGCGGAGATCACCGCGACGGCCACCACCATGAACAGCGAAGCATTGGTGAAGGACAGATCGAGGCCGAACGGCCGCAGGCCCAGGATCGGCTTGATCTCGAATTGGTGGATCGGATCGATTCCGCCGCCAGCCGCCATAAGTCACCCCTAAATTGCCCCGGTTCGGGGCACTGCAAACACATTCAACGTTCCGGTTCGCCGCCCTTCGGTGAGGAAGGGCGCGTTCCGAGCCGATAGGCGGAGCGCAGGCCGGCGATGGTTCCGATCACCAGGAAGGCGATCAGCAGGAACGGCGACGTTCCCAACCACCGGTCGCCGAAATACCCGATCAGGGCACCAGCGATAACGCCGCCAGCCATATCCGTGGCCGCGCGAAAACCTGATGACATCGCGCCAGCAAGCGCTTTGTCGGGACCCGCCTTCTCTGAATCCGCCTTTTCGGCGGCTTCAGCACGCCCGAGGGCGGCCTTCAGCGAGTCCAGTCTTTCCCGCAACTTCGGATCGGAGTTCGGGTCGGATTCAGACATCAGCAACTCCCTTCCGACCGTGTCATGGCCACGACCGCGTCCGAAATTGCCACGAACCTGTCCGGACCCGCAGGCCGAGCCGTTGTCAGCGCGTTTCCTTTATTGTCCGCTCCGGCGACTGTCAAGGCATGGGGATTGGTGTTAAGTTGTTGAAATTATTTGATATTAGTGCTTTGTGCGGCATTCTTGCCGCATTGCGAACCCGAATGTGGCTTTTTTTCAGACGGCTTCGCGGATTTGTTCCGCTGTTGCGAGGTCGACCGAGACCAGTTGGCTGACCCCTCGCTCGGCCATGGTCACGCCGAACAACCGTTCCATGCGCGCCATGGTAATGGGGTTGTGGGTGATCAAAATGAAGCGCGTCTCGGTATTTCGGGCCATATCGTCGAGCAGATCGCAGTAGCGCTCGACATTGGCGTCATCGAGCGGCGCGTCGACCTCGTCGAGCACGCAGATCGGCGAGGGGTTGGTCAGGAACACGGCGAAGATCAGGGCGGTCGCGGTCAGGGCCTGCTCGCCGCCGGAGAGCAGCGTCATCACCTGCGGCTTTTTGCCCGGGGGGCGCGCGAAGATTTCCAGCCCCGCCTCGAGAGGATCCTCCGAGTCGACCAGCCGGAGCTCGGCCGTGCCACCGCCGAACAGGATGCCGAACAGACGCTGGAAGTGTTCGTGCACCACCTCGAACGCGGCCAGCAGCCGCTCGCGGCCTTCGCGGTTCAGCGCGCCGATGGCCTGGCGCAGGCGCCGGATCGCCTCGCTCAGGTCGTCGCGCTCCCCTGTCAGGCCCGCGCGCTTGGTCTGGATTTCGACGAGCTCGTCCTCGGCACGCAGGTTCACAGCGCCCAGACGTTCGCGTTCGGTCCTCAGGCCTGCGAGGCGACCTTCGATTTCGGCGGGATTCGGCAGCGCTTCGCCCGGCTTGATCAGAGTCAGTTCCTGGAGCCCGGCGAGCCCTGTCTCGAGCCCGTCCTCGATCTGCCGCTCCACATCGACCAGGCGCTGTCGGGCTGCCTCCAGGCGCGCCTCGGCGGAGGCGCGGACCTCGCGTGCACCAGAGAGGGTTTCCAGGGCCGCTCTGGCCAGCCGATCGGCCTCAGCCTGGGCGGTCTCCGCCGTGGCCAGGCGGTGAGCCGCCTCGCGGCGTGCCGTCTCGGCCGCCTCGATCTCGCCGACCAGGCGCCTGCGCTCGACCAGGAAGGTGTCCGGTGCGTCGAGCAGCGCCTTGCGCTCGATCTCCGCAGTCGCGATGCGCCGCTTCGTCTCGTCAGCGGTCTGGGCGCTCGCCCTGGCTCGTTCCTGCCAGGCCCGGATATCGACGAAGATCGTGGCGCGGCGTCGCTCGCGAAGCTCCGCCTCTCGCGCCAGGGTCTGGACGCGGGCACGCGCATCCGAAGCGGCTGCGCGCTGTTCACTGAGGACGGCGCGCGCCTTCAGGAGGACGCTTTCGAGCTCGGTCGCCGGCGCCAGGGCGGCGAGCGCCTCTTCGGCTGCAGAAGCCTGGGTCGTCGCTTCCGCGATCGCCTGGCCCAGGCGGGCGACGGCCTCATCGAGAGCCGAGCGGCGCGCGGCTGTCTCGCCGGCCTTGCGCTCGGCGCTTGCGAGCCGCTCTCGGGCCTGATCCAGATCGCGGCGGGCGAGCCGCACGGCTTCGACGGCGGCCGTTTCAGCCTGCGCGGAGGCGCGAACCGTCTTGCTGGCGGTATCGAGGCCCTGCCGCGCAATCTCTGCAGCTTTGCGCGCGGCCTCCGCCTCGCGTTCGAGGTCGCCAAGGCGATTCTTTTCGGCGAGGCGGCGGGCCGCTGGGGATGGGGCCTCCGCCGCGCTGGTGAAGCCGTCCCAGCGCCAGATGTCGCCTTCGCGTGAGACCAGGCGCTGGCCGGGCTGCAACGAGGCGCGAAGCCTCGCGCCCTCTTCGCGCGGCACGATGCCGACCTGGGCCAGGCGCCGCGCCAGGGCTTGCGGACCGCGCACATGCCGGGCCAGCGCCTCGGCGCCATCGGGAAGGGCAGGGTCCCCCGCAGCATTGCCCATGTCGCGCCAATGAGCCGGGGCAGCAGTGTCGGAGGCGGCGTCGAGATCGTCGCCAAGGGCCGCACCAAGTGCGGTCTCGAACCCTTTCGTGACGCTGATCGCTTCGAGGATCGCCGGCCAGCGATCGCCGGCCGCCGGTGCCAGAAGTTTCTGCAGCGTGCGGATTTCCGTGTCGAGGCGCTGGGCTGCGCGATCTGCCTCGGCCAGCGGCGCGCGCAGCCGGGTCTCTTCTTCTCGGGCTGCACCCAGAACAGCTCTTGCGCTGGCTGCCGCCGAATCCATCTCCAGCATGGTCTCCTCGGCCTGAGCACGCGCGCCCGTCAGCCTGTCGAGTTGAGCCGCGGCATCATCTGCGTCGAGCGCGGCAAGGTCGCGACGCAACCTGTCCTGCTCCGCGACATTCCTGGCCTCGCGGTTCCGGGCGTCACGGAGCGTCCGCTCCATGGCGTCGCGGCGGGCCGCGAATTCCGACAATCTGGCCTGTGCCGTGGAATGCTCACCCTCTGCCTGAAGCAGGATCGCTTCGGCCTCGGCCAGCGAGGCTCCTGCAGCCTCTCCCACGGTCGTGGCCGCGCTGGCTTCGCCGGCAAGCGTCTCATCCTCTCCGGTCAGCCGCGCGAGACTTTCGGCGGCATCGTCGGCGAGCCTGTCCTGGCGCGTCAGATCGCTCTGCAACTCGGTCAGGCGCTTGCCAAGCTCGTCTGCGCGTAGCTTGGCGCGTCTGTTTGCCGCCTCGAGCTCATCAAGGCCGCGCTTCAGCCTGACCAGGGCGGCGGCTGCGGCGGCCTCGGCCTCGCGTAGCGCCGGCAGCGCATGCGCCGCGACGGCCTGATGGCGTGCCGCTTCGGCCTGGATGCCTGTCTGTTCGGCAACGCCGCGGACCGCCGCTTCCAGGGCCCGATCGGCAGCGGCCGCATGTTCGCGCGCGTCGCGATGGGCGATCAGGGCGAGCGTCGCCTCGGCACGGCGGATGTCGGCGGCAAGGCTGCGATAGCGCCCGGCCTGCCGCGCCTGCCGCTGCAAGGCGTCGACCTGCGTGCCGATCTCGCCAAGCACGTCCTCCAGCCGCGTCAGATTTTCTTCCGCCCCCCTGAGTCGGAGTTCGGCCTCGTGTCGGCGGCTGTACAGGCCCGCGATGCCGGCGGCGTCTTCAAGGATGCGGCGACGCGATTGCGGCTTGGCGGCGATCAGTTCGCTGATCTGCCCCTGCCGCACCAGGGCCGGCGAGCGGGCTCCGGTCGCCGCATCGGCAAAGAGCAGTTGCACGTCGCGGGCGCGCACCTCTTTGCCATTGACGCGATAGGTCGAGCCTTCCTCGCGCTCGATCCGGCGGGTCACTTCGAGGACATCGGTATCGTTGAAGGCCGCGGGAGCCTTGCGGTCGCTATTGTCGAGGGTGAGCGCGACTTCGGCCATGTTGCGGCCGGGACGTTCGGAGGATCCGGCGAAGATGACGTCGTCCATGCCGGACGCGCGCATGTTCTTGAACGAACTCTCGCCCATCACCCAGCGCAGGGCTTCGACGAGATTGGACTTGCCGCAGCCATTGGGGCCGACGATTCCCGTCAGGCCTGGCTCGATCAGGAACTCGGACGGCTCGACGAAGGTCTTGAAGCCGGTCAGCTTGAGGCGCGTCAGATGCATCGACGCGCCTCATCGTCCAGGGTGGCAGGATGGCGCGTGGGCTTAGCCGGCCAGCAGCGGCTCGAGGATCTTGTCGAATTCCGCGATCGAAAGCGCACCTGCACGCTTTTGCCCGTTGATGAAGAAGGTCGGCGTCGAGTCGACGCCAGCCTTGGCCCCGCGATCCTTCACTTGTGTGACGGCGTCATAGATATCCTGCCGTTTCAAGCAGGCTTCAAAAGATTCCTGTGTGAAACCGGCCTGCTTCACCATCGCGGCCAGCGCATCGACCGGCTTCTCGGTGAAAGCCCAGTTGCGCTGCTGATCGAACAGCAGATCCGACATCGGGTAGTATTTGTCGTTGCCGTTGCAGCGCGCCAGCATGAAGCCCGCCGTCGCCAGCGGATCGAGCGGGAATTCGCGCAGCGTGAAGCGCGCCTTGCCGGTGTCGATATATTTCGCCTTCAGCGCCGGCCAGGTATCGCGGTGGAAGCTCGCGCAATGGCTGCAGGTCAGCGAGGCGTATTCGATGATGGTGACCTTGGCGTCGGGCTTGCCGAGCCAGACATCGCCCAGAGGGCCGGCGACAGCGAGGTCGGCAGTCGCGGATTGCGCCCGGGCCGGAGCGGAACCCAGCATCGCGGCGGCTGCGATCCCGGCCGCGCCGGTCAGAAGCTGTCGCCTGTTCGTCATCGTGCAATATCCTAAGGGGCCAAATCGGTGTCGGGACCATAGTGGCCAACACGAATGTGGCAAGATCGGTTCACGGGGAATGACGGCTTCCTCACGAAGCCGTGTCATCTCGTGGTGGCGGATTTCTGAGCGACGCCCAGGCCGAGCCGTTCCAGCGCGGCCCGCAGTCCCGGGTCTTCGATATGGGCGACCTGCTGCGCGATCCGCCCAACGAGGGCCGGGTCGGGCGGCGGAGGCGCCGGCTTCTGCTGCGGGGCCTCGACCGGTCCCTGTTTCAGCACGAGCTTGCCGACGGCACGCCAGCCGAGATGGGTGTTGACCCGCTCGAGGACCACGGGCCCGAGTTGTTGCATGTCGAGCGCGAAGGCGCCCTCGACGCGCACGACGAGCGTTGCCGGTTCCGATGTCTCGCCGGGCGCCGGGCGTCGGCGCGGCCAGTCAATCTTGAGCGGCCGCGATCGTGCTGCCAGCCGCTCGCCGACAATCTCCGGCCAGTGCGAGACGATGGCGCGCCCGGCAAAACCCTGGGCGGCGAGCGCCGGCGCAAGGCAGTCATCGATCAGGTCGGCGAGGGGTTTGGCAGCCATGCTCTATTCTGGGACCGGCGCATCGGCGCGACAAGGGCAGAAGCTGTATCAGCTGTTCCGGTGACGTCGCCACTCCTCGGCGCTGATCTCCCAGATTTCCGAAAGATGCCGGCCGCCGACATAATCGCGCATCTCGGCCCGGATGACGCGCATGCCGCCACTCTCGKAGATGCGGCGGGACGCGGTGTTGTCGGCGGCCTTCGGCACGCGCAGCACCGAACGCCCGAGGACATCGAACCAGAAATCGGTGACGGCGGCGGCCGCTTCGCTCATCAGCCCTTGTCGCTGCCAGGGCAGACCGAGCCAGAAGCCGCGGTTCTCGTCCTCGCCCTCCCTGAGCGAGATCAGGCCGACGAGTTGGCCGGGCTCGCTCTTCAGCCGCAGGCTCCAGTGCCATTCCGTACCTTGCGCCATTCCTGGCACGGCGACCTCATGCAGATAGGCGAGCGCGCCGTCGGGCGGGTAGGGCCAAGGCACCCGCCTGGTGAGATAGCGCACGATCTCCCAGTGCGGAAACAGCGCCTGGATCGCTGGTGCGTCATCGAGCGTCAGCGGCTTGAGGATCAGGCGGCGCGTTTCGAGGGCGGGGATGGCTTGCGTTGCTGTCGACATGGTCGTTCGCCGTTACGAGCGCGCTTGCCGCAGCGCGCGTGTCATGCGGGTGGAATCCCCCCAAGTCGATAGCCAGATCAGAATTTCGGTCACCATCGCAATGGCGGATTGCAGCATGGTCTGCAGCGAGTGTCTTGCTTCGCTGCCGAGCTGCATTTCGGCATGATGAAGATGCGCCAGCTCTTCCTCGCGGATGCTGTTGATGACGGCGTGGAGATCGGCGTCTCGGCCCTGTAGGAAATGCATTTGTTCATCGAGATGACGGTGTACGGTCTCTTCCACCGCTGCGGTGCAAACCCAAATCGCGCGTCGCCCCATCAATGCCGTCATCAAGCCGAGCAGCGAGCCACCGAGACTCCACAGCTTCATGATCCGGCAGGGACGTGAACCGCGTGCCGGCATGGCCGCATAGAACCTGACGCAATGGTCGATTTCGTCGGTGAGCATCTGCTGCAAAGCCGGGACGATGTCGGGCGTGAGCCGCTTCGCCACTGCGATCTGCGCGGAGTAGATGCGGATCGCGCCGTATTCCCCGGCATGGTTCACGCGCACGATCCGCTTGATCGTGAGGGCGTCGTGGGGTGAAGGGCTCTCCGGCGATATGGTCATGTGATCGCGGGAGCTCAATGACGTTAGCATCTTGGACGTTAGCATCTTGCGGCTGGGGGACGGCACGCTAAACCGGGGACATGACCCTCGCAATGCGCGCCCCTGCTGCGACTGCCGCCGATCTCCTGGACTGGTACGATCGCCACCGCCGTGTCCTGCCTTGGCGTGCCTTGCCCGGCGAGAGGGCCGAACCCTATCGCGTCTGGGTCTCAGAGATCATGCTGCAGCAGACCACGATAGCGGCGGTGAAGCCCTATTTCGAACGGTTCATGGCACGGTTCCCGACGGTTGGGGCTCTTGCCGACGCGCCGAGCGAGGAGGTCATGCAGGCCTGGGCCGGCCTCGGCTACTACTCGCGGGCTCGCAATCTGCATGCTTGCGCCAAAGCGGTCTCGGCGCTGCACGCGGGTCGCTTTCCCGATACCGAGGAAGGCCTGCGCGAACTGCCGGGCATCGGAACTTATACGGCAGGCGCTGTCGCAGCCATTGCCTTCAACCGGCCGGCGGTTGCGGTTGACGGCAATGTCGAGCGCGTCATGACCCGTCTCTTTGCAATCGAGGATGCTTTGCCGGGGGCCAAGCCCTTGATCAGGGAGCGCACCCTGGCCCTGTTGCCGTCGGAACGACCGGGCGATTACGCGCAGGCACTGATGGATCTCGGCGCCACGATCTGCACGCCGCGCTCGCCAGCCTGCGGCATTTGTCCGTGGCAGGCGCCGTGCGTCTCACGGGCGGCGGGGACACAGGAGACCTTTCCGCGGAAGGCGGCGAAGAAGACTGGGGCAACCCGCTACGGGGCTGCCTTCGTGCTGCTGCGCGAGGATGGCGCGGTTCTGCTGCGGACGCGGCCGGCCAAGGGGCTGCTTGGAGGCATGGCGGAGGTGCCGACCGGTCAATGGAGCGCGGATTACCGCCTCGCTGACGCCTTGCAGGATGCTCCGCTTCCGGCGCAGTGGCGCAGGCTGGCAACGCCCGTTCGCCATGTCTTCACCCATTTTCCGCTGGAGCTCACGGTCCTTGTCGCGCGTGCCCCGCGGGCGACGCCGGCGCCGCAAGGCTCCCGCTTCACCCCGCTGGCGCGGCTCCGTGACGAGCCGTTCCCGGCGGTCTTCCTGAAAGCGCTCGAGGCAGGGCTCGAGGCGCTCAGGCCGCTGCCATCTGCGCCCTGATCTCGCCGCGCAGTGAATCGAGCAGCGTCAGCCCTTCCGGGCGCTCGACATGCCAGAAGGTCCAGCCATTGCAGGCGGGTAACCCCTGGGCCAGCGCTCCGACCTTGTGGATCGAGCCGACAGCCGGGCCAAGCAACAGCGTGCCATCGGCCCGGATCGTCGCCTTGTGGCGGCGTTTCTCGTCGACGACACTCTCACCGGCCTTGACCAGCCCGGCCTCGACCAGGCTGAGGAAGGGCACGCGCGGTTCGCTGCGCTTCGAAGGCGCGGTGGAGAACGATTCGGGCGGCAATGGCTGGACAGCGGCGATGCGCTTGCGCGCCGCCTCGGCATAGACCGGGTCGCGTTCAAGGCCGATGAACCGCCGACCGAGAGCCTTCGCGACGGCACCCGTGGTGCCGGTGCCGAAGAACGGATCGAGGATCACGTCGCCGGGGTTGCTAGCCGAAAGCATGACGCGGGCCAGCAGGGCCTCCGGCTTTTGAGTCGGATGCACCTTGGCGCCGGACGCGTCCTTCAGACGTTCCTCGCCGGTGCAGAGCGGCAGATACCAGTCCGAGCGCATCTGCAGGTCGTCATTGCCGCCCTTCAACGCCTCGTAATGGAAGGTGTATTTCGAGCTTTCGCCGCGCGCCGCCCAGATCAGTGTTTCATGCGCGTTGGTGAAGCGCCGGCCGCGGAAGTTCGGCATCGGGTTGGCCTTGCGCCAGACGATGTCGTTCAGCATCCAGAAGCCGAGATCCTGCAGGATCGCGCCGACGCGGAAGATGTTGTGATAGGAGCCGATCACCCACATTGCGCCGTCCGGCTTCAGCACCCGCCGGCAGGCGGTCAGCCAGGCTCGCGTGAAGGCGTCATACTCGGCGAAGGAGGCGAACTTGTCCCAGTCGTCGTCGACGGCATCGACGAGGCTGTCGTCAGGCCTGCGGAGATCGCCGCCAAGCTGAAGATTGTAGGGTGGATCCGCGAAGACGAGGTCGACGCTTGCCGGAGGCAGGCGGTCGAGCGCGGCGATGCAGTCGCCGACGACGACCTGATCGAGCGGAAGATCAAATGAAAGGCTCGAAGCCTTCATCCGAGACTGCAGCGCAGGCCGTCCGGTACGCGAAACCTGAATCCGGACGGCGGCGCTGGCAGTCCCGGTACGCGAGGTACCCATGACGCCGAACCATTTACGCAACTTCAACAGTCGCGATCTTGGGGGAGTCAGGGTAAAAGCCGGGTTTCCGGGTTGAAAAAAATGCGTCTCGTTTTGGGGCTGCAGTTTTTGCCTAGTGCATTGGCAAACCAGCTGAATCCGGATCGGGTGTTAAGAAACGGCTAACGTGTCGCGGGCATCGCACAACCGCTCAGCGCCGCCAGACGCCCTTGATCGGCGCGAAGGAAAAACGGTGCTCCGGGCACGGGCCGTGGGTCTGTATCGCGGCGCGATGCGCGGCCGTGCCATATCCGGCGTGCCCGGCAAAACCATAGGCCGGATAATGCGTCGCCAGGCGCGCCATCATCCGGTCGCGGGTCACCTTTGCGATGATCGATGCGGCCGCAATCGAGGCCACGCTGCCGTCGCCCTTGATGATCGCATCGCAGGGGCAGGGCAGAGTGGGAGGGTCGTTGCCATCGACCAGCACATGCCGCGGCTGGACAGGCAGACCGGCAACCGCGCGCTTCATGGCGAGCAGCGTCGCCTGCCTGATGTTGAGCGCGTCGATCTCCTGCGCTGTGACGCTGCCGATCCCGATACCGAGCGCGGCTTTGGCGATCTCCCCGAACAGCGCTTCGCGCCTTGCGGCGCTGAGTTCCTTCGAATCGGCGAGGCCAGCCGGAATCAGGCCGGGGTCGAGAATGACGGCAGCCGCCACCACTGGCCCGGCCAGCGGCCCGCGTCCGACCTCGTCGACGCCGGCCAATGGCCAGAATCCTTGCTCAATTGCGTGCGCCTCGCGGCTGAAATCGGCGGCCATGCCCGGTCCAGGAAAGAAATCGTTGCCGGGCTTATGCCGGAAGGCCGTCGTCTAGAACAGGCTGAGCTGTGCCTTTTCCTTCTCCGGCTTCAGGAAGAGGTCGCTGCGCAACCGCAACCGCGTCGCGTTGAAGCCGAGGCGTTCGGCTGCCATTTCGAAGCGCCGCCCGATCATCCAGGCATAGGGACCGGAACCGACCTGACGCTGGCCCCAGGCCGAGTCGTAATCCTTGCCGCCGCGTGTCGAGCGGATCAGCGAAACGACATGGCGCAGCTTGTCTGGATGGTGGGTCAGGAGCCAGTCCTGGACGAGATCCTTCACCTCCAGCGGCAGCCGCAGCAGCACGTAACCGGCCTCGCGCGCCCCGGCGGCCTTGGCGGCGTCGAGGATGCGCTCGATTTCCTGCTCGTTGATCGCGGGGATGATCGGCGCGACCAGCACGGTCACCGGAATGCCGGCATCCGACAACCGCTTGATCGTCTCCAGCCGCTTCGCCGGCGCGGCGGCGCGCGGCTCCATGCCGCGCGCGATCTTGGGATCGAGCGTCGTCACCGAGATCGCGACCTTGGCGAGGCCCTGCGCTGCCATCGGCGCCAGGATGTCGATGTCGCGCTGTACCAGTGCCGATTTCGTGACGATGCCGACCGGGTGGCGGAAGCGCGCCAGCACCTCCAGGATCGAGCGCATGATCCGCAGCTTCTTCTCGATCGGCTGATAGGCGTCGGTATTGGTGCCGATCGCAATGGTGCGCGGCTGGTAGGACGGTGCAGACAATTCCTTCTCGAGCAGCAGCGCGGCGTCGGGCTTGGCTGTCAACTTGCTCTCGAAATCGAGCCCAGGCGAAAGCCCGAGATAGGCATGGCTCGGCCGCGCGAAACAGTAGACGCAGCCATGTTCGCAGCCGCGATAGGGGTTGATCGAGCGGTCAAACGAAATATCCGGCGAATCATTCCGCGTGATGATCGTGCGCGCTTTCTCGATCGCGACTTCGGTCTTGAAGGCTGGTAATTCGCCGAGAGAGCCCCAGCCATCATCTTCGGCGACGCGCTGCTCGGTCTCGAAGCGTCCGCCTGGATTGATCGTTGCCCCGCGCCCGCGCCGTCGTTCCGGATCGATGCGGTGGCCGGCATAGGCGAGGGGGTCAGCCGGAGCGACACGCGCGGATGCCGACAGGGTTTCGCCGTCATGCCGCCTGAGCGGCTGGGCTGCGATCGGTCGCGAACTGGGTCTGGCTTGCTGCATGGCGCTGAGCCGTTCCTGAGAGGGCCGTAAGAATCGGCGTTTCCGTGACCATCAATGTGAACATATAGGGAACAAAATGCAAGTGGCGGGATTGCGGCATGTTGCGCTGCGTCATAATCAATGGGCCATGCTTACAGCCGTCATCAGGGCCGACGGACCGGCCAGAGCACTCGCTGCGACTTTTTCCGCGCTGATCCCGGCCGTTGCCGAAGGTTTCCTCGGCCATGCCGTGGTCGTCGATGCGGATGGTGAGGGGGAGGTGGAACGCCTCGCCGATGCGACGGGTGCGACCTATGTCAGGGCGGCCGTGCCTGAAAGCTGGCATGCCGGTGCCGCGCAGGCGCGCGGCGATTGGCTGCTTCTGTTGAGCGCCGGGGACATCCTGCAGCCAAACTGGATTCAGGCGACCGAGCGCCATCTGCTGCTGGCGCCCGACAGGCCGGCCCTGTTGCCGCTGAGCGGGGTTGCTGCGGCGCTCAAGGAGCGCGCCGCGCTGTCATTCGGCCCGCGTCGGCTGCGGGCCGGCCTTGTGGTGCCGAAGGGGCTGGTTCTGGCCGGGCGGCTGAATGCCGCGCCGCGGCGTCTCTCGGTGCGCCGGGAGCGTGCCGTATCCTGAGACGCAAGGCATCGGCCCGAAAGGTGGATCGCGGTATTCGGGGAAAGCCGACGCAACCCCAGAAGGTGAGATCGGATCGGATACGAGATCGGGTCCGATGATCTAAAGCTGGTTCGTCCGGAAGGTATCGCAGCTTTGCAGCGAGCCGGACTTGAAGCCGGTCGTGAACCAGCGTGTGCGCTGCGCCGACGAGCCGTGGGTGAAGGAATCGGGCACGGCCACGCCTTGCGAGGCTTGCTGCAGCCGGTCATCGCCGATCGCCGCCGCCGTCCGCATCGCCTCGTCGACATCGCCCTGGTCGATTCGGCCCATCGCCTGGACATTATGCGCCCAGACGCCGGCGAAGCAGTCCGCCTGCAGCTCGACCCGCACTGACAGCGCATTCGATTCGCGCTCCGAGATGCGCTGTCGCAGCTGGTTCACCTTGGGCAGGATACCGAGCAGGTTCTGGATGTGATGGCCGACCTCGTGGCCGATCACATAGGCATAGGCGAAGTCACCACCACCGCCGAGCTTGCGCTGCATCTCCTGGAAGAAGGAGAGGTCGAGATAGACCTTCTTGTCTTCGGGGCAATAGAACGGCCCCATCGCTGCCTGTGCCGTGCCGCACCCCGAGCGATCGATGCGCGAGAACAGCACGAGCTTCGGCGGTTCGTAGCGGCGGTTCGCCTGCTGCGGCAGGATCTTGGTCCAGATATCCTCGTTCTGCGCCAGCACCGCCGAAACGAAGCGACCCATTTCATCCTGCGGCGGGCCTGAGGCCGGGCGGCTCTCCTGGGTCGGAGCACTGCGCCCGACCCCGAGCATTTCGGCGCCACCGATCAGGATGCGCGGATCGATCCCGAGAGCCCAGCCGACAAGGCCAAGCACGACCATAGTTCCGATGCCGACACCGCCGCGCCCGCCGGGAAGCCCCGCGAAGCCGCCGCCGCCATTGCGCCTGTCCTCGAGATTCTCGGACTGGCGATAATCTTCCCAACGCATGGCGGAGTCCCCGTCTAGTCCCGAGCAATCTCGTGGAGAGAGGCCCGGAACTCAAGCTATTCGTCAACCGGCTCGCGCGCGGGTGGTTCCCCAGGTTCTTCCTGTTACCTCAGTGATAGCCGCTGTCGGCCCTCACCTTGCCGCGGAAGGTCCAGTAGACGAAGGCCGTGTAGAACAGGATCATCGGCAGCAGGAAGCAGACGCCGATCAGGACGAAGATATGGGAGGACGGCGCTGCGGCCACATCCCAGATCGTCAGGCTCGGGGGCACCAGATAGGGATAGTTCGAGATCGCGAGTCCCAGGAAGCAGAGCAGGAAGATCGCGATGGTGAAGGCAAAGGGTGTGAATTCGTGCTGCCCGTGCAGCCGCTTCCAGACCATATAGCCGCAGAACGCCGTCAGGACCGGGAATGGCCAGAGCAGCAGCAGGTTGGACGGCGT
Organism: Allobosea sp. 05T439; assembly: GCF_056396005.1. Lineage (NCBI taxonomy): Bacteria > Pseudomonadati > Pseudomonadota > Alphaproteobacteria > Hyphomicrobiales > Alloboseaceae > Allobosea > Allobosea sp. 05T439. The sequence continues at coordinate 151,179 of NZ_JBFTKP010000010.1, read as the reverse complement.
GAACCAGCGTTCGGCGATGCGCGGATGTGCGTAGGGCGTCCACAGCGAGACGATCACAGCGAAAGCCATCAGACCGAGCAGGAGCCATTTCGCCTGGTGCCGTGCCCTGTCCGCGACGGCACCTTCCGTCTTGAAGACGAGCCAGGTCGCGCCGAGCAGCGCGTAGCCGACGACGACGCCGACCCCGCACATCACCGAGAACGGCGTCAGCCAGTCGAAGGGGCCGCCGGCAAACTCGCGGTTGCTCACGGTGATGCCCTGGATCAAGCCACCGAGCACGAGGCCCTGAGCGAAGGCCGCAAGGGTCGAGCCGAGCCAGAAGGCAATGTCCCATTTCCTGTGATGCGGCTTGGCGACCCAGCGGAATTCGAAGGCGACCCCGCGGAAGATCAGCGCCAGCAGCATCAGGATGATCGGTGTGTAGAAGGCCGGCATGATGATGGCGTAGGCGGTCGGAAAGGCGACCCAGAGGCCGCCGCCGCCGAGCACGAGCCAGGTTTCGTTACCGTCCCAGAAGGGCGCGACCGAGTTCATCATCTGGTCGCGTTCGCCCTCGTCCCTGGTCGTCGGGAAGAGGATCGCGATGCCGAGGTCGAAACCGTCGAGCACGACATAGAGCATCACGGCAGTACCGATCAGGACGGCCCAGATGACGGGGAGATACCATTCCATCTCAGCTCTCCCCTCAATTCGCCGGCTGGATCTTGTCGTCGCCGGGATGCCCGTCGCCGAACAGCACAGAGGCGTCATCCTGCGTCGCCTTGAGCGTTCGCTGCGAAGGCTGCTCCGGTGGGTCCGTGGCGAGGAGAGCGTCGGGGCCCTTGTCGATCAACCGGTTCATCAGCAGGATCCCGGCCGCAAAGACCACGGAATAGACGCAGACGAAGAGCGCGAGCGAGATTGCGACCTGCATCGCCGTCACCGGCGAGACGGAGTCGACCGAACGCAGCACACCCGTTGCGAGCCAGGGCTGGCGCCCGACCTCGGTCACGAACCAGCCGGCGAGGATGGCGACGAAACCGAGTGGCCAGGTGTATTGCGCCAGCCAGAGCCAACGTCGTGCTTCGAACACCTTGCCACGTGACCAGAGATAGGCACCGAGCCAGCCGAAGCCGATCATCAGGAAGCCGATGCCGACCATCAGCCGGAAGGCGAAGAAGGGAATCTTGACGGGCGGCCGGTCCTGCGGCGCGAAATCATTCAGGCCGGGAAAGAGAGCGCTCATGCTGCCATGGGTCACGAGGCTGGCGAGCCCGGGAATCGCGATTTCGTAGCGGTTGATGCCGGCCTTCTCGTCGGGCCAGGCGAAGAGAACCAGAGCGCCGGGCTTCGACGAATCCCAATGCGCTTCGATCGCTGCGAGCTTCGCCGGCTGGTATTTCGCCGTGTCCTCGCCGTGCTGGTGGCCGATGATGGCCTGGATCGGAGCCGTCAGGGCGATCATCAGGATCGCCATTCGCACCATCGTCCTGGCAGGCTCGATGCTCGTCCCGGCCAGGAGATGGCGCGCTCCCGTCGCCAGCACCACGAAGGCGGTGGTCAGATAGGCCGCCGTCATCATGTGCATGAAGCGCAAGGGGAAGGTCGGATTGAAGATGATCTGCAGCCAGTCGACCGGATAGGCGATGCCGTCGCGCATCTCGTGGCCGGTCGGATACTGCATCCAGCTATTGGCCGAGAGAATCCAGAACCCCGACAAGGCCGTTCCGGCGGCGACGATCACCGCGGACAGGAAATGCAGCCAGGGCGGAACGCGCTTCCAGCCGAACAGCATGACGCCGAGGAAGGAGGCCTCGAGGAAGAAGGCGCTCAGAACCTCGTAGCCGATCAGTGGACCGATGACGTTGCCGACCACCGTCGAGAACCGGCTCCAGTTCGTGCCGAACTGGTAGGACAGCACGATGCCCGAAACGACGCCCATCGCGAAGGAGACCGCAAAGATCTTGGTCCAGAACCGGGCGAGCAGGTGAAACTTGTCGTCGCCGGTCTTCAGCCAGAGGCCGAGCAATGTCGCGATATAGGCGGAAAGCCCGATGGTGAAGGCGGGGAAGACGATGTGGAAGGAAACCGTGAAAGCAAATTGAATACGCGAAAGCAGAAAAGCGTCGATTTCCATCGCAAGGCTCCGGCCGGCACGCCGCACGAGCGGCTTGAAACGACTCTGCCCGCACAGCATCGTCGCTGCGCGGCAATTTAGTCAAATCCGAAACTGCGCGAGGGGCCGGAATGTCGCAGAGGCAGGGCTGCGTTGTCGCAGGCGAATACTTTAGCTGGCTGCGTCGAGCGCTGTCCTGAGCGCCCGCATGTCGCGCCAGGCGAGGCGTTTCTGCAGGGGCTGGCGCAACAGATAGGCGGGGTGAAGCGTGGCGAGGGCGCGGATGCGCCTTGTGCCCATATCGTACTCGGTCCACTTGCCGCGCGAGGCGAGGATGCCGGTGAAGCCGAGCAGGCCCTGGGCAGAGGGGCCGCCGATGCAGACGAGGATATCGGGATTGGCGAGTTCGATCTGCCGCTGAATGAACGGCAGGCAGATCGCGACCTCCTGCGGCGTCGGCGTGCGGTTGCCGGGCGGACGCCAGGGCAGAAGATTGGCGATGTAGACATGTTCCTGCCGGTTGAGGCCGATAGCCGCCAGCATCCGGTCGAGCAACTGGCCGGAGCGCCCGACGAAGGGCAGGCCGAGCCTGTCTTCATCGGCGCCGGGGGCCTCGCCGACGAACATCACGCGCCCCTCCGGATTGCCGTCGGCGAAGACGAGATTCTTCGCGGTCGCCTTGAGCGCGCAGCCCTCGAAGCTGGCCAGTGCCTCCTTCAATTCGTCGAGCGTCTTGGCCTGCCCGGCCAGCAGGCGCGCGCTCTGCATGGCCTCGTCGGGCGCCGTTGCGTCGGCCGCGATGACGCGCGCGGCAGGAACCGCACGCAGAGGATTGCGGCGTGCTGCAGGCTGCGTGGCGGCAGCTTCGGCGGCCTGTGCGGATTCGGCGAAATGGTCATGCGGCGTCTCGTCGAGCATCTMGGTGACGCCCATCTCGGCGTACCAGGCAATGAGTTCGACGGGATCGTGGCCAGCAGGGATCATCCCGGCGTCTTAGCACGGTCCGGCGCGGCTTCGCGACACCTGTCGGGCGGCTGTCCCGGCTCCGCGTGCTCGCCAGAGCGGTCAAACGCGGTTGCAAATTGGAACGTGGGCTCGGATAGAGGGGTTCCAATCTGGTTTCGGTTTGGCTTGAGCCAGAGAGTGTGATCGTTCATATATAAACTATCGCTGTCGAGGCGAAAGTTGTTGGCGGAGGGCAGGATGGAACTCGAGGAAGCGCAAAGCACCCCGCGCGAGAGCATGGACTATGACGTCGTCATCGTCGGCGCAGGTCCCGCTGGTCTCGCAGCCGCCATTCGCCTGAAGCAGCTCGACGAGGCCATCTCGGTGGTCGTGGTCGAGAAGGGGGCGGAGGTCGGCGCCCATATCCTCTMGGGCGCGGTTATCGATCCGATTGGTMTCGACGCGCTGTTGCCTGACTGGCGGCAGGACGAGGCACGCCCGCTGACCACGGAAGTMAGCGAGGACATCTTCTATTTCTTGACCGAGCCGAACGGAATCCGGCTGCCGAATTTCGGCATGCCGAAGCTGATGAACAATCACGGCAATTTCGTCGGCTCGCTCGGGCTGGTGACGCGCTATCTGGCGACCCGCGCCGAGGCGCTGGGTGTCGAGATCTATCCGGGCTTCGCGGCCGCTGAGCTTCTCTTCGATGAGAAGGGCGCCGTCACTGGTGTCGCCACGGGCGACATGGGGATCGCCAAGGACGGCACGGTCTCCGAACGCTTCACCCGCGGCATGGAGCTGCGCGGGCGCTATACGCTGCTCGGCGAAGGAGCGCGCGGCTCGCTGTCCAAGATCGCGATCCAGCGCTTTGGTCTCGACAAGGATCGTGAGCCCCAGAAATACGGCATCGGCCTCAAGGAGATCTGGCAGGTCAAGCCGGAGAAGTTCCACAAGGGCCGGGTGCAGCACTCCTTCGGCTGGCCGCTCGACGGCAAGACCGGTGGCGGCTCGTTCCTCTATCATTTCGACGACAATCTCGTCACCGTCGGCTTCGTCGTGCATCTCAACTACGAGAACCCGACACTCTCGCCCTTCGACGAGTTCCAGCGCTTCAAGACGCACCCGATGATCCGGGACGTCTTCGAGGGCGGCAAGCGCCTGTCCTACGGCGCGCGCGCCATCACCGAAGGTGGCTGGCAATCCGTGCCGAAACTCAGCTTCCCGGGCGGGGCATTGGTCGGCTGCGCGGCCGGCTTCGTCAACGTGCCGCGCATCAAGGGCAGCCACAACGCGATCCTGTCCGGAATGCTGGCGGCCGAGCATCTCGTGCCGGCGCTGGCGGCGGGACGCGCGCATGACGAAGTCAGCGAGATCGAAACCAGCTGGCGCGCGTCTCCGATCGGCCGCGACCTCAAGCCGGTCCGCAACGTCAAGCCGCTCTGGTCGAAATTCGGGACGATCGGCGGTGTTGTGCTCGGCGGCATCGACATGTGGCTGAACCAGCTCTTCGGCTGGTCGCCTTTCGGCACGCTCAAGCATGGCAAGCCGGATTACGCGACGCTGAAGCCACTGAGCGAGGTGACGCCGATCACCTATCCCAAGCCGGACGGCAAGCTCTCCTTCGACAAGCTGTCGTCGGTGTTCCTGTCCTCGACCAATCACGAGGAAGACCAGCCCGCCCATCTGAAGCTGACCGACCCCGCCATTCCTGTGGCGAAGAATCTGCCGCTGTATGGCGAGCCCGCCCGGCTCTATTGCCCGGCCGGCGTCTACGAGATCGTCTACAAGGACAACGAGACGAAGAGCGATCCGCGCTTCGTCATCAACGCGCAGAACTGCGTGCACTGCAAGACATGCGACATCAAGGATCCCGCCCAGAACATCACCTGGGTGGTGCCTGAGGGCGGCGGTGGCCCGGGTTACTCGAACATGTGATGAGTCGGCGACGGTGACCGGTGCGATAAGGAGGCCGCGCCCTGCCAGGGCGGCGGCTTGTCCTGCCGAAATGGTCACTTGGCCCCGGCGAGGTGCGGTCGATGATCGCGGCGACCGAGCGAACGATCGTCTCCCTGGGATGATCCTGGGCGAATCGTCGCCACAGAGCCGAGAGATGCAGCTGCAATGGTGATGGCGTGCCGATCTGCAGCGTGACGTGATTGAATTTGTGCGCTGCACGACGTGATTGCAGTGGTTGTTGCATCCTTGCTACGGAGGCGATCTGCGCCGGCTTTGCGGCTTGCCGGGGCGCCCGGAAACGGCCATCTTGCGCGCCTATGCGAAGCGGTCACGGTCGCGCTGAATGGACCCAGCCCCTGTGCCACACGAGGCAGCGGACCGAGGGAGAATAGCAGTCGTGACGTTTCGAATGAACGGCCGAGGGGCCGGCGCGACATTGGCCTTGGCCTTGTTTGTCGCGCTTCATGCCGGGGCCGCTGCGCAGGCCACCACGCAAGCCAATACGCCGACCCGCACCACCGAGCCGCTTGAGCCTGCCGAAAGCCTTGAAGGCAACTATCTGGCCGCGATCGTGGCCGGTGCCGGCCGAGACCTTGGCGCGGCCTCGGTCTTCCTGCGGGAGGCGATCAAGGGCGATCCGAAGAACAACGATCTGCTGGAGCGTGGTTTCGTCGCCTTCCTGGCCGATGGCTCCATGGATGACGCGTTCCGCGCCGCCGAGAAGCTGGTGCAGCGCGACCCGAGCAACGGGCTGGCGCAGCTCGCGATCGGCATTCGCGCCATCAAGCAGAAACAGTATCAGACGGCGCGCAATCACCTGCAGCGCGGCGGGCGCGGGCGTTCCGCCGACATCACGGCGACCTTGCTGTCCGCATGGTCCTATGCCGGCTCCGGCCAGACCAACCGCGCGCTCGAGACGCTCGAGCGGCTCAAGGGCGAGCCTTCCTACAATCTCTTCCGCGACTATCATGCCGGCCTGATCCTCGATATCGCCGGCCGCAAGGCGGATTCCGAGCGCAGGCTCAAGGCGGCCTATGAGGCCGAGAAGACGACGCTGCGTCTCGTCGATCTCTGGGCTCGCTTCCAGACCCGCTCCGGCGATTTCGAAGGAGCTGCGGCAACCTATGGCGCCTTCGACAGGCTCCTGCCGAATCACCCCATCGTGCGTGACGGATTGACCCGGGTCGCCGCCAAGGAGCCGCTTGCCCGCTCGGTCGCTACGGCGCAGCAGGGTGCAGCCGAAGTGCTCTACGGCCTCGCCAGCGCGGGGAACCGCCAGGGAGACGAGGCCGCTGCACTGCTCTATCTCAGGCTCGCCCTCTATCTCGACCCCAATCACGATCTCGCCGTCCTGACGCTCGGCGACATCCTGGAGCGGGCCAAGCAGCTCGATGATGCGGTGACGGTCTACAACCGCATGCCGCCGGGTTCGCCGCTGGCCTCCAATGCCGAGATCCAGTCCGGTCTGGCGCTGGAAGCGCTTGGCAAGTCGGACGAGGCGGTGAAGCATCTCGAAGCGCTGATCGCAGCGCGTCCTGACGATGTCGACGCGCTCTCGGCGCTCGGCAATGTCTACCGCTCACGCAAGCGCTTCGCCGAGGCTGCCGACACCTATGACAAGGCGATCGCGAAGCTCGCTTCGCCGGGCCGCTCGAACTGGGACCTTTATTACTTCCGTGGCATTGCCCGCGAGCGCATCAAGCGCTGGGCGGAGGCCGAGGAGGATCTGCGCAAGGCCCTCGAACTGATGCCGGAGGCGCTGGGGCGCGAGCGGGCGCTGGTGCTCAACTATCTCGGCTATTCCCTGGTCGATCAGCATCTCAAGCTCGATGAAGCGCTGGGCATGCTGCGCCGGGCCGTCGAACTGCGCCCGCGTGACGGCTACATCACCGATTCGCTCGGCTGGGCTTACTACCGGCTCGGCCGCTATACCGAGGCGACCCGCGAACTCGAGCGCGCGATGGAGCTGCGGCCCTCCGATCCGGTGATCAACGATCATCTCGGCGATGTCTATTGGCGCGTCGACCGCAAGCTGGAGGCGGTCTTTCAGTGGAACGCCGCCCGCGATCTCAGCCCGGAGCCCGAGGATCTGGTCAAGATCAAGCACAAGATCGAGAAGGGGCTGGAGGAGGCCCCGTCGGCCAATGCCGCCGAGCCGAAGGCGGATGGCGGCTGACCGATGCATTGTGATGCGGTGACGGACCTCGCGTGCCTGTTGCGCTGACGACCCGCGCTCGCGCCAAGGTCAATCTCGATCTGAAAATCCTCGGCCGTCGCGCCGATGGCTATCACGAGCTGAAGAGCCTCGTCGCCTTCGCCAGTGTCGGTGATTCGCTGGCGCTGGAACCGGCTTCAGGCCTCGGCCTGACGATCGGTGGTCCGCAAGGCACCAGTCTTGTCGCGGATGATGGGAATCTGGTTCTCCGTGCCGTGCAGGCGCTGGCAGACGAGCTCCCCGGACTGCGAACCGGACATTTCCACCTCGTCAAGCGTCTGCCGGTCGCCTCCGGCATTGGCGGAGGCTCGGCTGACGCGGCAGCAACCTTGCGTCTGCTGGCAAGGCTGAACGGGCTCTCGCCTGCCTCGCCTCAGCTGCAGCGCGCTGCCATCAGGGTTGGCGCCGATGTCCTGGTCTGCCTCGAGTCGCGCGCTCGCATCATGGCCGGGATTGGCGAGCGCCTCGGCCCCGCACTGTGCCTGCCGCCGCTCTTCGCCATTCTGGTCAACCCGAATGTCGCCGTCGGCACCGCAGACGTTTTCCGTACGCTCGGACTTGCGCAGGGGCAATCTTGCCCGGCCGCAGTGGAATCGGGCATCGGTGCGGCGGAGCGCTTCGCTGCTGCCCCGGACCTGCTTGCGGCGCTGCATCGGACCGGCAACGATCTCGAAGCCCCGGCGGCTCAGGTCGCGCCGATCATCACCGACGTCCTGCAGCGGCTGTCCCGGCTGCCGGGTTACCGGCTCGGCAGAATGTCAGGCTCGGGCGCGACCTGCTTTGCCCTGTTCGACGATTGCCGGCAGAGCGCTGCCGCTGCGAAGCTGCTGGCGGATGAGCGGCCGGATTGGTGGATCAAGCCGACCCTGCTGAGATGAGGTCCGCGGGCTGCTCAGTGCGCCCGCGCCACGCTCAGTACGCCCGCGCCACGCAGAAATCGACCGTCTCGTTCAGCGCCTGCTTCATCGGCGATGAGGGGAAGAGGCCGAGCGCATCCTTCGCCATCTTGGCGTAGTGCTGGGCCCGCTCGATCGTATCGTCGAGGGAACGGTGACGGCGCATGATCGCCTGCGCCTCCTCGAGATCGCCGTCCTTGATCTCGCCATCCTGCAGCGTGCGGCGCCAGAAGGCGCGTTCGGTCTCGTCGCCGCGCCGGAAGGAGAGCACGACCGGCAGGGTGATCTTGCCCTCGCGGAAATCGTCGCCGGTGTTCTTGCCGAGCTTGTTCGCGACGCCGCCATAATCAAGCGCGTCGTCGATGAGCTGGAAGGCGATGCCGAGATTGAGCCCATAGCTGCGGCAGGCGGCAGCATCGGCCTTGGGTGATTCGGCGATCACCGGCCCGACTTCGCAGGCCGCCGCGAACAGCTCCGCGGTCTTGCCGCGGATGACGGCGAGGTACTCGTCCTCGGTCGTGGCTGTGTTCTTGGCCGCGGCGAGTTGCATCACCTCACCTTCGGCGATGACGGCGGCTGCGGTGGAGAGAATATCGAGCGCGCGGAGCGAGCCGACCTCGACCATCATCTTGAAAGCCTGTCCGAGCAGGAAGTCACCGACGAGCACGCTCGCTTCATTGCCCCAGACCATCCGGGCCGCGAGCTTGCCACGGCGCATGTCGCTCTCGTCGACGACGTCGTCATGAAGCAGCGTGGCGGTGTGCATGAACTCGACGCTGGCCGCGAGCTTGACATGACCCTCGCCCCGATAGCCGCAGAGCGCGGCCGTGGCGAGCGTCAGCATCGGCCGCAGGCGCTTGCCGCCCGACGAGATCAGGTGGTTGGCGACCTCGGGGATCATGGTGACGTCCGAGCCGGTGCGCGACAGGATCATCGCATTGACGCGCTCCATGTCGGTGCGTGTCAGGCCCACGAGACCCTCGATGCTGGCCTGTCCCTGTTCCTTGTCCTCGAAGGGTACGACGACGCCCACGCTGCTCACTCCGGCCGATTTCAGCTTTGTTGCATTGCCACAACCGTTGCATGGGTGGCCAGCCCCCGCAATCGCACTTTGACGCCGCACCCGCGAGTCCAGGGCCGAAAATGGCTTGCGCGCAGACCCTGCCTTCGTCTCCATGACACAATGCACGAACTCGTCCGTACCAATGACCTTGTCCTGCTTGGCGCCATCGAGGCGCTGCTCGCATCCGCCAATCTCGATTGTCTGATCGCCGACCAGCACATGAGCGCGCTTGAGGGCATGACCGGAGCCTTCCAGAGGCGCCTGCTCGTGCGCGAGGTGGATCGCCGAAGGGCCCGCGCGCTTTTGATCGAGGCGGGGTTCGGCGCCGAGCTGCGCGATGAGTGATTCGGAGACGGATCTCGGCGAGATCGTCGAGGATCGATTGCTCGATGGCCGTCTGATTCTTCGTCAGCCGAAGAAGGGGCATCGTGCCGGCACGGACGCGATTCTGCTCGCTGCGGCGTTGTCGGAAGACGAGACAGGCCCGCTGGCCGATTTCGGCGCTGGCGTCGGGACGGTCGGTCTGGCCGCGGCGATGCTTCGGCCGGAGCTGACGGTCACGTTGATCGAGCGGCATCCCCGCCTTGCGGCGCTGGCCGAGCAGAACATCGTCCTGAACGGCTTCGGCGATCGGGTCAGGCTCGTTGCGGCCGATGTCGGGGCCGGTGCCGAAGCCAGCCTTGTGCCAGCAGGTTTCGCCTGCGTGGCAATGAACCCGCCCTTCTTTGTAGACGATACGGTGAAGGCGTCGCCAGTGAGCAACCGGCGAACGGCGCATGTCGCCGATCAGCCGTTCGAAATCTGGTTGAAGGCAGCGCGCCGGCTGCTCAAGCCGCGCGGACGCGTCGCGATCATTCATCGGGCCGAGGCGCTGGGGGCTATTCTGAATGGGCTGGAAACCGGCTTTGGTGGCGTGGCCATCCGCCCCGTGCACGCCTCGGCCGACCGGCCGGCGATTCGCATCATCGTCACGGCGACGCTGAACAGCAGAAAGCCGGCAGCGCTGCTGCCGGCCTTTGTCTTGAACGGGCCTGATGGCCGCTTCACCGAACTCAGCGAAGCGGTTCACCGTGGCCGGGCACTGCTCGGCTAAAGCATCGGCCCGAAAAGTGGATTGCGGTTTTCGGGAAAGCCGATGCGAACACAGAAGGTTAGATGATCGGCCCGAAAAGTGGATTGCGGTTTTCGGGAAAGCCGATGCGAACACAGAAGGTTAGATCACCGGCCCGAAAAGTGGATCACCGCTCTCGGGAAAGCCGATGCAATCACGGACGGTGAGATCAGCGGCAGATCCGCTGCTGCTGCACGACCCAGCGCCAGCCATCCCAATAACGGAACGGGCGGAAAAAGCAGCGCGGGCGGTAATACGGACCGCCATAGCCGTAATAGGGCTGCGGACCGCCATAATAGGGCCGACCGTAATAGGGGCGCGGGCCCCAACCCGGGCCATAGCCGTACTGGACCTGCTCGTAGCCATGATCCGCCTGCGCGGCTGCACTCAAGCCGAGGGTGACGACCTGGGCCGAGGCCGGGGCGCTGGCGATGACGCCGCCGCCGAGGCTGACCGCTGCCGCGACACCGAGAAAAGCTTTGCGAAGCATGGCGTGGATTCTCTCCCCTGCCTGGCGCCCGCGGCCCTTGCCGCGCGGTCGAACACCAATTCGGTGAAGATGCTAACGCTCAAAAACTGAACGGCGCGACACCGCGCCGTTCAGCTATCCTTCATCGGACCGCCACATGGCAGCCACAATTCACGCCGCGATCAGCGGCAGACGCGCACCGAACGCATCACCCAGCGATAGCCGTTCCAGACGCGGCGGTTACTGTAGAAGCAGCGCGGACGATAGACCGGGCGGCCGTAATACGGGCGGCGCGGGCCATAATAGGGACGCGGGCCATAGTACTGCGCCTGCTGGACCAGATCAGTCGGAGCCTGCGTCGTCTGCATCGTGCCGGTGCTGACCGGTGCGGCCGTTGCGGGGGCGACGGTGAAGGCCGCGAACATGAGGGTGAGCGCTCCGAAGAGAGCGGCAATGAAACGTGATGACAGCATTAAGCTACTCCTGCTGGCTGACGCCGCCGGCCCGTCTCGAGCGCTCGCCCCGAACGCCGCGGACTGTACGGTTGCTGCGGAGATTATCCCGCCGATCATGAACGAATGCTGTCCGCGTCGGTTCCATGGTCATGCGCGGAATGCTTGACCGCGCGCCGTGGCTGCCCCTAAGCACGCCGCTATTCTTAGATTGTCTGGAAGGCTCAAGCTCTTGGCCGGTGCTCCCGTCTCCGATCCGATGAACCCGACCCGCTCGTTCCAGGGCCTGCTGCTGACCTTGCAGCGCTTCTGGGCGGAGCGCGGTTGCGTCGTCCTGCAGCCCTACGACATGGAAGTCGGCGCCGGTACGTTCCACCCGGCGACGACGCTGCGCGCGCTCGGTCCCAAGCCCTGGAAGGCTGCCTATGTCCAGCCTTCGCGTCGGCCGAAGGACGGCCGCTATGGCGAGAACCCCAACCGCCTGCAGCATTATTACCAGTTCCAGGTCATTCTGAAGCCATCGCCGCCGGATCTGCAGCAGCTCTATCTCGACTCGCTCCAGGCCATTGGCGTCGACATGGGGCTCCACGATATCCGCTTCGTCGAGGACGATTGGGAGAGCCCGACACTGGGCGCCTGGGGGCTCGGCTGGGAGTGCTGGTGCGACGGCATGGAGGTGAGTCAGTTCACCTATTTCCAGCAGGTCGCCGGCGTCGAATGCGCGCCTGTCGCGGGAGAGCTGACCTATGGGCTCGAACGTCTCGCCTGCTATCTGCAGGGCGTCGACCGCATCATGGATCTGAATTTCAACGGGCTCGAGGGTGAGGATCGCGTCAGCTACGGCGATGTCTTCCTCCAGGCCGAGCAGGAATTCTCGCGCTATAATTTCGAACATGCCGACACGGCGATGCTGTTCCGCCACTTCAACGATGCCGAGGCCGAGTGCCGGGCGCTGCTCGCCGCGGGCGAAGCCGGGGAGGGAGCCAATGATCCGCGCCACTCGCTGGCGCTGCCGGCCTATGACCAGTGCATCAAGGCCAGCCACATGTTCAACCTGCTCGATGCGCGCGGGGTGATCTCGGTCACCGAGCGCCAGAGCTACATCCTGCGCGTGCGTGAACTGTCCAAGGCCTGCGGTGCGGCCTGGCTGAAGACCGCCGGCGGGGGAGCGAACTGATGCCCGATCTCCTGCTCGAACTCTTCTCGGAAGAGATTCCCGCCCGCATGCAGCGCAAGGCGGCGGAAGACCTCAAGAAACTCGTCACCGATGCGTTGGTCGAACGCGGCCTCGTCTATGAGGGCGCCAGGGCCTTTGCGACGCCGCGCCGCCTCGCCTTGCACATCGCTGAACTACCGGTGCGCGGCCGCGATATCCGCGAGGAGCGCAAGGGGCCGCGCGTGGGCGCGCCCGACGCCGCCGTCCAAGGGTTCCTGAAGGCGGCAGGGCTTGCCTCGCTCGACCAGGCGACCATCGTCAGCGACCCCAAGAAGGGCGATTCCTACGTCGCCATCATCGAGAAGCCGGGGCAGGAGACGGTCGCGGCCATCGCCGAGATCGTCCCGCACGTGATTCGCAACTTCCCTTGGCCGAAATCGATGCGCTGGGGCAAAGCCTCCGCCGCTGGCGCCAGCCTGCGCTGGGTGCGCCCGCTCCACTCGATCCTCTGCACCTTCGGGCCGGAGACCGAGGAGCCCGAGGTGGTCCGGTTCGAGGTCGACGGCATTGCCTCTGGCAACACGACCTATGGCCACCGCTTCCATGCGCCCCAGGCCATAACGGTCAGGCGTTTCGACGATTATGTCGCGCATCTGGAGAAGGCGAAGGTCGTGCTCGATGCCGACCGGCGCAAGGAAATCATCCTCACCGACGCCCGGAACCTCGCCTTCGCGCAGGGGCTGGACCTCGTCGAGGATGAAGGCCTGCTCGAGGAGGTCGCCGGCCTCGTCGAATGGCCGGTCGTGCTGATGGGCGCCTTCGAGGAGCGCTTCCTCGAGATTCCGGGCGAGGCGATCCGCGCCACGATCCGCGCCAACCAGAAATGCTTCGTGCTGCGTGACCCGGTGACGGGGGCGCTCGCCAACAAGTTCATCCTGGTCTCGAACCTGAACGCCAGCGATGGCGGCAGCGCAATCGTCGCCGGCAACGGCCGCGTCGTGCGTGCGCGCCTCTCGGACGCGGCCTATTTCTTTGCGACGGACAAGGGCTCGCTGCCCGATCTCGACACGTTCAGGGAGAGTGCCGGGACACTTGGCCTCGACCTCGCCAAGCCGCTCGACCAGCGCATGGCCAAGCTCGACAAGCTCGGCGTCGTCTTCCACGCCAAGCTTGGGACGCAGGGCGCGCGCGTGCAGCGCATCGCGGCGCTGGCTCGCGAGCTGGCGCCGCTCGTCGGTGCCGATCCCGCTCTCGCCGAACGCGCGGCGAAACTCGCCAAGGCCGATCTGCCGACCGAGATGGTCGGCGAGTTCCCGGAATTGCAGGGGCTGATGGGCCGGAAATATGCCGAGCTGCAGGGCGAGAACGCTTCTGTCGCGGCAGCGATCGAAGAGCACTACAAGCCCCTCGGCCCGTCCGATCGTGTGCCGACGGACCCGGTCTCCGTTGCCGTCGCCCTGGCCGACAAGCTCGATACGCTGGTCGGCTTCTGGGCCATCGACGAGAAGCCGACCGGGAGCAAGGATCCCTACGCGCTGCGCCGTGCGGCGCTGGGTGTGATCAGGCTGGTTGTCGAGAATGGGGTACGGCTCTCGCTCGCCGGTGTCGCCCCAGATCCAGACCTCGTCTCGTTCTTCCACGACCGCCTGAAGGTCGTGCTCCGCGATGCCGGGGCGCGGCATGACCTGGTCGATGCCGTGCTGGGCGAAGGCGCATCGAACAGCGACGATCTCCTGCTCATCACCCGCCGCGTCGACGCGCTCAGCCGCTTCCTCGACACCGAGGACGGCGTGAACCTGCTCAGCGGTTATCGCCGTGCGGCGAATATCCTCAAGGCCGAGGAGAAGAAGGACGGCGAGGGCGCTTTTGCCGCTGCCGCCGATCTCCAGCTCATCGCCGATGCCGGCCTGATCGAGGAGAAGGGGCTCGCCGTTGCACTGGCCCAGGCGACGCCGAAGGCCGAGGCTGCCGTCGCCAAGGAGGATTTCGAAGGTGCGATGGCTGCGCTGGCCGAGCTCAGGCCCTCGGTCGATGCCTTCTTCGACAAGGTCACGGTCAACGATCCCGATCCGGCCCTGCGCGCCAACCGTCTCAAGCTGCTCAACCAGCTGCGCGAGGCGACGCGCGCCGTGGCGGATTTCTCGCGGATCGCAGGCTAGCGCGCCCCACGGCTCGCCATTCCGGCGAGCATCCGCGCCTCGCGACAGGCATGGTCGGGTCAGTCCCGATTATGCCGAAAATGGCGGTGAAAGCTCGGGATAAGCGGGCGCTCGGCCCCTGAAACGGAACCAATTCCCATCCTGCGACGTTCTGTCCTGCAGAGAAACCGTGCCGCGAACGCCTCGCGCACGGCCTCCGGGGGGCCGGCAAGCGGCCGCGATAAAGGATGTGGGCTATGGGTCTGAGTATTCTGATTTCGCTTCTGATCACGATTCTGGTGATCGGTCTGGTGCTTTATCTCGTGCGCATGCTCCCGCTCGATGCCCAGATCAAGAACATCGTCCAGATCATCGTCATCATCATCGGCATCATCTCGCTGCTGCGCTATCTCGCGGTTTTCTGAGCGCCAGCGCGGGTCGATTGACGTGCGCTGAGCACTGATCCACTCTCCTATCGGTCAAAAGGGCCCGGACGACTCCGTCATGGGCCCTTTTCCGATTCGAGAGCGTCGCGATGAATTCGCAGAACCGGACCACCCATATCCGCCTGACGTCGCATCCCGAGCCTGGCAGTGCGGCGACGCGCTTCCCGATCCGATGGGGTGCGGAAACCGCCGTCGAGCGCGGCCCGGTCATTGCCTCGACCACCAACCCGGCTGACCGCAACGTCATAGGAGCCCATGGCGGCTCCTACTCGGTCTATCGTGCGCTTGCGATCTCGGCGCGCGCCATGAATCCGTCGCAGCGCCCGGACCTGACGAACACGCAGCCGACCACCGACATTCTGCCGCAGCCGCAATGGGCTGAACCCGGCAAGATCGTCTCGCTGGACCCTTACGGCCATCGGGTCGCACAGGATTTCGGGCGACTGATTGCCGAGGGCGTCGATATCCGGCCCACCATCGCCATCACCAAGGCGCGGCTGAACCTGCCGGAGATTCTCGCTGCGATGGCTGGCCACAGGCTCGCCGCCGATGAGGGTATCCTGCACAAGTCCGGCGATATCAGCGTCACCAAGATCGCCATCGACCCGGTCTGGCACCTGCCGGGCATTGCCGAGCGCTTCGGTACGTCGGAGCAGGAATTGCGCCGCACGCTGTTCGAGCAGACCGGCGGCATGTACCCCGAACTCGTCACCCGGCCCGATCTGCACGTCTTCCTGCCGCCGATCGGCTCGATCACCTGCTATGTCATCGGCGATATCTCAGCGATCATCGATCCGAAGCGCAGGGTTGCCTGCCGTGTCCATGACGAATGCAACGGCTCGGATGTCTTCGGCTCCGATATCTGCACCTGCCGGCCCTATCTCGTGCATGGCATCGAGGAGGCGGTGAAGGAGGCGCAAGGCGGCGGCGTCGGCCTCATCGTCTACAACCGCAAGGAGGGCAGGGCGCTTGGCGAGGTCACCAAGTTCCTCGTCTACAATGCCCGCAAGCGCCAGGAGGGTGGCGATTCCGCTGCGACCTATTTCGAGCGCACCGAATGCGTTGCCGGCGTGCAGGATGCCCGCTTCCAGCAATTGATGCCGGATGTGCTGCATTGGCTCGGTGTCACGCGCATCGACCGGTTGATGTCGATGTCGAACATGAAATACGACGCCATGGTGCAGTCGGGCATCGAGATCGGCGAGCGCGTTGCCATTCCGCCGGAGCTGATCCCGCCCGATGCCTCGGTCGAGATCGAGGCCAAGAAGGCAGCCGGCTACTACTCGCCGGAGGGCACGCCTGGCGACAACACGCTGAAGGCGACCGTCGGTCGCGACCTCGACAAGTTCTGAGAGCACCAGCCAGCCATGTCCGACCGTGACCCCGAGGCCGTCCGCCGGCTCCTGAAGCCCGCCGCAATCCGTGAGCGGGCGCAGGAAATGCTCCAGCTCGGCCTTGAGGGCCGCCTGCTGCATTTCTCCGTGCATCCCGAGCGGCTGGCGGCCTGCGCGGACTATGTCCTCGAGACGATCCGGGCAAATTATCCGACGCTGGACATCCCCTTCCACGCGCGCTGGCGCCATTTCGTGGTCGGAGGCATGGATCGCTGGAGCATGCTTGAGCGCGGGGCGCATTTCCCAGATGCCGGAGCGCGCGGCCGCGCGGCCTACGATCTCGCGGTCGTCAGCGTTCTGCTCGATGCCGGTGCGGGGCCCACCTGGAGTTATCACGACAGGGTGACGGGCAAGCCGATCAGCCGATCGGAAGGGCTGGCGCTCGCCTCGCTCGACATGTTCGCTGCGGGGCTGTTCTCGAGCGACGCGGCGGACTCGCTACGGGCCGATTCCGAGGCCCTGAAGCGGCTCGACACCGAGGCACTCGCCGCCGGTTTCCAGGCCGGACCGGCCAATCCCCTGCTTGCGCTCGAAGGGCGGGCCGCATTGCTGAACCGACTCGGCGAGGAACTCGAACGCCAGGGCCTGACACGGCCGGGCGACCTCTTCGATCGCTTCATCGAGACGGCGTCGGGCGGCTCGATCCGCGCCGCCCACATCCTGGCCGAGGTTCTTGGCACCTTCGGCGGCATCTGGCCGTCACGACTGACGATCGCAGGAATTGCCCTGGGCGATACCTGGCGTCATCCGCTGATCGCTCCGGATCTCTCCACGGCCGGACTCGTGCCGTTCCACAAGCTCTCGCAATGGCTCTCCTATTCGCTGATCGAACCGCTGCAATGGGCCGGCATCACCGTCGTCGATATCGATGATCTCACCGGCCTGCCCGAGTATCGCAATGGCGGGCTGTTCCTCGACGTGGGCGTGATCACGCTCAAGCATGCGGATGATGCGGCGCGCAGTCACGACGTCGCGTCGCCGCTCGTGGTCGAATGGCGGGCGCTCACGGTGGCCCTTCTCGATGAGTTGGGTGTGCTCATTCGGGAGCGGCTTGATCGCTCGCGGGACGAACTCCCGCTCGCCAAGATCCTCGAGGGTGGGACCTGGGCTGCCGGACGGCGCATCGCACGAGAAAAACGCGGGGATGGCGGGCCGCCCTTGACCATCGTCAGCGATGGCACGGTATTCTGAGACCGTGCTGCCGTGAGCAGCAGCCTTCGCCTGGGGCKAGGGCTCATGAGAACGATGAGGGGTAGAGCGTATGACCAGGCATTCCGACGGCGTCACCGTGGTCGACCATCCGCTGGTCCAGCACAAGCTGACGCTGATGCGGGAGAAGGATCGCTCGACCAAGAGCTTCCGGCAGCTCCTGAACGAGATCGGCATGCTGCTCTGCTACGAGGTCACGCGCGACCTGCCGACCGAGTTGATCGAGATAGAGACGCCGCTGACCAAGAGCATGCAGCCGATCATCGCCGGCAAGAAGCTGGTCTTCGCGCCGATCCTGCGCGCCGGCGTCGGCTTCCTCGATGGCATGCTGGAACTCGTCCCGGCTGCCCGCGTCGCTCATATCGGGCTCTATCGCGATCCTGATACGCTCCAGGCGGTCGAGTATTATTTCAAGGCCCCGTCCGACATTGCCGACCGCATGATCGTGGTCATGGACCCGATGCTGGCCACGGCAAACTCGGCCGTGGCGGCGATGGATCGGCTGAAGGAGCGCGGTGCCAAGGACCTTCGCTTCGTTTGCCTGCTGGCATCGCCGGAAGGGGTCGCACGCCTGCGCGGTGCTCACCCGGATGTGCGCATCTGGACGGCTGCGATCGACGAGCGCCTAAACGAGCACGGCTATATCGTGCCGGGCCTCGGCGATGCCGGCGACCGCATGTTCGGCACGCGCTGACGCATGGATTGAGGCCCGCCCCATTGCTGGAGCGGGCCCGATCTGAAGAGCGGCCGGGTCTCGATATAAGGTCGCCCTTCGGATCGTTTCGATCACCGGTTATTCGATCACCTGGACGATGCGGCGAGTCTGCGGCTCGACCAGGACGGCACGGTTGTTGATGACCGTATAGCGATAGTTCTGAGCGCCGTATTCCGTCGGCACCTGGCGGTAGACCACGCCCCGCTCCGGCAGGACCGTGCCGACGGCAACGGGTTCGGCATAGGTGTAGGACGGGACCTGCTGCTCGACGACATACTGGCGGAAGCGCGGTGTCGTCGCGTCGCCGATGATCGCACCGACCACCGCGCCGCCGACGCCGCCGACAACGGCACCGACCGGACCGCCGACAACCGCGCCACCGACGGCGCCGCTCACGGCCCCGCTGGTTGCACCGCCGACCGCGCCGCCCTTCGGCGCTGTATCCGTCTGGGCAAAGGCCATCGCAGGAGTTGCAGCGATAGCAGCAGCAATAAGGAGCTTCTTGATCATTTTCATTCTCCTTCGAATTCGGGAAACTGGGAGGAGAACGATGTACTGCAGATTAGGTTCCGGAATTTCGAGGTAACGAGATGTGACTGACCGCGAAAGAACTCGCGATCAGTTCGCGATATCAACGACTAACGTCGATCACGACGTGGATTTCTCGCTTGCGAAGGTCGACGACTTCGGTCCTTCGCGGGGGGCTGTTCGGGGTGTCGAAGAGCTCGCTTACGGTCGCCTCTTCCGAGAGGAAGAGAAAATCGGCATGCGTGCCTGACTCGGGATAGGCGTCGATCGAATGCCAGGTGCTGCGATGCAGCAGGATGCCGGTTCGCTCGAGGCGGAAGGCACGCAGGTTGGCACCCGTCGGGAAATCTGCCTCGCGCGGTGCGACCACGAGGACGGAGGATGGTCCTCCCAGCGGCATCCGGGTTTCTGTGACATGAAGATGCCGTTCCATGACCCGCACGACGAAGGGGCGGGCGTGATAGCGCACGATCTGGAGCCTGGCCTGGCTCTCGGCGCTGAACGGCTTGATCCAGATGTCATAGCCCTCGCGCCCGGCATCGCGGGGCCCTTCCGGCGCAAGCAGCCGGCCATAGGGCGCGAAGGTCTCGGCGGTGAGAGGCTCGATGGTGAGGCTGATCGTCTCGGTCATGGCGCGATGCTATCGGTTCGGGGCCAAAAGAAAACGGCGGGCCGCTGGGCCCGCCGCCATGGAAGCCGATAGGGAGGGCGCTTACTTCGGCGCCGCCGCCAGGGTCGGGCTGAGCTTGTCGGCGTCACGCTTGATCAACGCGCCGAAGCCGGCGGGCGTGCGCTCCTCGGCGCTCGGCATCACGGTGCCGAGATCGAGCAGGCGCTTCTTGACGCCTTCGTCCTTCAGGGCCTTGTCGAGCGCATCGACGAGCCGGTCGACGACCTCCTTCGGCGTGCCCTTCGGCGCGGCGATGCCGTTCCAGGCCTCGATCTGATACTCGGGCAGCCCGGCTTCCTTGGTGGTCGGCACGTTCGGCAGGGCGGGCGAGCGCTCGGTCGAGGCAATCGCATAAGCCTTGATCGTATCGGCCTTGACCTGCTCGGCGACGCTGACGATCTGGTCGCACATGAAATCGATCTGGCCGGAGACGAGATCGTTGAGAGCTGGGCCCGTGCCGCGATAGGCGACGGCGTTCAGCTTCGGCACGCCAAGCTGACCCTTCAGCAACGTGCAGGTCGTCCATGAGACCGATCCGACGCCGGCATGGGCCTCGTTCACCTTGTCGGTGTTCGTCTTCACATAGGCGACGAACTCTTTCAGGTCCTTCGGCTCGAAATTCTTGCGGGCGACGATCAGGATCGGCGTGCCGCCGGCGAGGCCGATCGGCTGCATGCCGTTGATCGGGTCGTATTTCAGGCCGGGATAGGTCGCAGGCGCAGCCGAGAAGGTGCCGAGATGGCCCATCGCAATGGTGTAGCCGTCGGGCGTTGCGGTCAGGGCGCGGGTGATACCGGTCGTGCCGCCGGCGCCCGCCACGTTCTCGATCACGACCTGCTGGCCGAGTGTCTTCGACATGTTCTCGCCGACGATGCGGGCGATGATGTCGGTCGGGCCGCCGGCAGCGAAGGGCACGATCATGGTGATCGGCTTCTCCGGATATTTCGACTGTGCCTGCGCGCTGCCGGTGAGGGCGAGCGCAACTGTCGTAGCCAAACCAAGTACGAGTTTCTTCATGTGGATCCTCCCAGAGATCGGTGACGTAGCGTGATGGTGAAATGGATGGCGAGGCAACCCCGTCATTCGGTGAACACCTCGTCGCGCTTCTGGGAGATCGATGGCAGCAGAGCGACGACCAGAATGATCACGGCGACGGCCAGCAGGCCGCCGGAGATCGGCCGTTCGATGAAGGTCATGAACGAGCCGCGCGAGATGATCAGCGCCTGCCGCAGCTTCTCTTCCATCAGCTTGCCGAGCACGAAGCCGAGCAGCATCGGGGCTGGCTCGAAGCCGAGCTTGATCAGGATGTAGCCGAACAGGCCGAACAGCGCGGTGAAGGCGACGTCGACCGGCTGGTTGTTCACCGAGTAGATGCCGATGCAGCAGAAGATCAGGATCGCCGGGAACATCAGGCGGTAGGGCACCTGAAGCAGCTTCACCCAGACGCCGACCAGCGGCAGGTTGATGATCAGCAGCATCAGGTTGCCGATCCACATCGACGCKATCATGCCCCAGAACAGTTCTGGGTTCTTGGTCATGACCTGCGGGCCGGGGATGATGCCGTGGATGGTCATCGCGCCGACCATCAGCGCCATCACCGCATTCGGCGGGATGCCGAGCGTGAGCAGCGGGATGAAGGCCGTCTGTGCGCCGGCATTATTGGCCGATTCCGGACCTGCCACGCCTTCGATGGCACCGCGGCCGAAGCGCGAGGGGTCCTTGGCGATCTTCTTCTCGATCGTGTAGCTGGCGAACGGGCCCAGCACCGCGCCGTTGCCCGGCAGGATGCCGAGAATGCCGCCGATGGCGGTGCCGCGTACGACGGGCAAGAACGACTGCTTGATGTCGTTCCAGTCCGGCAGCAGGCGGCCGATCTTGGCGCGCACGACGTCGCGCGTCTCGGGATTCTCGAGGTTCCTCAGCACCTCGGCAAAACCGAACACGCCCATTGCAAGCACGGCGAAGTCGATGCCATCGGACAAAGGTGGGAAGCCGAAGGTCATGCGCTCCTGGCCGGTCTCGAGATCGGTGCCGATCGTCGAGAGCAGAAGGCCGAGCATGATCATGCAGAAGGCCTTGAGGATCGAGCCGCGCGCAAGCACGACCGCGAAGCAAAGCCCCATGACCATCAGCGAGAAATACTCGGCCGGGCCAAACAGCAGTGCGAGCTTGGTCAGGGGCGCGCCGAGCGCGGCGATGATCAGGGTGGCGACGCAGCCGGCGAAGAAGGAGCCGAGCGCTGCGGTTCCGAGCGCAACGCCGGCGCGGCCCTGCTTGGCCATCTGGTGGCCGTCGAGGGTGGTGACGACCGCGGTCGCCTCGCCGGGGATATTGACCAGGATCGCCGTGGTCGAGCCGCCATACTGGGCGCCGTAATAAATGCCGGCCAGCATGATCAGAGCGCCGACAGGATCGAGGCCGAAGGTGATCGGCAGCAGCATGGCGATGGTGGCGATCGGCCCGACGCCGGGCAGCACACCGATCAGCGTGCCGACGAGGCAGCCGGCGAAGGCGAGTGCGATATTCTGCAGCGAGAGCGCGACGCCGAAGCCGAGCTGCAGATGGGCAATCATTTCACTCATTGAATCAGATCCCCAACAGCCAGGGTGCCAGGGGGATCGGCAGACCCAATGCATATTTGAACAGCAGTGCGCAGAAGGTCGTCATGACGAGCGCGAAGATCACCAGCTCCTTGATCTTGCGATCATCCGCGGCCAGGCCGGAGATCAGCACGACGAGGGGGCCTGAAACGACGAGACCGAGCTGCGGGACCTTGATCGGCCCCAGATCGAAGCCACGAATGGTGAGGCCGAAGACGACCGCGCCGCCGAGCACGAAGATGACGCCGCGCCAGGACCAGCCCGAGAGCTTCTCGCCGTTAAAGCGCAGCGAACTCAGGGCCAGCAGCACTCCGAGCCCGGCGCATATCACGGCAAACGCCTTCGGCAGCATGCCCGGCCCGATCTGCCGCAGCGACCCCATCGGCAGATCGCTGGCGAGGAACAGCGCCACGGCAGCGAGAAGGATCATGAACAGCCCGGCGGCCAGATCCTGTTGCGAACGGACACGCAGCCCCTGCGCGCGTTCAATAGTGTTCAAGCTCATCAGGCTCCTCCAGTCTGCGGTCTGGCGGTCTGGGCCGCACGCTTCAGTTTTTTGACAGGCATTGTGAATGGCAGGACGTTTTTCTCGTCGATCAACGTCACGCTTTCGCGAAGGATGTTCAGAAAGTCGTCGCGCGCCGCGAGCTTCTGGTGCGGACGCCAGGCGACGCCGACAAGGGCGCCKGGCGGCGGCGGATCGAGCAATGCGCCACGCAGGCGGCGCATGGTCACGCCCGGAAAGGTCAGTCGCGAGACCCAGTCGGGGGCGAGCGCCATGCCGAGCCCCGCGGCGACCGCAGACATCATGGCAGGCTTTTCGGTAGCCTCGATCGTCACGTTCGGCACCGAGCCGACGCTTTCGAAATAGGCCATCACGAGATCATAGGCGAAGGGCCGGATCCGCTTGGACGGAACGACGAACGGCTCGCCGATCAGGTCGTTCATCGTCAGGCTCTCACGGGCGGCGAGAGGGTGGCTCTCGTTGAGCACCACGATCGGCCGTTCGACACGCAATATCTCGAAGGCGCAGTCTGTCGGCTTGCGTGGCGGACGTACGAGCGCGATGTCGAGCTTGCCGGCTTCCAGCATCTGGATCAGTGCCGCGGTCATGGCTTCGACAAATTTGATCTCGATACCGGGATGGCGTTCGCGGAAGGCGACGAGAGCTTGCGGGACGAAGCTGGAGGAGGCGGCGTCGATTGCGCCGACCCGCAAGACCTTGCTCGAGGCGAGCGAGGCTTCGCGCACGGCGCGCGAGGCATGTTCCATCTTGACGAGGATGCCCTTGGCTTCCTCGAGCATCAGCAGGCCGGCGCGGGTCAGCGCGACCTGACGTGTCGTGCGCGTAAGCAGACTGACGCCCAGCTCGTCTTCCAACGTGCTGATCTGGCGCGAAAGTGCGGGTGGTGCGAGGCCAAGCCTTTCAGCCGCGCGGCCGAAATGCAACTCCTCCGCCACCGCGATGAAGCATCGCAGTTGCCGAACATCCATGACGATCGTCTGCTCCCCTCTGGCGTATCGCTTTTTGCGATATCTTCCAGCCTTCGCGGTTATGGCCTTTAGCGGCTGGTGCCGTGAAAGCGACCGTAGAGCAATTCATAATTTTTTGGCAACAAAGCCGTGGACCTAGCCGAGGCTTTCCTTGGGATGAGGGCCCTTGCGGCGCCGGAAGAGCCGTCCGTCGATCAGGGCGAGGCCGAGGAAGATCGCTGCCATGCCGAGGAAATGCCGTGGCAGCAGCGCTTCCCCGAGCAGCCCGACGCCAAGCAGGATGGCGCTGACCGGCACGAGGAAGGTCACCAGCATGGCGTTGCTGCCGCCGGCGCGCCGCATGATCTGGAAGAAGATGACATAGGCGAGCGCGGTCGAGAGCAGGGCGAGTCCGACCAACGCACCGATCGCGGCCTTGGATGGGAACGGGAGGAGCCATGGCGGGGCGAGGAGCAGGACCAGTGGCAGGGTCATGACCGTCGTGGCGCTGAGCTGGCCCGTTGCCGTCACCAATGGCGGGAGCTCGCGGAACCGGCGGCCATAGAGACCGGCAAAGCCATAAGAGAGAGCCGCCGCCAGGCAGGCGAGCTGCGGAAGCAGTGCATTGCCGAGCCCACTGATCACATCCGGGCCCATCAGGATGGCGACGCCGACGACACCGGCCAGCACGCCGGTGATCTTCAGTGGTGTGGCCTTCTCGTTGCTTCCGAAAAGATGAGCGACGACCACGCCGAAGACCGGGGTCGTCGCATTCAGGATCGCGGCGAGGCCAGCGCCGATCTGCGTCTGCCCCCAGAAGATCAGGCCGAAGGGGATGAGGTTGTTCAGCAGGCCCATGCCGAAGAAGGCGAGCCACATCCGGCCGCCCACTGCCATCGTCAGGCCAAGCGCGCGCACGGCGACATGGAGCACGGCTGCCGCAAGCGCGACCCGCGCCAGCACCACGGCGAGCGGCGGCCACTCCGTCACCGCGATCTTGGCGAAGAAGAAAGAGCCGCCCCAGAGCAGCGAAAGCACGAGCAGCAGGAGCCACTCGCGCGTGCCCATCGCGGGAGGCGGGGAGGCGGGAGAGGAGCCCATGGGGTCGGTCCTTGACGCGATCCTGAAACGCAGTTGCAGGATCGCTAGGGTGAAGTCAGGCGGGCCGCCACCCGCTTTCTGATCAGGCGGCTTCGGCGTCCCGTGCCTCCCACATCGCCTTGAAGGCAGGGCGGCCCTGGCAGACTTCGAGCCAGGCCTTCACATGCGGGACGGCGGCAAACAGCTCGGGCGCGCCGGTCTGGGCATAGCGAATGACTTCGGAGACATTGATGTCGACGACGGTGAAGCGACCGCCGACGAGATAGCCGTCCCTGGCGAGGGCATCGTTGAGCACCGCCAGAGGCGCGCGCAGGGCCTCTGCCGCGGCGTCGGCCAGTTTGGCGTCGCGCTCCGCCGGCGGCTTGGCAATGCGGTGATAGAGCGTGTTGAGCGCGTTGATCTCGCATTCGGTCGCGGCCCAGAGCGTCCACATCGCAGCAAGTCCCTCTTCCTGGACGTCTTTCGGCGCCAGCGGCCCGCCATGCTTGCGGGCGAGATAGAGGTTGATCGCGAGCGATTCGTGCAGGACGAAGCCGTCATCGTCGATCGACGGAATATGCCCGTTGGGGTTCACCTTCAGGAATTCGGCGCTGCGGGTATGAACCGGTGCGTCAGCCGCTTTGGGATCAGGCACTCGGCCGGCCTGGATCACAGGCACGTGCCTGAAGGAGAGGCCAAGCTCGTTGGCGAGCCAGATATTGCGCGTCGCGCGCGAACGATAGCACCCGTAGATCGTCAGGGTCATGAGGCAGGCTTTCAGGTTGGGGGTGGTCAGACGGTCTGGCGCAAGGTCTCGCGGGCGATGATCAGGCGCTGGATCTCGGAGGTGCCCTCATAGATGCGGGTGATGCGGGCATCGCGGGCATAGCGTTCGACGGGGAAGTCGCGGCAATAGCCGGCGCCGCCATGAATCTGGATTGCCGTGTCGGTGCAGCGATGCGCCGCTTCCGAGGCGAAGAGCTTGGCCATCGAGGCTTCCCGGGCGAAAGGCTCGCCGCGATCCTTCCGGGCGGCGGCGTCGAGGATCAGCAGCCGCGAAGCATGCAGGTCGAGCTCGCGGTCGGCGATCATCCATTGCAGGCCCTGGAAGTCGCTGAGCGCCTGGCCGAATTGCTGCCGCTCCTTGGCGTAGGATTTCGCGGCCTCCATGGCCGCGCGGGCGATGCCGAGCGAAACGGCGGCGACGCCGATGCGCCCGCCGGCCAGCTCGCCGACCGCAACCCGGAAGCCGTCATTCTCCCGACCCATCAGGTTCGAGGCCGGGATGCGTGCGCCCTCGAAATGGATGGTATTCGTGGCCGAGCCGGTCTGCCCCATCTTCTTCTCGGCCTTGCCGACGCTGACGCCCGGCGTGTCGGCCGGAACCAGGAAGACCGAGATGCCCTTGCCTTTCGGTGCGTCGGGGTCGGTCACGGCCCAAACGACGAAGAGGCCGGCATATTMGCCGCTGGTGATGAAGATCTTCTGGCCGTCGAGCACATAGCTGTCGCCGTCGCGGCGCGCCCGCATCCGCATGCCCGCGGGGTCCGAGCCCGCTCCGGCTTCGGTCAGGCAGAAGGCGCCGGCCGCATAGGTGCCGTCAGCGAGCTTCGGCAGATAGGCGGTCTTGTGCGCGGCCGAGCCGACCGCCTGGATGACCTCTCCGACCATATTGGTCACCGAGGTCGTGACCGCGGTCGAGGCGCAGGCGGCCGCGAGTTCCTCCAGTGTCAGCGCGAAGGCGACCGTGCCGGCCTCGCTGCCGCCGAACTCGCCGCGGACATTGAGCGCCATGAAGCCGTTTTCGGCGAGGGTCTTCAGATTGGCCAGGAATTCGCTGCGACCCTCGCCGCGATCGAGAGCCTCGGCCAGCGGCGCCAGCCGGTCGGACGCGATTTTCCGGGCGGCTTCGCGGATCAGTCCTTCCTCGTCGCTCAGCGCGAATTCCATGCTGCCCTCGTCGTTTCGTGCACCGACCTTAGAGGGCCGGCACTGAACCGCCAACCGGCGTGATCGGCTCGTTCCTGCGAAGATGGACGCGCGTTCCCGCACATGCGCTCCGGTCACGGAGATGGGGGTTGACGCGATGAGCCTTCGGGTGCATCTCGGCCTCGCTGCAAGCCTTCCGGCGGCAGTTTCACAGGAACCCCGACCCAATGCCAACCGACAGTCCCAGTCGACAGTCGATGCCGTCTGACGCCGCTTCGCGCGCCTGACCGGGGAAACCGGCTCGCCTGCGATCGGCCATGACGGCCGATCAAAGGATACGAGCTATGAATGCCGTTGCCACCGCACCGGAGCGGGATCTTCTCGCTGCAACCCTCGCCCAGACGCTGGCGCGGGACCATATCGCCGACATTGTCGAAACCCTGAACGACCAGGACGTCGAAACGGTTGCCGCCGTGCTCCTTGCCTTGCCGTTCGAACGGGCCGTCGAGGTCCTGGACCAGCATGAACTGACGGCGGCCTCCGAAGCGCTCGGCTTGATGCCGGAAGCGCGCGCGGCGCAGTTCCTGTCCGCCATGTCGGCGGACCGCGTCGCCGACGTGGTCCCGGAATTCGACGAGCCGTTGCGCCTGCGCCTGCTCGGCCGTGTCGACCACGACACGCGCGCGACGCTGAATCGCCTGCTCGCCTATCCCGAGCAAAGCGCGGGCTCGATCATGACGACGGAATTCGTCAGCGTCCCGGCCGACTGGACCGTCGCGCGCACGCTCGATTACATCCGGCATGTCGAGCGTACGCGCGAAACGATCTATGCGATCTATGTCCTCGATCCCGCGACCGGGAAGCTGGTCCGCGCCGTTTCGCTGCGCCGGCTGATCAGCGGCGATCCGCAGGCGCTCGTCGCCTCTGTCGTGCCCGAGATGAAGCCGATCAGCGTGACGCCGGAGGTCGACCGGGAAGATGTCGCGCGGCTGTTCACGAAATACGACCTCCTTGCCGTTCCCGTCATCGATGCTGGCGAGCGCGTCATCGGCATCGTCACGGTCGACGACGTCATCGATGCGATGATCGCGGAGACGACGGAGGACGTGCAGAAACTGGGCGGCATGGAGGCGCTCGACGAGCCCTACAACGAGATCAGCTTCGGCCGGATGATCCGCAAGCGCGCCGGCTGGCTCAGCATCCTGCTCATCGGCGAGATGCTGACTGCCTCGGTGATGCAGCACTATGAAGGTCAACTCGAGAAGGCGATCGTGCTGACCCTGTTCATCCCGCTCATCATGAGCTCGGGTGGCAATTCCGGGTCGCAGGCCACCTCGCTGCTGATCCGGGCGCTGGCGTTGCGCGAGATCAAGCTGAGCGACTGGTGGCGGGTGGCGCTGCGTGAGATTCCGACCGGCCTCACGCTTGGCGCCATCCTCGGCGCCATCGGTGTCGTGCGCGTCATCGCCTGGCAGAAGCTCGGTCTGTACGATTATGGCGAGCACTGGGCCCTGATCGCGGCAACCGTCGGCGTGGCTCTGCTCGGTATCGTCACCTTCGGTTCGCTCACCGGCTCGATGCTGCCCTTCATCCTCAAGCGCCTGGGTTTCGACCCGGCGAGTGCTTCGGCTCCCTTTGTCGCGACCCTGGTCGATGTCACCGGCCTGATGATCTATTTCGGGGTGGCCGCGATGATCTTGAGCGGCACCTTGCTTTGAACGCCCGCTGCAGGACGGGCACGGCTCCATCATCGGACCGGATCTCGTATCCGCTCCGATGATGTAAGCCTTCCGTGCTCGCATCGGCCTTCCCCGAAAACCGCAATCCCCGTCCCGGGGCGATGCCTTAGCCGGCGCGTCCGTTCTGCACCGCGACCGTGGTGGCGGGCCCGGGCTGCCTGAGCTTCTCGATCTGGCGTTGGTGGTCCTTGAACTCGCTCAGTGCCGTGCCGCCCAGGCTGTGATTGCTCGGCAGCTTGACCTTCATCGGATCGACGAAGTGGCTGTTGATCGTCACCTCATAATGGACGTGAGGTCCGGTCGAGAGGCCCGTCGTGCCGACGGTGCCGATGATCTCGCCCATGCGGACAGTGGCTCCGGGTTTGATCTGCGAGCCGATATTGGCCATGTGGTTGTAAGCGGTGGCGTAGCCGTTCGCGTGCTCGATCTCGACGCGGTTGCCGTAGCCGGCATGCGGGCCGGCGGCGACCACCTTCCCGTCACCTGCAGCCATGATCGGCGTGCCGCGGGGCGAGGCCCAGTCGACGCCGCTGTGAAGGCGTGAATAGCGCAGGATCGGGTGACGGCGCATACCGAACGGTGAGCTGATGCGTCCGATCTGGACCGGCCGGCGCAGCAGGAGCTTTCGCAGCGAAAGCCCTTCTTCGTCGAGATAGTCGACATCCCCGGTCTCGGGCGAAGCGTAGCGATAGACGCGGTGGGTCTCTCCCTCCGCCGTCAGGGCGGCATAGAGCAGCTCACGGCGGCCGGTCGAGGCGGCCTCGTCGTCGCTGAAGATCATCTCGAGGCGATCGCCGACATTCGTTCGCTGCTTGAGATCGAGATTCGATGCGAAGATGCCGACGAACTCGTCGATGAGTTCACGCGGTACCTGACTCTTGACCGCGCTGGCATAGACGCTCTGGAAGAGGGTGGCGCGCTCGCTGCTGTCCTCGTCGTCGTCATCGCTGCTGTCGTCAGCTGGATTGTGGTGCGCGTCATTCTTGGCCACCGCGACGAACCGGCCGCCATCATCTGCCGCAGCGATCTCTTCCGGGCCGGTTTCGTCGAAGAGAATGACGCGCTGGATGGTTTGGCCGCTGCCCTCCGGTGCGATCAGGAGGCGCAGATGCTGGCCTTCCGGGAGCTCCGCCTTCGCGCGCTTTCCGAGTGCGGCGACGATGGCCGCGACCCGCCGGTCGTCTGCGCCATTGTTCTGGAGGATGGAGGCCAGGGTGTCGCCATGGCCGAGCATGATGTCGCGCTCTTCGAACGGTCCCGGAGAGCCGGTGCGCACAGGAATATTGGTGACGTTCTCCGGGATGATTCTGACATCCAGAGAGCCGAATGCCGGTGAACCGAGGGGAGCCGCCTGCTCCGTTTCGGTTTCCCCGGCCAAGCGAAGGGTGCGCGAGAGAATGCGCTGGTTCGAATACTCCAGCGGCAGTTGCGGTTCCGATCCGGAGAGGCGGAGCAACTCGGCAACCTGCTCGGCGGCGGCAGTATCGGAGAGGCCGGGCTCGGTGCCTGTCGCCGCCTGATCGGATAGATCGCGCCTCACGACCGACACATCGGCATCAGCGGGATCGACTGCCGCCTGCGGAGCAGCCTCTCGACCGGCGCTGGGCGGAGAGCTGAGCGATTCGAGGTCGGGCATGTTGGGAGCAGCTATCGCGAGCGGCGAGAGTTCCGCGGCGACATGGACGAGCGCATGGACCTTGGTGATTTCGCGCGCGCCGACCGTTTCGGTGAGCGGCGCACGGAAATGACGCGCCGTGCCGATCGAGAACCCGCGCTGCACAAGCAGGTCGCCCTTGCGGGCCGAACCGTTTGCACTGGTGCCGCGCGGCAAGGCCGTGACGGCCCGTTCCGGGCTTCGCGTGGCGGGGCTATCGGCCTCGGAAACCAGCAATGACGAGGTCAGCAATCCGGCTCCGACCAGCCCCAGAAGCAGGCTGGCCGAAAGCCACCGTCCCGAGAAGGCGGCGTGATCGCGCAGCGGCATGGGGCTCGGGCGAGGCGCAAAGGGATCGGTCAGCGCATCGGCGTTTTCGTCGTAGAACGGGCGCAACACCACTCCGTCGGTCGGAACTCTTCGCGACTCTGCCTGCGAGAACGGGGTGCCTCCCTATGTGCGGCGGGAAGGGGCGAAACTATGACGGCAGAAACTTTTCACCCGCGGCCCGTCAGCGCATGCGCGTTCGAGGCTGTTCGAGGATCGTCGTGAACCGGTGACGTTCCGCTGGTCGTCATCCCCGGCCGGGATGGCGATGAGCCCGAATCAGGACGTCTCTCGGTCTTCCTCGACACGGTTGCGCCCCGCGGCCTTGGCGACATAAAGCGCGCGATCGGCGGCTGTGACGAGCGCAGGCCAGCCTCCGTCCTGGTTTTCTCTTCGGGCGACGCCGAAACTCGCGGTCACCTCGATGCTTTGCCCCGTTTCCAGCGTGAAGGGGGAGGCCTGCAGAATCGTCCGGAGCCGCTCTGCGACGTCGACCGGCGATTCGACGTGTGGATCCATCAGGAGGATGGCGAACTCCTCGCCGCCAAAGCGGGCAATGACGTCGTCGCGCCGCAGCGCCGAGCGCAGGCGCTGGGCGGCTTCCTTGAGGATCGCGTCTCCCGCGGCATGGCCGAATCGGTCGTTGACGTCCTTGAAGTAGTCGATGTCGAGCAGGATCAGACCGATACCCGTCGGGTCGGCTTCCCCGTCATGGAGGTGAGCGACCAGCCGCTCCAGGGCGCCCCGGTTCAGCACGCCGGTCAAGCCATCGGTGTCGGCCCGTTTCCTCAGCTTTTCCGTCAGTGCCGCGCGTTCGTTGTCCAACGTGTTGCGCTCGATCAGCCGCCGGCGAAGCGTATCGAGCGCCAGGAAGAGGCTGCGCATCTCGCCCCGCATGCCCCGACCGTCGATGGGCTCCTGCACGGCTCCGTCGGCGAGGGCAAGGACGTGGCTGCGGGCGCGCAGCAAGGGCCGGAACAGCAGGTTCTGGCTGGCGACGAGCAGCGCGAGTTCGATGATGAGCGCAAGGCAGGTCGCGGCCACGACGGCGATGAGGGACCGCAGAGCGACGTTGCGCTCCATCTGCAGATGCTCGACGGTGACATCGAGATAGGCGTCGCGAAGCTGCTCCAGCGGTGCGAATGTCGGCACGATCAGATGGGTGAAGCTGGTCGGGGTGACGCCAAAATCGCCGGATTGGCCTGCTTTGAGCGTTCGCTCGAGCAGCGCCATCCCGTTCCCAAAGAAGCGCTCGACGACCGCCTGGTGCGCAGCGGCGACTCGCGCATCGTCGCTCGCCCCGGTCTGTTGCCCGGCGAGATCCCACAAGGCGAGCACCCGCCCCCGGCTCAGCTCGAACGCGCCCCTGCGGTCGAGATCGATCTGCAGGCCGCTGGCCATCGGGATGACCAGATGGGAGCCGAGCCGCCCGGCATATTCGCGCAGCTCGCTCAGCATGCGCGCGACCATGGCGTGGCCGACGAGATCGGTCTCGCCAGCCAGGAGGCCGGTCATGACCATGGACAGCATCGGCTGGGCCGCATCGAAGACGCCGAACATGGTCTCGACCGCCTGCTCGATCTCGGCATTGCTGCGCCCTGACAGCGGGCGGCTGGCGAGAGCGTCGACTTGCTGCCGGGCCGAGGCGAGCGTCTGGACCAGGGCATCCAGCGATGGCTTGAGTTGCGCGGTCTCGGAAATCCGCGCCAGCGCGGCGTCGGTCTCGGCGCGAAACGCGATCAGCCGCTGGCGGGAAGGGCTGTCGAGCGACGGCTCCTCGCCCAAGACGCTGTTCGTCGGCCCCCGTTCAGCAGTCAGCCGATTGGCCGCGTCCAGGGCGAACCGGAAGGCCTGCAGCTTGGAGAGATTGTCGCGACTGGCGTCCAGATCGCTGTAATAGCTGGCGATGAGTGTCAGGCCGAGGGCCAGTGAACAGGCCATGACCAGGATGATCGCGGCCCAGAACCGGTAGCTCAGATTGGGATGCTCTGAGCCAGGGCGGTCTGCGGCATTTCTTCCAGCGGGAACCATGGCAGACAGAATTTACTCGCATCACCCATGGGAAACTGCCCAGGGGGCGGATATTCCGCTCAGAATATCGCCGCAATAGGAAAGTCCAGGCGGACCGATCCGGGGCCGGTGCCTTCGGAGGCAGAGTTGCTCCGAACGTCAGAGCTTAGGCGCGCAAGACGACATCAAAGTAAAGGGCATGCGGGGCAGCTTCCGCTGCGACAAGGCGGCGCGCCCCGAGATGTAAACCGAAGGCGCGCGGGCCTCAGCCCGCCAGGACGCGCTGCGGCGGGAAGGTGATCTCGACCAGCGTGCCTTCCTTCTTGACGCTGGTGATGGTCATCGCCGCGCGGTTGGCTTCGACCAGCGCCTTGGTCAGCGGCAGGCCCAGGCCCGTGCCTCCGGCGCGTCGCGTCGTTGGCACCTGGCGGAACGGCTCCAGCGCCATTGCGATTTCGCTGTCGTCCATGCCGATGCCGGTATCGCGGACCCGCAGGATCGCCTCGCCCTGATCGCCGAGGGCCGTCGAGACGATGACCTGCCCGCCGGCATCKGTGAACTTCACCGCATTGGAGAGCAGGTTGATCACGATCTGACGGATCGAACGCTGATCGGCCACGACCGGCGGCAGCTTGGGCGAGAGCCCGGAGCGCAGCACCACGCGCCCACGTTGAGCCTCCGGCTGCAGCAGATTGACGACGGACAGCGCGATCTCGTTCAGATTGACGCTGACGAAGTCGAGATCGAGCTTGCCCGCCTCGATCTTGGCGAGGTCAAGCAAGTCATTGACCAGGCTGATGACGTAGCCGCCCGACTGGTGGATGTCGCGCAGGTATTCCTTGTAGCGTTCATTGGCGATGGGCCCGAAGCGCTCCTCGGCCATGACCTCGGCGAAGCCGATGATCGCGTTCAGCGGCGTGCGGATCTCATGGCTGATCTTGGCAAGCACGTCCGATTTCTGGGCGCTGGCCTTCTCGGCCGCCTTGCGGGCCTCGACCAATTCGCCTTCGGTCTTCTTCCAGGCGGTGATGTCGCGCAGCACGGCACAGAAGCGTCGCTCTGCGCCGTCGGCGATCTGGCCCATGGTCATGAACAGCGGAATGCGGCCGCCCTGACGCACGCGCGCCATGACCTCGCGCCCGTCATTCATCACCGAGGCGACGCCGCCGCCCTTGAGGCCTTCGAGGTAATCGAGGGCAGGAGCGTGGCTCTCCGGAGCGAAGAGCAACGTGAACAATTCGCCTGAGACCTCCCGCTGGTCGTAACCGAACAGGGCCTCCGCGGTCTTGTTGAGCGAGAGAATGCGGCCGCGCTCGTCGACGGTGACGACGCCGTCGGTCGCGGTATCAAGCACCGCGATCATCTCGCTGATCCGGGCTTCACGGGCGTCGATGTCGAGCCGCAACGCGTCGACGCGCGCCGCAATCTCGGCCTCCTCGGCCTCGAACTCGGCTGCGAGTTCCGCTTCCTCAGTCTCTTCCTCGGTCAGGACCTTGACCTCGCCGCCGCCATCGGGATGACGGAAGGCCATCAGCGTCGCGGGCTCGCCTTGCCATGAGACGCTCGACAGGCGGGCATCGACACTGACGAGATGGCCCGTCCGATCGACCAGGATCATGGTGCCGCCATCGGAGCGGGCCGCTCCCTTGATCATGCGGCTGATGCCGCCGCCGGACGTCAGGTCGGCGAGATCGGCGTAGTCGAGCAGATCGAGAAGCGTGCGATTGGCATAGAGCGGTTCGTCACCGCGGTTGACCAGGACTGCAACGGGCAGGCGGTCGAGCACATCGGCATGCGAATTCGGCAGGCGTTGCCGCGCCGCAGCTGCGGAGGGGGCGTCGACCGACGGCACCGGCTCGGAAACGAAGGACGCTTCCGCCGCAGCGGGCTTCGATTCCGCTGCCGCCGTGTCGACCGGCTCCGTCGGCTCGGGTGCCGGCTGGCCAGGGCGGTCGGCTTCTTCGTTCAGGCGCAACGGGACCGCCGGTGGCAGCCGGGGCTCGCCTTCGTCGTCTCCGGCGATGCGGGCGCCGAGCGCCTTGGCGATCTCGCGGAAAGCATTGCGCTCAGCGGAGGTCAGCAGCGCCTTCGAAGGTTCGAGCAGCGGTCTGACCGTTGTGAGATGACCGTTGCGAAGCGGCACGACATTGGCGCCGGCCTCGTTCGGAGGCGGAGTTTCGGTGCGAGCCGCCGGTGTCGGCTCCGTGGCCGGAACGTCGATGCTCATCTCCGGGGCTTTGCCTTCGTCGGCGCTGTCGGCGGACACCGCGACGAGCGGCGCGGGACCAGGCTCATCGGAGGCTGGGGCAGGGGGGGGCGGCGCTGAAGCGGGCACGGGGCTGTCCGACGCATCGGTGGGCAGCGGGAATGGTTCGCGCTCGATCATGCGGGCGAGACCAAAACCACGGAAACCTGCAAGATCACGCTTCGCATCGAGGACGGGCACACCGGAAAGCTCGACCCGAACCCCTTCGGCGAGGCCGGCAGTCCGCCACAGGACCGGGTGTCCGCTCCAGGTGGTGGCGGAGGCCAGCCGCTGGATCAGACTGCCCTCGCGGTCGAGCAGATCGCGGTCGATCAGCTCGAGCCAGCTACGACCGATCAGGCCTGCGGCGGCATCGGTCCCGACGATCTCGGCAATATCGGGCGAAAGACTCGTGAAGCGGCCGTCAACGTCGCTTTGCCAGACGAAACGCACGGTCGCGCGCTTCGGTGCAGCAATTGCCGGCGCCGGAGCGGGAGAAGCGACGGTTGCGCCCGGGGCAGATGGCGCCACGACACGTGGAGCCGGCGGAACCGTAATGCCGAGTCGGCGCAGCTCCGACGGAGCGATGGCGATCGCGAGGATCTGTTGACCCTCTGGTCCCGTCAGCAACTTGCAGCCGCATGTCACCAGCGTGGCAGTGAAGCCGGGCGTCAGCCGGAGGCGTTCAAGGCGCAAATGATCCCGCGGAGCGAGCCCGCCGGCGAGCAGTGCCAGCCTGTTGCGCGTTGGTGTGGGCAATGATGTGCCATCGGCGTGCTGGCCGAGCAGTGCTTCGGCGCCCGCGTTGACAAAGCCGACCCGGGAAGTCTTCTGGTCCCAGAGCATCAAGGCGCCGTCCGCAATGAAGGGCGCCAGCGCTGCGTCTTTCGCTGCGTCTGTTCCCTGCATCGCCCAATCCTGCCCGGGTTCGCTCATTCCCATCCGCTCGTTCGGTCTGCGCCGATATGGCTAACAAAGCCTTAATAGCGGGCAAATGACTGCAAATCCATGGAACTGATGAAGGCTCTCCCGCGTCTGATCGAAACAGCGTTAACGTAGCGGGGTCACGCGGTTGTCATTGCGCCGCAATAATGATATTGCAGTGCACAATCGAGTGGTAAACCAAGCCATCCACAGCCAGGAGGATAACCCATGACCGGCAAGACGCCTTATGAAGTGCCGACCGAGATGCGCGAGTTCGCCGAGCGCAGTGTCGAGCAGGCCCGCAAGGCCTTCGATGGCTTCATCGGCGCGGCCCACAAGGCAGTGGACGGTGCGCATGGTTCGGCCGAATCCGCACGCGTCAACGCTCAGGACGTGACCCGCAAGGCCATGACCTATGCCGAGAGCAACGTCGCCGCCGCCTTCGATCTCGCCCAGAAGCTGGTCAAGTCGAAGGACCTGACAGAGGTCCTGCAGCATCAGTCCGAATTCTTGAAGTCGCAGGTTGCGGCTCTCCAGGGCCAGCTCAAGGATCTGGGCGTTGCCGCCCAGGAGGTTGCGGCCAAGGCCGCCGAGACCGCCGCCAAGGCGACCAAGATGAAGTGAGTCGCCAGCGGCGCAGTACTGCGCCGCTCCACGCGACAAGGTCATTGGCGCCGGGCCAGGGCTCGGCGCCACCCGTTCGCTCGCTGAAGGAGGAATGACGATGGCTAAGCCTGCTCCGCCAAAGATCGGATCAAAGGCTCCGATCAGTCTCGCTTCCGTCAAGGCCCTCTCGGGCGACGCGCCGACTGAGTCGAAGGCCGCGCCAGCAATCCCGGCCGCGACCGGTCCGGTCGTCGGTGCGCCGCCTGCTGCTTTCGCTGCTGCAGTGGCCCCAACTCCAGTTTCCGCCCCTGCCAATCCTGCTCCAGCGCCTGCGGAGCCCGTCGCGGTTGCGCCGGTCAAGCCGGCTCCCGCGCCCGTCGTCGCCAAGCCGGCAGGTCCCTTTGCCGCCGTATCGCCGGMAGCTGCTGTCGTGGCCAAGCCGGTTGAGCCGCTGAAGGACGCCACCAAGCCTCCGGTCGCGCCGGTCCAGGCCGCGAGCGCTGTGCCGCCCGCCAAGGTCGCCGCTGTCCCGGCCTCCGCCGCGCCGTCTGCGGCCGTGAGCAAGCCGGTCGAGCCGCTGAAGAGCGCCGTCAAGCCTCCGGTTGCGCCAGTCCAGGCCGCCAGCGCTGTGCCGCCCGCCAAGGTCGCCGCTGTCCCGGCCTCCGCCGTGCCGTCTGCGGCCGTGAGCAAGCCGGTTGAGCCGCTGAAGAGCGCCGTCAAGCCTCCGGTTGCGCCAGTCCAGGCCGCCAGCGCTGTGCCGCCCGCCAAGGTCGCCGCTGCCCCCGTCTCGGCGCCAGTCGCGCCCGCTGCCAAGTCCGGGGTTGCGCGCCAGCCCGTAGCGGCTGCGGCCAAGGCCAAGCCGTCGACCAAGGTTCGTGTCGCAAAGCAGGTGACCAGAAAGCCGGCTGCCGCTGCCAAGGCAGTTTCGACTGCGGCCACCAGCCAGCCGGCCGCTATCCTCAAATCGGCCGCAGAAGTCGGTGCCGCCGCCGTAAAGACCGGCACGGAAGTCGTGAAGAAGGCGACGGCGACCGTCTCCGCAGACGTTCGGAAGCTTGCCAGCGCGGCCCCACCGGTTGCGGCCGCTGTATCGCCGCTTTCGCGCCCACCGGAATTTGCGACGCTGTCAGCTTCGACCTGGCTGGCTCAGATGCTCGCCGCTGCACGCGTGGTCGGCGCGCTGCAGGCAAAGGTTCTCGACCATGCCTGTACCGAGCTGAAAGCAGCATTGAGCGAGGCGGAGACGCTCGCCAGGACGGACAATCCCGCCGATGCGGTGGTGATTCACGCCAAGGCGTTGCGCCGTGGCTACGAGGCCTATTCCGCCCATGTGACGGATCTGGCACGCACCGCGCAGGCCGTTTTGCGGCGGGATTGAAGGGGCAAACGACGGCGCGCTGGATTTCGTGTGGTGCGGTGCATTTCGGCGGTTGCAATCGCGCCGCGACGGCACTAGGTTCCGCGCCGCCGGCCAGTTCGCATCCTTACGCGGTCTGGCAGGGCGCCCGAAGGGCGCCGAGAGTGCCGTGCAGCCATAGCTCAGTTGGTTAGAGCGCTAGATTGTGGATCTAGAGGTCCCCCGTTCAAGCCGGGGTGGCTGTACCATTCCCCCCCGTTGAAAATCATCGATCGTGTCGGAGGCGTGTCCGGTTGGACTGGCCTCGCCTGTCGGGGCTCCGCGCGGATTTGAGCGACCCGACGCGTGGGCTCCCGGGCTCCCTTTCGAAGTCGCCGMGATTCGGGGCAGTGCCGTCCAGATGAAGCGGCGAAGCCGCTCCATCGTAGAAGCGGCCATGTGCGGCACATCCATCGCGGGATGGGATGTCAGCGCCCCAGTGGCCCTGATCAGCGGCCGGTGCGGGCCTTCAGGCGTTTTGGTGCTATCAACGTCCGCGCGCTTGTGGTGGGGCTCGGCACGGGCGCGTGGCGGGGCAGGGTGTCGGTGTCTGCCAAAGGCGTCGACATGCTGCGGCATCGGGCGAGGCCGATCCGCCGTCAACGCCCCCGCGTGATCTGCGCCGCAGCCGCCGTCAGCATCGGCTATCCCCCTGGTGCGCCGCGCGTCAAATAGACCGGCGACGCGCATTTCGATGGTGGCTCACAGGCGCCACATTCCGGACGCGCGAATCCCATTTTCGAATCGGGTGTCGGTGGTGTCGGTGATGTCATCGGTCCTTCCGTCGAAGTAGATGTGATGTTATCCTCCCCAGCGCTTGTTATCTTCAAAGTCCCGGGGACCTGAAATGACAAAAGTTAAACTTGCGATTTTCACAATGGCGACGGTCGGAATCGCCTTCACCGGTCTTGCCGCGACAACGGCTCCCGCAAATGCTGTCATTTATTGCAGCTATATCGGTTATCCCGCCGGGTGCGTCGCGCGGCCCGGCGTTCGTCTCGTAGCTCGGCCCGTTGGGGTCGGTGCCGTGACAGCGCCTCGTCCGGGGAATCGCAATGGTGGGGTCAACAGGGTCGGCGTCCGTCGCTAGCGCCTAATTCTGTTATC
This sequence comes from Allobosea sp. 05T439, assembly GCF_056396005.1. NCBI lineage: Bacteria > Pseudomonadati > Pseudomonadota > Alphaproteobacteria > Hyphomicrobiales > Alloboseaceae > Allobosea > Allobosea sp. 05T439. The sequence goes on along the minus strand of NZ_JBFTKP010000010.1, from coordinate 112,628 downwards.
ACGAGCCATCAGAGCCTTCGCTGATCGTTCAGCAACCGCCGGGCGTTTTTGAACGTCCTCCGGTTCCTCAACGATCGGCAGAGGGCGTGTTCGTGCGCCGCCGCGGCAGACCCCCGAGCGGCGCGTCATTCGTGGCGACGTCCGGTGCTCCGCTTAGAGTTTCTCCCTCGATTCCAGATTGAAATGGCATAGCCCGAGATTGGATGTCCGGCTCTCGGATAGCGGACTTGAAGTTCGCTTCGCTCCGAATACAACTTGTGCAGCCGAAGTGGATCAGTCCAATGTTGTGGCGTCGCTCGTAACTGCCAAAAATGAGCGACGTCCCAGCCTCGCGCGCAGGCACGACAACAAGCCGCTTTTTCCGTCATCTGAGCTGAGAAAGAATAACGACTGGCGGATACTGAACTCGAGAAAACCTGCTGACGAGCTTTCGACGGTCTAGTCTGGCATCGCCTCCCATTCTCAATCTTTGGATAATGAAGGAACGAACCATGCGCAGCCTCGCCTTTGCCACCGCAGCTTTCATCGCCTTCGCCACATCCGGTGCGAATGCACAGGTTGAGCTGAAAACCTACGCCGACGCGAACGGTTACATCGATGTCCAGAAACTGACCTGTGCCCAGCTGGCCGGTACTTTCCAGCAAGACGCCGATCTCCTGACGACGTGGTATAGCGGCTGGTACAATGGCCTTGGCAAAAAACACTTCATCAACGTCGCGCGGGCCAGGGAGGCCGAGCACGAGACCATTGTCTACTGCAAGGCCAACCCAAAGGTGACAGTCATCAAGGCGATGGGCCTGGTGTTCGACAAGATGCGCAAGGAGCGTGGCATCGTCCTCGCCAAATGATGCGGGGCGCGAACCGGCGCCGCTGATCGCCCTCGCGCGGCGTCGCGATTTGGCCGAGTGACGGCCTGTCGACGTTGCGCTTGTGGGCTGAGCTTTCGACGGTCTTGAACCCGTTGCTGGCGATTGCCATATCACCATCAAGCGGAAGGGCTTCGCCTTCCGCCTGCGGAGTGCTGCGCCAGCGGGCTCCGATCGATAGATGAGGCGCCTTTCGAGGGCTTCTGCATGACGCGTACGCCTAGCCTGTCCCATCCTTTCCTGCTTGGGTTCGATGATATCGAACGCGCGCTGGACCGGGTCGCGAAAGGCGCAAGCGAGGGATATCCTCCCTACAATATCGAGCGCATGCCGCGCACGGAGGATGAGCCGGATCGTCTCCGGATCACTCTTGCCGTGGCGGGGTTCTCGCGAGACCAGCTTGAGATCACGCTGGAAGAGAACCAGCTCACCATTCGTGGCCGACAGAGCGACGACAAGAGCAGGCAGTTCCTGCATCGCGGCATCGCGGCGCGTCAGTTCCAACGCTCCTTTCTGCTGGCTGACGGAATGCAGGTACTCGGGGCGGATTTGTCGAATGGCCTGCTAGCCATTGATTTGGTCAGGCCGGAACCGGAGCGGCTCATCAGGCGTATTGATATTATCAGTCGCGATTGAGCCCAAGGTCGGAACGAAGGCTTCGCGGTTGTGCTTTCGTTCATGATCTGGTGATCAACATAGGAACCGCCATTCGCACTGCTCAAAGGAGGGCGCGATGACTGAAGAGACCAATGTTATTCGCACGCCACCACTGACCCAGGCAGAATTCGCTGCACTTGGCACGGGCGAAGTGGCCTATCTCAAGCCGATGAGTTCCGAGGAATTGCTGAGGATCTTTCCGCAGGCTCCGGAAATCGAGCCGGGCCTCAAGCTTTTCGCGCTGCTCTCCGCCGATGGTGCGCCGATCCTGGTAACCGATTCCCGGGAAGCTGCGACCGCCAATGCCTGGGAACACGACCTGCGGATGGTCAGCGTGCATTGAACTGCGAGCGTCAGGCGGTGGCGATTTCCGCCACCGCAGCCTGCAGTTTCGCAATGTCGAGCGGCGTCGAGAGCCGGTGATCGCCGTCCTTGATCAAGGTCAGCGTCACGGGATCGCCGCTCAGGTGTTCCACCAGCTTGATCGCATGCTGCCAGGGAACGTCGGGGTCCTGCATTCCCTGGAGGATATGGATGGGGCAACCCGTCTTGATCTCGCCGCCGAAGAGGAGATGGCTGCGGCCATCCTCGATCAGCGCCCGCGTGATCGGCGTCGGCTCCGGCGAATAGGCGGATGGGCGCTGCCAGACTCCGTCACGCAGGATCGTCTCGCGAATCGCTGTCGGCATCTGAGCCCACATCAGCTCTTCGGAGAAATCCACCGCGGGCGCGATCAGCACCATGCCGGCGGGAGCAAGAGCGGTGCCCCGCAGTCTCCGGGCCGCGAGCAGCGCAATCCAGCCTCCCATCGACGAGCCGACCAGAACCGGGGGCGCCGCGCAGCGCGCGGCAATGACGGCGAGCGTGTCCTCCAGCCAATGCGACAAGGTCCAGCGACCGAAATCGCCACCTGTCTCGCCATGTCCGGAATAGTCGAAGCGCAGGAAGGCGCGTCCGCTGCAGCTTGCCCATTGCGCGAGTGCGTCAGCCTTGGTCGCCCGCATGTCGGAGCGAAAGCCGCCGAGCCAGACGACGGGATGTCCCGTTCCCGGCTGCTCCAGAAAGGCGATGCGGCGGCCGTCCGCGCCGTTGCCGACATCAAGCCATTGCGGGGCAGGCTGCTCCACCTGAAATCTCCTGTGACGAATCTGTCCTGTCAGGGCATTATAGGCTGGGATCGGCCCTGTGCGCTGTCATACTGTCCGCCTCCGATCCGAGAGATTTTTTGAAACGGTGAACATGTCCTTGCGGTCAGGCGCGCATCCGTCGCTGCCTTCGACGGATAATCATCCCCTGAGCGGGCGGACCATCCTGCAGATCATCCCCGATCTCGAGGCAGGTGGAGCCGAGCGTACGACGGTCGATATCGCCCAGGGGCTGACCGAAGCCGGCGCGCGCGCGCTCGTCGCGACCGAGGGCGGCCGCCTTGTCGCCGAGCTGCAGGCGAAGGGCGGCGTCTGGCTGCCGTTCCCGGCTGCTTCGAAGAACCCGGTCACGATGGCGCTCAATGTGCGCAAGCTCGTGCTGCTCTGCCGACGGGAGCGCGTTGAATTGATTCACGCCCGTTCGCGGGCGCCGGCCTGGGTTGCGCTTGCCGCGGCGCGTGCGCTCAAGCTGCCCTTCGTCACCACCTATCATGGCTCCTATGCCAGCCGCTCGGCGGTGAAGACGCAGTATAATTCGGTCATGGCGCGCGGCGACGTGGTCATCGCCAATTCCCGCTACACGGCCGACCTGATTCTGGCGAAGCACGGCTTTGCGCGTGACCGCATCCGTGTCGTCCATCGCGGCACCAATTTCTCGGCCTTCGCGCCATCCGCGGTCGGGCCGGAACGAGTCCAGGCCTTGCGTCGTGCCTGGGGCGTCGAGCCACATCAGCGCATCGTGCTCTTGCCGGGACGACTGACCGGCTGGAAGGGCCATCGTGTGCTGATCGAGGCGGCTCGCCTTCTGCGCGAGGGCGGCGACAACGATACCGCCTTCATCTTCGCAGGCGACCATCAGGGCCGCGATGGCTATGTCAGGGAGCTCGACCAGGCCATCGCCAAGGCCGGGCTCGAAGAACAGGTCAAGCGCGTCGGCCATTGCACCGACATGCCGGCGGCCTTGCTCGCGGCGGCGGTCGTCACCGTGCCCTCGACCGAGCCGGAGGCCTTCGGCCGTGTTGCGGTCGAGGCGCAAGCCATGGGCATTCCGGTTGTGGTCTCCGATCTCGGAGCAGTTCCCGAAACCGTACTCGCGCCGCCGCAGACGGCTCCCGGCGAGCGCACGGGCTGGCGCGTGCCGCCGGGCGATGCGTCTGCACTGGCCGCGGGCCTCAAGKAGGCGCTGGCGCTGCGCCCCTCGGCGCGCGATGCGCTGGCCCGCCGGGCCCGCCTCCATGTCGAGCAGCACTTTTCGCTCGAGAACATGGTCAGCGAAACCCTCGACGTCTATTGCGCCTTGCTTGGGCGCTAGGCTCTGTACTTGAGCGGGTGTTGCCGTGTTTGCATTGACAATGCCCGACTTTATGCAATGTGTCTGATCAACGGTGCCGACAGCACCATTCATAGGAGAATACAGCCATTCGCCGTCCGTTCCGCGCTGCCCCAACCCCGACCAAAGACGGTCCGCGTTCTAACCGCGACATCCGCGGTGTCCGTGAGGTTCAGCTCATTGACGATACCGGCGCCAACCGTGGCGTTGTGTCGTTCTTCGAGGCCCTGAAGATTGCCGAGGATGCCGGTCTCGACCTGGTCGAGATCGCCCCCAATTCAGTGCCTCCGGTCTGCAAGATTCTCGACTACGGCCGCTTCCGCTTTCTGGAGCAGAAGAAGGCCGCCGAGGCGCGCAAGAAGCAGCGCACCATCGAGATCAAGGAGATCAAGCTCCGGCCGGGCATCGACAAGCACGACTACGACGTCAAGATGAAGGCCATGCACGGCTTCTTCGAGGAGGGCGACAAGGTCAAGGTGACCCTGCGCTTCCGCGGCCGCGAAATGGCGCACCAGGACCTCGGCGTGAAGGTGCTCGAGCGGGTCAAGGCTGATCTTGTCGATGTTGCCAAGGTCGAGAGCGACTGGCAGCTTGAGGGTCGCCAGATGGTGATGGTCCTGGCGCCAAAATAGGTCGCCTGGAGCGCCCTGCCTCGGAATCAGGTTGAGACAAGGCCCGGCCGCTTCGGCTGGGCCTTGTCTCATTTGATCCCTGCTGGGTCGTCCTAAGGCATCGGCCCGAAAAGTGGATTGCGGTTTTCCGAAAGGCCGATGCAAACACAGAAGACCAGATCATCGGACCGGTTATGAATCCGGTCCGATGATCTAGCTGACGGAGCGAATGATCTCGCGATAGGCGGCTTCCGGAAATGCCTTGAGCGTTTGCGTTCTCACATTGCCGTGCATTGCCAGTTGCAGGCAGAAGCGCGCCAGAACGGCATCGTCTGGTGCCTCGCAGACGATGACCATGTCGTATTTCCCCATCGTCATGAAGAAGGCCTTGAAGTCGCCGCCCATGTCGCGCAGCAGCTTCCTGGCCGTGTCGAGGCGGGTCGGCGAGTCCTTTACGTTGCGCGCGCCCTGGTCGGTCCAGTTGGTCAGCAGGATATAGGTCGTCATCACGCTTCTCCCTGGCTGGGCCCGGCCCATGCGTCGGAAGTGTCGTGTGCGGCGGCCCGATCGTCGCCGCTCGGTCTAGGACGGGATGTTTCGCCATCCGCCGGGCCTCTGGCGCCAGTGTAAAGCATCGACCCGAAAAGTGGATTGCGGTTTTCGGGACAGCCGATGCTCCAACGTGACCGTCAGCGGCGCTGCCGGCCGTCGCCGCCGACTCTGGCGCGTCCCGGGCGAGGCTCCGGCGGGCGACCCCTCAACCACTCCCGGCAGGGTGAAGCAGCAATCCGTCCAGCATGGCATTAAAGGCCGCGATCGCCCGGTGAGAGGCGGCTTGCGGGTTCTCGGCATGGGCGATCCATTGTGCCGCATGTTGCGTCGCACCGGAGATCAGGCGGGCGGCCGCCTCGGGGTCGATCGCGAGCAGGATCCTGTCCGCGACAAGCGTCTCGAGGCTCGCCGTCATCGAACGGATGCAGGCGCTCTGCGTTGGCCAGTTCCAGGGATCGCCGAGGACGGCTGGCCCATCGCGTAGGACGATGCGCTGGATCTCCGGCTCCAGCGCCATCTCGATATAGGCGGTGCACTCGTCGCGGAAGCCGGCCCATTTATCTGCCGCACTGGCGGAGACGATGCGAAGGCGCTCGTTCATTTCGTCATCGATTTCGGAGATCACGGCCCTGAGCAGGCCCTTCTTGTCACCGAAGTGATGGTAGAGCGCCCCGCGTGTCAGTCCGACGGCGGCGGTCAGTTCATCCATCGAGGCGTCGGCATAGCCCACGGTGCCGAAGGCATGGCGCGCCGCACCGAGGAGCTTGGCCCGCGTCTCGGCGATCATCTCCGTGCGTGGTCTGCGAGCCATCCATGTTCCTTTCGCATACGCGGCGTATGTCAATTGACACGGGCCGGGTCGGCTCCTACTTCACTTTCATACGCTCCGTATGTAAGTGGTACAGAAACTTCTGGAAAGAGGCCCGTCATGGCCAACCCCTATCGCGAGATCTTCAGGGCTCCAGGCGCTATCGCGTTCTCGGCGACGGGCTTCATCGCGCGCATGCCGGTCTCGATGGTAACGCTCGGCGTMGTCACCATGCTGTCCCAGGCGCGCGGCGAATACTGGCTGGCAGGGGCGGTCGCGGCGACCTTCGCCTTGTCCAACGCACTGATCGCGCCTCAGCTCTCCAGGCTGGTCGATCGCTACGGGCAGCGTCGGCTGCTCATTCCCGCAACACTCGCAGCGATTGCGGCGCTATCGGGCCTGATGCTGTCGACCCGCTACGAAGCGCCCGTCTGGGCTCTTTTCGTCTTCGCCATGCTGTCAGGAACGATGCCGAGCATATCGGCGATGGTCAGGGCGCGCTGGACCGAGCTTTATCGCGATACGCCGAAGCTGCGGACCGCCTTCGCCTTCGAGTCGGTGGTCGACGAGGTCATCTACATGACCGGGCCGGTCATCGCGATCGGGCTGAGCGTATCCTTCTTTCCAGAGGCAGGGCCGCTCGCCGCGACGCTGCTGCTGACCGTCGGAACTGCGCTGTTCGTCGCGCAGCGGGCATCCGAACCGCCCGTGCATCCGCAGGGGGCGAGTGGCGGTGACTCGGTCATTCGCCTCGCGTCGGTGCGGATCATCGCCTTCATCCTGATTGCGATCGGCACGATCTTCGGAACGGCCGAGGTCACCGCCGTTGCCTTCGCCGAGGCGCAAGGGAACAAGGCTGCCGCCAGTTTCGTCCTGGCGAGCTATGCCGCGGGATCGCTGATCACGGGGATCGTGTTCGGCGCGCTCAAGCTGCGCATGTCGCTGGCCAGCCAGTTGCTGATTGCGATTGCGCTTGCAGCGGTGACCACGCTGCCTCTGCTCGCCGTCAACAGCATCGGCAGCCTTGCCGTCGTGGTGTTCCTGGCCGGCGCTGCCGTTTCGCCGACGATCATCGTCTCGATCGGCCTGATCGAGCGCCTCGTCCCGGCTGCGAAACTGACCGAGGGCATCACCTGGGCCATGACCGGCATCGGTATCGGCATGGCGGTGGGCTCTTCCGCCTCAGGCTGGGTCATCGACGGGTTTGGCGCGCGCAGTGGTTTCTGGATTTCGGTTGCCGCAGGCGGCGTTGCCCTCGCGACGGCCTTGCTTGGTTATCGCCGCCTGCATGGTGAGAAGCCGCAGCCCGTCCTGCGTGAGGCCGCAGCCTGTATCGGCCCTTAGGGGCAGAACGCCGAAAGGGGCAGAGCCTTCGCATCATTGTAGCCGCGCCGGAGCATCCGATCCGTGGGGCCTGCCATCATTGGCCTGCGTGAGCGCTCGTCGAAGAAGGAGGCGCGCAGAGCGCGCCTCCTGAACGATGCCCGACAGGGCTAGCCGTCGACGAGGGCGAGCGCGGCGTCGGTGTAGCGTTTGCCCGCCACGTCGGCCGGCGTGAGCGCTTCGCCTATGGCTGCTGTTTCGTCGGTGGTCAGGACGATGTCGGCCGCCGCCCTGTTCTGCTCCAGATGGGTMATCTTGCGCGCACCGGGGATCGGCACGATGAAGTCCCCCTGATGCAGCACCCAGGCCAGCGCAAGCTGCGCGGCGGTGACGTTCTTGCTCGCGGCCAGGCGTTCCAGCCGTTCGACGAGCGCCGCGTTGGCTTCCAACGCTTCGGCCTGGAAGCGTGGCAGGGTCCGGCGCCAGTCCTCGCTGCCCAACTCGTCGAGCGTCCGGATCGTGCCGGTGAGCAGGCCGCGGCCGAGCGGGCTGTAGGGCACGAACCCGATTCCGAGCTCACGGCAGACGGCGAGCACGCCGTCTTCAGGCTCGCGGCTCCACAACGAATATTCGCTCTGGACGGCCGCGATCGGATGCACCGCGTGCGCCCGGCGGATCGTCGAGGCATTGGCCTCGGACAGGCCGAGCGCTCGGACTTTGCCCTCGCGCACGAGATCGGCCATGGCGCCGACCGTATCCTCGATCGGCACATTCGGGTCGACGCGGTGCTGGTAATAGAGATCGATCACGTCGATCCCGAGCCGCTTGAGCGAGGCTTCCGCCACGGCCCTCACATGTTCCGGCCGGCTGTCGAGCCCCGCCATGCGCTCCGGTCCCTTGCCCTCTTCGAGGATCCTGAACCCGAACTTCGTGGCGATCACCACCTGGTCGCGCACAGGCCTGAGCGCCTTGCCCAGCAGGACCTCGTTCTCGAATGGGCCATAGACTTCGGCGGTGTCGAAGAGGGTCACTCCGATATCGACGGCGCGCCGCAAGGTGGCGATCGCGGCGCTCTCTTCCTGGCCACCATAGGCGAAGGTCATCCCCATGCAGCCGAGGCCGACGGGGAAGACTTCGAGTTCTTGACCAAGCTTGCGAGTTTGCATCACGGGCTCCTCTTTTGTGATCCGATACAGATGAGGCTTGCGCCACTGATCGATAATCACCTGGAGAAAGCACGGCCTGTTCGATAAAACAGATCAATGAACCGCGCTGATCTCCCGCATCTCGCCGTCCTGGCGGCCGTCGCCCGCAATCGGGGTTTCCGTGGCGCGGCACGCGAGCTCGGCATTGCGCCGTCCGCCGTCAGCCATGCCGTGTCGCTGCTGGAGGCCCGGCTCGGCGTGCGCTTGCTGGCGCGCAGTACGCGCAGCGTCGCTCCCACCGAGGCCGGGGCGCAGCTTCTGGAACGGCTGCTGCCGGCGATGTCGGAGATCGCCCTGGCGCTGGAAGTGGCAGCTGCCTCGCGCGACGAGCCCGCCGGCAATCTTCGCCTCACCGTGCCGCGCACCGCCGCTCATCTGGTACTGGCGCCGAAGCTCGGCGCCTTTGCCGCGGCCTATCCGGAAATCGTGCTCGAGATCGTCATTGACGACAGATTCGCTGATGTCGTCGCGGGCGGGTTCGATGCCGGGATCCGGCTCGGCGAGAGCCTGCAGCGCGACATGATCGCCGTTCGCATCGGGCCGCGCATGCGTGGCGTCGCGGTTGCGGCCCCGGCCTATTTCGCCGGGCGTGACATGCCGCTGACGCCGCACGAACTGCCCGGGCATCGCTGCATCCGCTTCCGCTTCGAAAGTGGCGTGATCTATCGCTGGGAGTTCGAGAAGGACGGTCTCGTCGTCGAACCCGAAGTCACGGGGCCGCTGATCCTGGGCGATGACCGGCTCGTCCTCCAGGCCGCGCTTGATGGTGCCGGCATCGCATTCCTCTTCGATGACTATGTCCGCGATGGGCTCGGGCAGGGCAGGCTGGTGTCTGTTCTGGAGGATTGGTGTCCACCCTTCGACGGGTTCTACGTGTATTATCCGAGCCGCCGGCAGATGCGCCCGGCGCTGCGGGCTTTCATCGACTTCTTCCGCGCTGATAAGGGGTAGCGCTGCCGCACGCTTCCGGGCCCGTTGGGCTCCCTTCCGATCATGACCACGAGGATTTCCGTGACGGGTTCTATTTCGGCCGTTCTGGTTCACGTCTCGGACGTGGTCGCGGGGCTCGCTTGGTATCGCAGCGCATTTCCCCGCGCCGTTCCGGCGACGAGCCAGCCTTCGGGATTCGCCTTTCTGCAGATTGGCGAGACGCAACTTGAAATCGTTCCGGATGACACGAAGGTGGCCAGCGGCGCTACCGGCTCGATTGTCTATTGGCGGGTGGAGGATTTCGAGCGATCGCTTGCCCATTTGCAGGCGGTCGGCGCGGTTCTCTATCGCGGGCCGCTGGCCATCGACGGTGATCTGTGGATGTGCCAGGTTCGCGATCCTTGGGGCAATTGCATCGGGATCAGAGGGCCTCGCGCCGAAAAGCTGGGCTGATCGGGATAAACCCGTTCCGGTTCGCCATGCGGCCTTTTAGGCATGAGTGGCGCCTGCACTTGCCAGCCCCGGGCTTTTCTGTCATATGCGCGCCCTTCGATCGCCCGGCTGATAAGGGCTGCCGTGGCGGTCGTTCTTTGCTTCCAGCAAGCAAAATCGAAGCGGCGCATCTCGCGCGTCCGCGACCATTGAGGAGCTGAAATGCCCAAGATCAAGACGAAGTCGAGCGCCAAAAAGCGCTTCAAGATCACCGGAACCGGCAAGGTGCTCTACGCCCAGGCCGGCAAGCGTCACGGCATGATCAAGCGGACCAACAAGCAGATCCGCAATCACCGCGGCACGGCAACCCTCTTCGAGGGCGATGCCGCCAACGTGAAAAAATACTTCCTGCCGAACGGCTGACGCCCTCTAACCTTTCCGGAGATCACACATGGCTCGCGTGAAACGGGGCGTAACGTCCCACGCCAAGCACAAGAAGACACTTAAGGCCGCCAAGGGTTTTTATGGCCGCCGCAAGAATACGATCCGCGCTGCCAAGGCGGCCGTCGATCGTTCGATGCAGTATGCCTATCGCGACCGCAAGAACCGGAAGCGCTCGTTCCGCGCGCTCTGGATCCAGCGCCTCAACGCTGCGGTGCGTGAGCATGACTTGACGTACTCGGTCTTCATTGGCGGTCTCGCCAAGGCCGGTATCGAGCTCGATCGCAAGACGCTGTCGGCGCTGGCCATCGACGACGCAGCCGCCTTCGCGGCCGTGGTCGAGACGGTGAAGGGTGCCCTCGGCGCGGAAGCCAAGGCCGCCTGAGTTTCGCCTCGGCGAAGTGAATTGGAAAAGGCCGGCAGCGATGCCGGCCTTTTTCGTTGTCAGCTCTGCATGCTGTCGTTTGCGGGAAGGACCCAGTTCTGGCCCGCACCGTCGACGACACGCTGGTAGGCTTCCTCCGGCGTATCGGCGTAGCAGAACAGCGAAAGATCTTCGGGGCGGATGAATTTTGCCGCGGCCATGGCATCGAGATTGAGCAGGTCACGCCAGAAGGCGCTGTCATAGAGCACGATCGGTACGGCCGGCATCTTGCCCGTCTGCTTCAGCGTCATGATCTCGAAGAGTTCGTCGAGCGTGCCGAATCCGCCGGGAAACACGACGAGCGCCGCGGCGCGCATTGCCAGGTGCATCTTCCGCATCGCGAAATAGTGGAAGCGGAAAGTCAGGTCCGGCGTTGACCACGGATTCGGCTCCTGCTCGTGCGGCAGGGTGATGTTGAAGCCGATCGAGAGCGCCCCCGCTTCCGTCGCACCGCGATTGGCTGCTTCCATGATGCCCGGCCCGCCGCCAGTGGCGATGACATGATGGCGCCCGCTCTCGCCGTCGATGAGCGCGCCGCCCCGCTCGGAGGCAATGCGGGCGAATTGCCGCGCCGCCTCGTACCAGCGGTCACCTTCCCGGACGCGGGCCGAGCCGAAGACGACAACGGTCGAGATGATGCCGCGCGCGCGTAAATGGTCCTCGGCCTTCTGGTATTCGAGCATGAAGCGCACGCCGCGTGTCGAATCGCCAAGGATGAAATCGGGGTCGAGCGCCGCCAGGCGGTACGAGGGGGAATTCTTCTGGGCCTGGCTGTCGGGCATGATGTCTGTCTCCATGATGCCACCTGCATAGCCGCATCCCGGCGGCACTGTCGCCTGCATCGCTGGCAGGGCTGCTCCGCCAGGCCCGGACTTGTTCGGGCCAAGCACTTGTTCGGGCCAAGCAGGTGTTGAGGCCAAGCACGTGTTCAGCCGAGGTACTTGTTCAGGATCTCGGCGAGACGTGGCGCGCCGGCATTGTGCGGCAGCAGGGTCAGAAAGCGCCCCTCGCGGTCCATCAGATAGGTGAGGGAGCCGTGATCGACGGCGTACTCCGCGGCGCCATGATGCGGCAGCGTGAGCTTGCGGCGATGCACCTTGTAGGCGCGGGCGATCGCGGCAATCTCCGATTCGCTGCCGGTCAGTCCGATCAGGCGCGGATGGAGGGCTGTGACATAGGCTGCCATCGTGGCGGGCGTGTCATGGGCCGGATCGACCGTGACGAAGAGCGGCGCGAGCCGCTCGGCCTGCGGGCCGATGGCGTCGAGCGCTTGCGCGATGATCGCAAGATCGACCGGGCAGGTATCGGTGCAACGGGTGAAGCCGAAATAGACCAGCATGAACCGCCCGCGGAAATCCGTGTCGTTCACGCGCTTGCCGGTGTGGTCGATGAGCGTGAAAGGGCCGCCGAACCGGGTGGCGAGCGGGTCGATAGGGCTGGCGCCAGATGCAGGCGGTTGCTGCGAGAACGCGCCTGCGGCTGGCAGGATGGCGCCAAGGGCCAGCAGCACCCGCCGCGAGATCATTTCGGCCGAAGTCCCTTGATTCCGTAAGGGCCGTCTTCGGCGATGCTGCGGTTCGCTTCAGGATCGGCCCGCCACCATTCGGAGGCCTTGCCGTTGCGGGCCTCCCAGTCGGACTTGAAGCGTTCGGCCGGAATCCAGGGCTGCGAGGGGCCTTCGCGGACCGCCTGCACGAAGAATACTGTCACTGCCGGGTTGGCGATCAGCAGGCCATCGGCCTCGATCTCGCGGCCGCAATAACCGATCAGGTCCCGGACCGAGCCGGCAAAGTCGACGTTCGATTTCGCGACAAGCCGGAAGGTGCCGTCGGCCAGGACAAGGCCGAGCTGGCGCTTGCCGCTGCCGCAACCGGGCGTGCAACGGCCTGTGAGATGGCAGAGCGCATCGACGACCCGCCCCTTGAGGATTGTCGCAGTCTCGTACGGGATGTTCCAGGCTTCGGCCGCGCGCGCGGTTGTCACGGGGATGCCGGCGAGAAGCGCGGCCACACCCAGCATGTGCCGCAGCATTCGCATCGCTCAGTTCCCGAACGGCTGGATGCCGTGTTCTTCATGCGTCATGCTGATCACGCCCTTGTCGTCGGCGATCCTGTCGACGAGCAGGTACTTCACGCCGTCGCGCTCGAGCAGCTCGCCATCGACTGTGACCTCGTGTGTGGCCATTCGCGCAACACGCGGATTGGCGGCGCTCTCATCGTCGTCGCCGATCTTGAGAATGAGATAGAGATTGCCGGCCGGGTCGCGGATGTTGACCGGGATGCCGCCAAGCGCACACCAGATTGCGCATTGGTGGTGGGCTGTGCCCCTGGCGAACATCAGCCCGCTGATCGTGCACCAGGTATCGCTGATTTCCCCGGTGATCGTGACGCGCTGCCCGTCCTGTGCCCCTGCCGGAGCGGCGCTCAGCGTGACGATCAGGAATGCCAATGCGCGCCAGTGAGACAGGATTGTCATGGTGCTGCGCTCATTTCGGCCAAACAGGGTCTCTGCCGTCGCACCTGCGATGCTTTGCCAGCACGATTGCCCCTAGCATCGCTCAAGATGACACCCTAGAAGATGCCTCGCAATCGGACCAGATCAGGCATGAATGAGATCGATACCCTCAGCGATTCACTTCTTGGTGAGATCGCCGCTGCGCAGGACGAAGCCGCGCTCGAGCAGTTGCGCATCGCTGCGCTCGGCAAGTCGGGCTCGGTGTCCGCGCTGCTGAAGACGCTGGGCGCGATGACGCCGGACGAGCGCAAGGAAAAGGGCCCGCTGATCAACGGCCTGCGCGACAAGGTCCAGGGCGCCATCACCGAGCGCAAGGAGGCGTTGGGGCAGGCTGCGCTCGACGCGCGCCTTGCTGCCGAGCGGATCGATGTCTCCCTCCCGGTGCGCGAGGGGCCGGAGGCGCGCGGGCGCATCCACCCGATCAGCCAGGTCATCGACGAGATCACTACGATCTTTGGCGACATGGGCTTTTCGATCGCGGAAGGTCCCGATGTCGAAACCGACGATCTCAACTTCACCAAGCTGAACTTCCCCGTCGGCCACCCGGCGCGGGAGATGCACGACACCTTCTTCTTCGCGCCTGACGCCAATGGCGAGCGCAAGCTGCTGCGCACGCACACCTCCCCGGTGCAGGTGCGCACAATGATCTCGCAGGAGCCGCCGATCCGCGTCGTCTGCCCGGGCCGGACCTATCGTATGGATTCCGACCAGACCCACACCCCGATGTTCCATCAGGTCGAAGGTCTGGTGATCGACAAGAAGGCCAATTTTGGCCACATGAAATGGGTGCTCGAGGAGTTCTGCAAGGCGTTCTTCGAGGTCGATAGCGTCAAGATGCGCTTCCGCCCCTCCTTCTTCCCCTTCACCGAACCGTCGGCCGAAGTGGACATCCAGTGTTCGCGCAAGGGCGGCGAGATCCGCTTCGGCGAAGGCGACGACTGGCTGGAGATTCTCGGCTGCGGCATGGTGCACCCGAACGTGCTGCGTAATTGCGGCCTCGATCCCGATGTCTATCAGGGCTTCGCCTGGGGCATGGGCATCGACCGTATCGCCATGCTGAAATACGGCATGCCGGACCTGCGCCCCTTCTTCGAGGCCGATATTCGCTGGCTCTCCCATTACGGCTTCCGCCCACTCGACCTGCCGACCCTGACTGGCGGCCTGACGTCGTGAGGGAGCCGGTCGTGCAGGGGAGGGCGGGATGACAGTCGCAGCAGGAGCAGGATTGTTCGCGGTGCTTGCCGTCGCGCTCAACCTGCTGTGCCTCGCGATCGCCTATTTCCGCCTGCGCCACCGCGCTTTGGGCTCGGCCTTGCTCGACCAGTGCCCGGCCGTCACGATCGTGCGGCCGGTGCGCGGTCTCGAGGCGTTCAGCCGCGAGACGTTGAGCTCGGGGCTGGTGCTCGACTACCCCCGCTACAGGACGATCTTCTGCGTTGCCGATGGCGACGACCCTATCGTGCCGCTGATCGAGGATCTGATCAGGCGCTTCGGCGACGACCGCGTGCGGCTGATCGTCGGCGATGTCGCCGTCAGCGCCAATCCGAAGCTCAATAACTGCGTCAAGGGCTGGGACGCGGCGGACACGGACTGGGTCATTCTCGCCGATTCCAACGTGCTGATGCCGAAGGACTATATCCAGCGGATGCTGACGGCGTGGCGGCCCACGACCGGGCTCGTCTGCTCGACACCGGCCGGTTCGCGCCCGCAGGGCTTCTGCGCCGAACTCGAATGCGCCTTCCTGAATACCTTCCAGGCGCGCTGGCAATATGCCGGCGAGGCTCTCGGCTTCGGCTTCGCGCAGGGCAAGTCGATGCTCTGGAACAAGCCCTTTCTCGACTCCAATGGCGGCATTGCAGCGTTGGGGGCGGAGATCGCCGAAGATGCAGCGGCGACGAAGCTGGTGCGCCGGGCCGGCAAGCATGTCCATCTCGTCGGCCAGCCCTTCGAGCAGCCCCTGGGCGAGCGCAGCCTGCGCGATGTGGTGCAGCGCCAGTTCCGCTGGGCCAGGCTGCGCCGGGTGACGTTCCTGCCATTCTTTGCACCGGAGATCCTGTCGGGACCGCTGCTGCCAGTGCTGGCGGCCGTTGTTGCGGCGCCAGATTTTGGGCTGCCGGCCTGGGCCGCGCTATGCGTCGTGCTGCTGCCCTGGTACGCGGGCGAGATGCTTCTGGCCTATGGCGTCGGCTGGTACCTGTCGTGGCGGCTGCCTTTCGCCTTCCTGGTGCGCGATATCGTCTTCCCGGGGATCTGGGCCTATGCCTTCGTCGCGGGCGAGGTGACGTGGCGCGGCAACGCGATGAAGATCAGGACCGATGGCGAGGACCGGTTGAACGATGGCCAGTCCCAGCTGTCGCCGGTTTCGGCGCGACGGGACGGGGCGACGTGACCATGGGCACGACCACGATCCCCGAGCGCTACCGGGGCTGCCCGAGCTTCTCCTTTGGCGACAGCCCGGAGCTGGCCTCCGAACTGGCCGCGCTCGTCGTCAGCGGCCGCAAGCGGGCGACGGTGAACACGCCCGATGATCCCGACTGCCCGGAGGTCGGCCAGATGTGGATCGTCCTCGACGGCGGCAAGCGACCTGTCTGCGTCATCGAGACGCTCGAACTGACGACGCGGCGGTTCGACGAGATCGATGCCGAATTCGCCTTCGAGGAAGGCGAGGACGACCGTACTCTGGCCTCATGGCGCCAAGCCCATGAAGCCTATTTCCGACGCCTCGGCGTCTTCAGTCCCGACATGACCTTGATTTGCGAACGCTTCCGTCTGGTGGAAGTGCTCGCTCCGATGGACGCACACGCATGAAATTCACGCTCTCCTGGCTCAAAGACCATCTCGACACCACCGATACGGTCGACACCATCACCGAGACCCTGACGCGTGTCGGGCTCGAGGTCGAAGGCGTCGAGGACAGGGCGAAGGCGCTCCAGGCCTTCACCATCGCCTATGTGATCGAGGCCAAGCAGCACCCGAATGCCGACCGGCTGCGCGTCTGCCTGGTCGACACCGGCACCGGCGAGCCCGTGCAGGTCGTCTGCGGCGCGCCCAATGCCCGCACCGGCATGAAGGGGGTGTTCTCGCCGCCGGGCAGCTACATTCCCGGCAAGGACATCACCCTCGGCAAGGGCGTCATTCGTGGCGTCGAGTCGAACGGCATGCTGGTCTCGGAGGCCGAGCTCCAGCTCTCCGAGGATCATGACGGCATCATCGAACTGCCGGAGGATGCTCCGGTCGGAATGCCCTACGCAACCTATGCCAAGCTCGACGACGCCACGATCGAGATCGCGGTCACGCCAAACCGGGCCGACGCGCTCGGCGTCAGCGGTGTCGCGCGCGATCTCGCCGCCGCAGGTCTCGGCACGCTGAGGACACCGTCGATCCAGCCGGTGCGCGGCTCGTTCCCGTGCCCGGTCAAGGTCACGCTCGACTTCGCGCCGCAGGACAAGAAGCTCTGCCCGGCCTTCGCCTTGCGCCTGATCCGCGGCGTGAAGAACGGTCCGTCACCGGAATGGTTGCAGGCCCGCCTGCGCGCCATCGGCTTGCGGCCGATCAATACGCTCGTCGACATCACCAATTTCATGACCTTCGACCGCAACCGGCCGCTTCACGTCTTCGACGCGGCCAAGGTCAGGGGAGATCTCACGGTGCGCCGGGCCAAGGCGGGCGAGGAGATTCTCGCGCTCGACGGACGCACCTACAAGCTGAGCGACGAACAGGTGGTGATCTGCGATGCGCATGGCGTCGAATCGCTCGCCGGCATCATGGGTGGCGAGGCTTCGGGCTGCGACGAGAACACGGTGGATGTCCTGGTCGAGAGCGCGCTCTGGGACCCGCTCAACATCGCCCGTTCGGGCCGAGCACTCGGTATCAACTCGGATGCGCGCTATCGTTTCGAGCGCGGTGTCGATCCGGATTTCTGCCGGCCGGGCCTCGATCTCGCGACGGTGATGATCATCGATCTCTGCGGCGGCGAAGCCTCCGAAATGGTGTTCGAGGGCGAGCTTCCGGAGTCGCGCCCCGCGATCGATTTCCCGTGGTCGGAAGTGAAGCGTCTGACGGGGCTCGATCTGCCGCAGGTCGAGATGAAGCTCGCGCTGACCTCGCTCGGTTTCCATGTCTCGGGTGCGGGCGAGCGGGTGAAGGTCGCGGCGCCGTCCTGGCGCGGCGATGTCGAGGGCAAGGCCGATCTGGTCGAGGAGATCCTGCGTATTGCCGGGCTCGACCGCGTGGCCTCCACGCCGCTGCCGCGCATCAAGGCAGAGGTGGTGAAGCCGGTTCTCACCGTGCTTCAGAAGCGCACCCGCGCCGCCAAGCGTCTGCTTGCCAGCCGTGGCTTGGTCGAGGCGGTGACCTGGTCCTTCATCTCGCACGAGGCGGCGACGCTCTTCGGCGGCGGCTCGCCCAAGCTGGTTCTGGCCAATCCGATTGCCGCCGATCTCTCCGACATGCGGCCGTCGCTGCTGCCGGGGCTGATCCGTTCGGCCCAGGCCAATGCGGCACGCGGCTTCGGCGATGTCGCATTGTTCGAGGTCGGGCAGGTCTTCTTCAGCGATGAGCCCGAAGGCCAGGTGATAGCGGCCGCCGGCTTGCGCCGCGGCACGGCCCGGCTCGAGGGTGTCGGCCGTCATTGGGACGGTGCGGCCGAGCCTGTCGATGCCTTCGATGCCAAGGCCGACGTCATGGCCCTGCTCTCCGGTCTCGGAATCCCCGTCGGCGGCTTGCAGGTCGTGGCCGGTGGCCCTGCCTGGGCTCATCCGGGGCGGTCGGCGACATTGCAGTTCGGGCCGAAGGGCGTCATCGGCGCCTTCGGGGAAGTCCATCCCAAGATCCTCAAGGCGCTGGACGTGAAGGGGCCGCTCGTGGCCTTCGAGATCCATCTCGACACCCTGCCTTTGCCGAAGGCCAGGCCGACCAAGGTCAAGCCGAAATTGAGCCTCTCCGGCTTCCAGCCGCTGACGCGCGATTTCGCCTTCATCGTCGATGCCAAGGTTGCGGCGGGTGACATGATGCGCACGGCGCAGAATGCCGAGCGCAGCCTGATCTCCGATGTCACGGTGTTCGATCTCTATGAGGGGCCGGGCGTCGAGGCAGGCAAGAAATCCGTGGCGCTCGCCGTCACGCTCCAGCCTGCCGAGAAGACGCTGACCGATGTCGAGATCGATGCGGTCGGCAGCAAGATCGTCGCCGAGATGACCAAGCGCTACGGCGCGACCCTGCGGAGCTGATCCTCAGGCCGGGAGCACCGGTTCCCCGGAGCAGACATGCGGGAAGGCGGGAGCGACACTGGGCGCGCCCGCCTTTTGCGTATCTGGCAGGCCTGTCATCGGGCTGTCTCGGGGCAGAGCGTTGGTGCGCCTCTGGGGCGATGGGCCAGTGCGCGTTATTGATCCAGATTGTGTAATAATCCGCCCGCGCAATCCGTGAACAATCGCGCTATCGGCTGCTGATCGTTTCAACGTGCCCTGGCTGTATGACCATCTCCGAATGTCCCGTTGCGGACAGCCTTTTCCCTGGCTTTCGCCTGCTCGACGTTCAGACGTCGGGTGCGCGAATTCGCGTGCGGACAGGCGGGGAGGGGCCGGCCTTGCTGCTGCTGCACGGTTATCCGCAGACGCATGCGCTTTGGCACAAGGTCGCGGACCGGCTGAAGCGGCATTTTACCCTGGTGTGTGCAGATCTGCGTGGCTATGGCGACAGCGAGAAGCCTGTCTCCGATGCCGCTCATCTTGTCTATTCCAAGCGTGCGATGGCGCAGGACATGGTCGAGGTCATGGCTGCGCTTGGCCATGATCGGTTTGCCGTTGGGGCGCATGATCGCGGCGCGCGCGTGGCCCATCGCATGGCGCTCGACCACGCAGGCCGTGTGACGAGGCTCGCCACGCTCGACATCGCGCCCACGCGCGAGATGTATGCCAATACCACCGACGCCTTCGCGCGTGCCTATTGGCACTGGTTCTTCCTGATCCAGCCCGCGCCCTTTCCCGAGCGCATGATCGGTGCTGATTCCAAGGCCTATTGGCTGAAGAAATGCGGCTCGGGCTCCGCCGGTCTGACCCCTTTCGCGCCTGAGGCGCTTGAACACTACCTGCGCTGCTTCGCCGATCCGGCGACGATTCACGCGAGCTGCGAGGATTATCGCGCGGCCGCGACCATCGACCTCCGTCATGACGACGAGGATGATGGCCGCAAGCTTGAGCAGCCCCTGCTGGCGCTTTGGGGCGAGCAGGGCGTGATCGGGCGCTGCTTCGATCCCCTGGCGCTCTGGCGCCAGCGTGCACAGAATGTCCAAGGCCGGCCCTTGCCCGGTGGCCATTATTTGGCGGAGGAGATCCCCGATCTCGTCGCTGCCGAATTCACGGCTTTCTTCGGAGAAGACACATGACCGGAACCAATCGCGTCTACCGCATCGCTGTGATCGCCGGCGACGGCATCGGCAAGGAGGTCATGCCCGAAGGTCTGCGGGTGCTCGAAGCGGCGTCGAAGAAGTTCGGCTTCGAGCTGCGCTGCGACAGCTTCGATTTCTCCTCCTGCGACTACTACGCCAAGCACGGCAAGATGCTTCCCGACGACTGGAAGGACCAGATCGGTGGGCATGACGCGATCTATTTCGGTGCTGTCGGCATGCCGGCGCAGGTGCCGGACCACATCTCGCTCTGGGGCTCGCTGCTGCTGTTCCGGCGTGAATTTGACCAGTATGTCAATCTCCGCCCCGTGCGGCTGATGCCCGGCGTGCCTGGCCCGCTGGCCAACCGCAAGCCGGGCGATATCGATTTCTTTGTCGTGCGCGAGAACACCGAGGGCGAGTACTCCTCTGTCGGTGGGCGCATGTATGCCGGCACCGAGCGCGAGATCGTGCTGCAGGAGACGGTGATGAGCCGCGTCGGCGTCGACCGCGTGCTGAAATACGCCTTCGAGCTCGCCCAGCGCCGGCCGCGCAAGAAGCTGACTTCGGCCACCAAGTCGAACGGCATCTCGATCACCATGCCCTACTGGGACGAGCGGGTGAAGGAGATGGCCAAGAACTATCCGGATATCGCGGTCGATCAGTACCATATCGACATCCTCACCGCGCATTTCGTGCTGAATCCCGATCGTTTCGACGTCGTGGTCGCCTCCAACCTGTTCGGTGACATCCTGTCCGATCTCGGGCCGGCCTGCACCGGCACGATCGGCATCGCGCCGTCGGGGAACATCAACCCGACCCGTGAATTCCCTTCGCTGTTCGAACCCGTTCACGGCTCGGCGCCCGACATTGCCGGCCAGGGCATCGCCAATCCCGTCGGCCAGATCTGGTCAGGCGCGATGATGCTCGACCATCTCGGCGAGCGCGAGGCCGCAAAGGCCATCGAGGCCGCGATCGAGCGTGCCCTTGGAGACGCCCGGACGCGCACGCGCGATCTCGGCGGAACCTTGAGCACCGAGGCTGCGGGCAGAGCAGTCGAGCAAGCGCTGGGCTGAGCAAGAAGGGCGCGACTCCAGCCAGGGTATTGGCTAGAAAGCGATCATATTCCGCGAGAGGCTGCTTCATCCATGGATTTCACCGCTGCTTCGCTGGCCGATCCCCTCCTCTGGGGCAAGCTCTTCGAAATCATCGTGCTGAACATCGTGCTGTCGGGCGACAACGCGGTTGTGATCGCGCTCGCCTGTCGGGCGCTGGCACCGGCGCAACGCACCAAGGGCATTGCGCTTGGTGCCATTGTCGCCGTGCTGCTGCGGGTCGTGTTCACGGTCGTGGTGGCCTCGCTCCTGAGCGCGCCTTTCCTGCGCATCGCCGGCGCGGTGCTGCTGTTCTGGATCGCCGTGAAGCTGGTTCTGGAGGATGGCGAGGGTGACGACGACGCCATCGCCGCCAGCAGCAAGCTCTGGAAGGCCGTTCAGACGGTTGCGATCGCCGATATCGTCATGAGCCTCGACAATGTCCTGGCGATCGCTGCGGTCGCCAAGGACTCGATTCCGCTCCTGGTGGCGGGGCTGGTGATCTCGATCCCGCTGATCGTCGTCGGCGCCTCCTTGATCACCCGCCTGCTGGCCCAGTTCCCGCTCCTGGTTTGGGCGGGGGCGGGGCTGCTCGGCTGGGTCGCGGGCGAGATGCTCGATAGCGACCCCTGGTTCGCATCGCAATTTGGTGCAGCAGTGATGCACCAGCTTGAATATCCGGCGGCGATCCTTGGAGCGCTGCTGGTTCTCGGCCTTGGCTATTGGCTGAAATCACGCCGGCCCGACCCGGCAACTTGATAGAGGACTGACCGTAAAATGGATTTTTCGTCGAGCCAATTCTGGATCTCGCTGCTGCAGATCATCTGGATCGATCTGCTCTTGTCCGGCGACAACGCGGTGGTGATCGCGCTTGCCGTCCGCTCCCTTCCGGAGAATCAGCGCAAGGTCGGCATCTGGCTCGGCGCGGGTGCGGCGGTCGGCCTGCGTATCGCCTTCGCTCTGGTGGTCACCTATCTGCTGGCCGTGCCCTATCTGAAGGTCGTCGGCGGCCTCTTGCTGTTCTGGATCGCGGTCAAGCTCGCCAAGGGTGAAGAGGAAGCGCATACCGACATCAAGGCAGCGGACAATCTCTGGAAGGCCGTGCGCACCATCGCCATCGCCGATGCCGTGATGAGCCTCGACAACGTCATCGCGATCGCCGGCGCCGCCAAGGGCCACCCTGAGCTCTTCATCTTCGGCTTGCTGCTCTCGATCCCGCTGATCATCATGGGCGCGCAGCTCCTGACCTCGATCATCGAGCGTTTCCCGATCCTGATCTGGATTGGCGCTGCACTGCTCGGCTGGATCGCGGCAGAGATGATTCTGGGTGATATCGCCGTGCTGCAATGGCTGCAGGTGAACATGCCGACCTGGGTCAAGGCGGTCTCGACGGACGTCAACCCGCTCGGCGTCGGGCCTGCGAACCTGCCCCATTATGTCAGCGCGGCTCTCGGCGCGGCGCTCGTCTGCATCATCGGCTACGTCCTGAAGCGCAAGCCGGTGAACCAGCCCGGCTAAGCCGCCCTTCAGGCAAGAACGACAATCGCGGCGGCCAGGTCTTCCTGGTCGCCGTTTTTCATGAGGCGGGCCGCTCCGAGACCGATGGAGCGAACGCCCGCGTCCTCGACCGTGAAGAATCCTTCCGCCAGGAATCTCACGCAGAAGCGTTCGGGCGCGTGCGCGAAGCCCGTGCCCAGTGCCTTCACATAGGCTTCCTTCGCGCTCCAGAGTTGCGCGAAGGCGAGCGGTCTTTCAGCCGCAGGCAGGGCAAGCAGAATGTCCCTTTCGGTGGGGTGCAGAACGGCCAGCGGCGGCTCTGTTTGCTGCTCCACCCGCTCGACATCGACGCCGATCGGCCGCTCGGCAAGGCCCACGGCAACGATGCCTGAGCGCGTCGCGAGAGAAAGATGCAGGTCGCGGCCAGCGGGGCCGACGAGCAGCGGCCGGCCCCGCTMGTCATGGCCGATCTCACTGGTGGCGGCCGGCTGGCCGAGCTGGTGGTCCAGCACGAGCCCAGCCACGCTACGTCTGAGCCGCGCGCGCTCCATCAGATTGGCCGGTCGCTCGCTGGTCGGGATCAGCCAGACCGCGGGGAGTGTGGAGGCCTTTGTATCGATCGAGGTCAGCCAGAGCATCGCGGAATGCTAGCGGGCTCGGGGCGTTCCGTCGCCTCTGTTGATCCGCGTTGCGCCGCCCTGCATGGAATTCATGCAACGGCGCCGCCTGGACCCGTTGACGCGGGGCCTGCTTGGTCCATGGAAGAAGCATGACGTCGTCACCCGACCCACTCCCGAAGGAAGCGCGCGCGCCCGTGACCTGGCGCGGCATGATTCTGGGAGTCCGCAAGATTTCCGTGGTGCTCCCGGGCATCATCGTTTTCGCGGTTGCCTTCGGTGCAGCCGCCGCGGCGAAGGGCCTGAGCCTGCTGGAAACCGTGATGATGAGCGCGATTGTCTATGCCGGGGTCGCGCAGCTCGTGGCGATGGAACTCTGGCGGCCGGAATGGACCTGGGGGGCGATCGCCGGCCTTGCAGCCGTCACCGCGACGGTGAATGCGCGGATGGTGCTGCAAGGTGCGTCGCTTCAGCCCTGGTTCTCGCGTTTTCCGCGGGCCCTCAACGCCTTGCATCTGTTCTTCTTCACCGATGCGAACTGGCTGGTCGGAACGCGCTATCACGCCGAGGGTGGGCGCGATCTCGGCGTGCTGATCGGCGGCGGACTCCTGCTCTGGGTTGTCTGGGTTCTTGCCACCGTGCCGGGATATCTGCTCGGCTCGCTGGTGAGTGATCCGCGACGCTATGGCATCGATCTCGTGATGCCGATCTTCTTCGCAGCGATGATCGTGCCGCTCTGGCGTGGCCGGAAGGCGGCGCGGCCCTGGCTGGTTGCGGGCATCGTGGCGCTTGTCACGGCCAAGCTGGTCGATGGCTATGCCTTCATCATCGTCGGAGCGCTCTCTGGCGCGGTCGCTGGAGCTTTCCTCGATGACGCTGCCTGATCTCGCCGGCTGGGGAGCCTGGGCAGCGATCGCCGCCATGGCGATCGCCACCTATCTCTGTCGCATCTCGGGCGTGGTGTTGATGGGGTTCATCCCTCTCACGCCGCATGTCCGGCGCGGGCTGGCCGCATTGCCGGGCTCGATCGTCGTCGCAACCGTGCTGCCATTGGTCGAGCGTCTGGGGCTTGCTGCGGCGCTGGCGCTGCTGGCCGCTGTCGGCAGCATGGTACTGCGCCGAAGCGAGCTTCTGGCACTTGTCGTCGGCATGGCGGTGGTTTCGCTCGCCCGCGCCTTTGGCTTGTGATCCATCACCCGGCTGCATTGCTTCCATCACATGACGTCATTGCCGGAGGGCCTTCGGCATGTTGACGCGCGCGGCGGGGCGGCAGACGGTGTCGGTCAATAACACTGACAAAATCGAGGATGGTTATGGCTTGGTATTCGCAAACCTGGAGCTGGTTCGAAGGTGAATGGCATGAGGGAAATCCGGGCATCATGGGCCCGCGGACCCATGCCAGCTGGCTGGCTTCGACCGTCTTCGACGGGGCTCGCTATTTCGAGGACAAGGCGCCCGATCTCGACAAGCATGCGGCTCGCGTAAACCGCTCGGCCCATGCGCTCGGCCTGAAGGCGACGATGTCGGCTGAGGAGATCATCGCCAAGACCTATGAAGGCGCGAAGAAATTCGCCCCGGGCACGGCGCTTTATGTCAAGCCGATGTACTGGGGCGAGGCAGACGGTCTCTCGACCATCATGGCCGACCCTGAGTCGACCAAGTTCTGCCTCTGCCTCTTCGAGGCTCCGATGCCGGTGCCGTCGAACGGCTTCTCGGTGACGCAGGGCGCCTATCGCCGCCCGACGCTCGAGACCATGCCGACGGACTCGAAGGCCGGCTGCCTCTACCCCAACAATGCCCGTGTCCTGCGCGCCGCCAAGGCGGCCGGTTTCGACAACGCGCTGGTGCTCGACATGCTTGGCAATGTCGCGGAGACGGCGACGTCCAACATCTTCATGGCCAAGGACGGCGTGGTGAAGACCCCGGTCGCGAACGGCACCTTCCTGAACGGCATCACCCGCCAGCGCGTCATTTCGCTGCTGCGCCAGGACGGTATCACGGTCGAGGAGACCAGCCTGCGCTACAGCGATTTCGAGCAGGCCGACGAGATCTTCATCTCCGGCAACTACTCGAAGGTCATGCCGGTTTCCCGGATCGACAACACCGCGCTCCAGCCCGGCCCGCTGTTCCGCAAGGCGCGCGAACTCTACATGGACTTCGCGCACTCCAAGACCGCCTAGTCACTGTGGCGTGCCTCGCCACCCGGCTCACCGAGCGCTTCGGGATCGATCATCCGATCCTGTCCGCGCCGATGGCTCTGGCCGGGGGCGGGGCGTTGGCCGCCGCTGTGACGCGCGCCGGCGGGCTGGGCTTGATCGGCGGCGGTTACGGCGATGATGCCTGGCTGGACCAGCAATTCGCCGCAGCCGGCAATACCCGGACCGGCTGCGGCTTCATCACCTGGTCGCTTGCGAGGCAGCCGCATTTGCTTGGCAAGGTTCTCGAGCATCAGCCTGCGGCGCTGATGCTCTCCTTTGGCGATCCTGCACCCTTTGCGGGCGAGATCGCGGCGGCTGGCGTGCCGATGATCTGCCAGTGCCAGTCGATTGTTCATGTCCGGCAGGCGCTGCGGGCCGGCGCAGCCGTCATCGTCGCGCAGGGCGCCGAAGCCGGTGGTCACGGTCAAGCGCGCGGGACCCTGCCTTTCGTGCCGGAAGTGGCCGATCTGCTCGCACGCGAAAGCCCTGATACTTTGCTGCTGGCGGCGGGCGGCATCGCCGATGGCCGTGGACTCGCGGCGGCCCTGATGCTGGGGGCAGACGGCGTTCTGGTCGGTACGCGTTTCTGGGCGAGCCGTGAGGCCTTGGTTCACGCCAATCACCATGCGGTCGCCGTCGCCGCGACGGGGGACGAGACCGTGCGCTCGTCGCTCCCCGATATCGTCCGCCAGCTCGACTGGCCAAGACCGTTCGATATCCGGGTCAGCGCAAACGCCTTCATTGCGAAATGGGTTGGCCGGGACCATGAACTCAAGGACGTGATCGAAGCGGAGGCCCCGGCCTACAAGGCGGCTTTCATGGCCGGCGATCCGCAGGGCGCCGCAGTGATCTTCGGCGAGGCTGCCGGGTTGATTTCGGATATCCCGACGGCAGCCGAGATCGTCGAGCGCATGGTTGCGGAGGCCGCCGCGCGCATTCGCTCCGGAGCAGCCCGGCTCAGGGCCTGACGAATCTGCCGGTCAGCGCAGGAGCCGGAACAGGCCTGCCGCCTTCAACCCGCCAGCAACGATCACGAGATAGAGGCTCGCGGCCACCAGCCCGATCGCGGTGAGTGCCAGAAGGCGCGGCTCGACCGGGACATGCGCCAGTGCGGCCAGGACACCGGGCGCGAGCACACGGGCGACCAGCCCGGCAATCACACCACCTGCGAGGGTGATGACGATCAGCCCGGGAAGCTGCCGGTCCGGTTTCGTCCAGCCGCGGCGCAGCGCCAGGACGAACAAGGCACCGACATTGATCCAGGCTCCGGTTGCCGTCGCCAACGCAAGCCCGGGCGCGCCGAAATCGCGCCAGAGCAGCAGCTTGAGCGCGACATTGGCGGCGATGGCGGCAAGCGAAACCAGCATTGGCGTCGTGGTGTCGCCACGAGCCTGGAAGGCGGAGACCTGCGAGCGGATCAGCACGATGGCCGGGAGCCCGATTGCATAGGCAAACAGCACTGCGCCCGCCGCCTGGCTTGCTGCCGCATCGAAACGGCCGCGTTCGAACAGGGCCGAGACGATCAGCTCCGGGATGGCGAGGAAGGCTGCGGCGAAGGGGGCGGCCATGACCAGCGTCAGCGCCACGGCCCGGTTCTGCGCCTTGTCCGCGCCGTGGATATCGCCGGCCGCGATCAGGCGGCTCATGGTCGGCAACAGCACCGTACCCACCCCGATCGCGATCACGCCGATCGGCAGCTGGTAGAGCCGTTCGGCATAGTAGAGCGAGGCATAGGCGCCACGCGGCAGCAGGGAGGCGATGATCGTGTCGGCGAAGAGCGCGATCTGCACACCGGCGGAGCCGATGACGGCCGGGCCGAAAGCCTTGAGAAAGCTCTTCACATCGGCATCGACACGCGGGCGCGTCAGCGCCGTCGACACGCCGGCCTGCCGGGCCGCAAGCACCAGCAGCAGCCATTCGAGCAGGCCCGCGACGGCGACGCCCCAGGCGGCGGCATAGGCTGCGCTCGGAAACAGGAAGGCGATGAACAGTGCAGCGATCAGGCAGATGTTGAGCAGGACCGGCGCTGCCGCTGCGGCTGCGAAACGGTCGACGGCGTTCAGGTTCGMGGCGAGCAACGTCACCAGCGTGATGAAGAGCAGATAGGGGAAGGTGATCCTCGTCAGCGCGACCGCAAGCTCGAAGCGCTGAGGATCGTTGGCAAAGCCGGGCGCGAGCAGGCGCACGACCTCGGGCATCAGGGGCAGGGCGAGTGCGAGCAGAACGACCTGCACGATCAGGTTCAGCGTGAAGACGCGGTTGGCGAAGAGCGCCGCCGCGGCGTCTCCGGTCTGCTGCCTGATGCGCGCATAGGCCGGGATATAGGCCTGGTTGAAGGCGCCCTCGCCGAAGATCGCGCGGAAATGATTGGGCAGCCGCAACGCGACGGAAAAAGCATCCATCATCGCGCCGGCGCCGAGCACGGCGGCGAGAGCGATGTCGCGCAGGAAACCGCTCAGGCGGGAGAGCAGCGTGAAGCCGCCAACGGACAGGATCTTCCTGAACATCAGCGCATGAGGCCGGGATGTGGTTTCCGGCGTGCGGACGGCGTCATGCTCGAACTCCAGGCCTCGCTCTTGCCCCAAGGCGCGCTCGCCTGCGCCGGAACAAGCCGAATCGTCTGCACCATTCTTAGCGGATCAATGGCGGCAATGCGTCGCCGCGCGGATGATCGACGGCGCGCGCGTTGAAACCGACCCGCTCGCCGATCAGGTAGAGTGGCCGGCGCTTCACTTCCGCGAAGATGCGTCCGACATACTCGCCGATCAGCCCGAGCGAAATCAGCTGGATGCCCGAGAAGAACATGATCGACACGATCAGCGAAGGGAAGCCAGGCAGGTCGGTGCCGTAGAGCAGCGTCCGCAACAGGAAGAACAAGGCGCTGAAGGTCGAGATCAGGGCGATGATCACCCCCGTCCAGGTCGCTATCTTGAGCGGCACGGTCGAGAACGAGGACAACCCGTCGAAGGCGAAGCTGAACAACTTGCGGAAGCTGAACTTGGTGACGCCGTGCTGGCGCTCGGCGACTTCGAAGGTCACGCCGGTCGAGGGGAAGCCGACCCAGGCATAGAGACCCTTGGAAAACCGTGCCCGCTCCGGCAGGGCGCGCAATGCGTCCACAACACGGCGGTCAAGCAGGCGGAAATCGCCCGCGCCCTCCGGCAACTCCGTCTCGCCGAAACTGGCGAAGACCCGATAGAAAGCCTTGGCGAAGCCGCGTTTCAGCCGGCTCTCGCCCGAGCGGTCGGCGCGCTGGCCGTAGATGTTGAGATATCCTTCCCGCCACTTGGCGAGGAAGGTCAGGATGGTTTCCGGCGGATGCTGCAGATCGGCGTCCATGATCACCACCGCATCGCCCGAAGCATGGTCGAGCCCGGCGGCGATGGCGATCTCCTTGCCGAAATTGCGGCTGAACGACACGGCATTGATGCGCGGGTCGCTGGCGTTCAGCAGGCGCAGCACGGAGAGCGAGCCGTCGCGGCTGCCGTCATCGATGCAGATCATTTCCCAGGACGAAACCACGCCTGTCAGCACGGATTTCAGGCGCTCGACGAGAAGCGGCAGATTATCGGCCTCGTTGTGAACGGGGACGACGATGGAGAGCTCCGGCCGGGCAGGCGCGGGGCGCTGCACTGCGAGGCTGGGAGCGGGCGAAGTTTCCGACACGACTGACCTCTTGATCCGGCCAGGACGGGCCGGCCCCGCCTTCCGGCGAAGCCGGGCTCGACACGGGTGACGCGATGGGCACAGAACCGTAAAGCTGTTGTGCTCACAAGTCCTACGACGGGCCCCTTACACCATCGCGGATGAACCCTGGACAACGAAATCGATGACGATCCGTTTCGTTCTTTGTGCCGATGATTTTGCCATGACCGAAGGCGTCAGCCGTTCGATCCTGGAATTGCTTGCGCTTGGAAAGCTCTCGGCGACGGGCGCAATGACAAACCGGCCGCATTGGCAGCGCCTTGCCTCCGAACTGGGCAGCTTTTCCGGCAGGGCTGATCTCGGGCTGCATCTCAATCTGACCTGCGCTGCCCCGCTTGGGCCGATGCATCGGGTCGCGCCAGCGGGCATGTTCCCAAGGCTCGGCGATCTCGCGCGGGCGGCGGCGACCTCGGCCGCAGCCCGCGCCGAGATCGCGGGCGAGATCGGCCGTCAGCTCGAAGCCTTCGAGGACGCGCTGGGCCACGCACCGGATTTTGTCGACGGCCATCAGCACGTCCACGTGCTGCCGGGCGTCCGCGGAGCGGTGCTGCGGGCGATCCAGCGCCACTACCCGGAAGGGACGGTCTATCTGCGCGATCCGGCCGACTCGGCCCGGGCGATCCGCCAGCGCGGGGTGGCGGTAGGCAAGGCACTGGTGATCGCTGGTCTGGCCGTGGGCCTGCGCTCGCAGGCTTTGCGGCGCGGGATCCCGGTCAACCGGGGCTTCTCTGGCGTTTCGCCATTCGATTCCGAACGCGACTTCGGCGCGGATCTGCGCCATTTCCTGATCGCGCCCGGAGCGGCACATCTTGTGATGTGTCATCCCGGACATATCGATGACGAACTGGCGCGGCTCGATCCGGTGATCGCCACGCGCGCGCTCGAACACGCTGCCCTTGCCGCGTTCGTGCCTCCGCCGGGCTTCAGAATTGCGCGCTTCTCGGAGCTGTTTTGACCACAGGTCGGTGCCGGCTAAAAACTTTGCCGCGAAGCTAACCCTACGCAATCGAAAATTTACCGTGATCGCTCAGTTTGTAAGCACCGGTCCGTTCGGATCCTACCCTTGCAGCCTCCGGCGGAGATCTCGGCGCTATGGCATGGTTGAAGCGATCTGGGGCGATCGCGATGGTTGCATCGAAGCGCTCGGCTGGAACACGCGGTTCGCTCTCGCTCGGCAGCAGGATCGCTGGGGCGGCGATTGCCATCGTCGCGGCGGCCATCCTCATCCTCGTGATCGTGGCATCACGCTATAATCAGGCCCAGACCCGCGACGATCTCGAGCACAAGATCGCTGCGCTGACCAGCATGGTCACGAATGCCGCTCCGGCGCTAATTCTGTCCCGTGACACCACGACACTGGGATACATCCTCGAATCGCTGCGTCAGGACCCCGATTTCAATGCCGGCTTCGTCGCCGATGACATCGTTGCCCTGGCGAGCGCCGGCGAATCGACCGAGAGCAGGCTTTCGCTCACCCCACGCTCATTGGCGGCGGCACTTGGGCGCGAGCCCTGGGATGCCTTGAAGGAGCGCGATACTCTTCAGCTTGAGGATAATGTCTACCTCGTCCAGCTTCGTTCGGTGCGGATTGGGCCGAACCAGAAGCAGGTCGGCTATGTCGCCGTCCGGTTCGACAAGACGCGCCTCAATGCGCGGGCCTCCTTTGAGCAGTTCGTCACGATCGGCATCGGCGTTCTGATCCTGCTCATTCTCGGACCACTGCTCTGGGTTTCCCTGTCGCGCACGATGCGGCCGCTGAAGAGCATGACCCAGGCCATCGTCAGCATCTCCGACGGCAAGCTCGATACACCGATCGACGCGGCAGACCGGAGGGACGAGATCGGCGCGATCGCGCAGGCGCTCAGCGTGCTCAAGGTCCGGTTGGGAGAGCGTGCGGCCCTCCAGGAGGMCCAGCACGTCACCGAGGCCGAACGCCGCTACCAGCAGCGCCGCGTCGACGAATCGATTGCCCTGTTCCGGGGCGAGGTTGGTGCCGCGCTGGAGGCATTCAAGAACAACGCCGAACGGATGAGCGAAGCGTCGGATGGCCTGGCGCGTGTTGCGGCAGAGTCGTCGGGACGTGCGGCCCGCGCCGCCCAGAACTCGCACGGGGCCTCGGCCAATGTCGAGAACGCCGCACAGGCCGCCGAAGAGATGGGCGCGGCCATCCGCGAGGTCGAGTTTCAGATCCGGCATGTCCGCACCGAGATCGTCGAGGCAGCCTCAGCCTCGCGCGACACCGCGGGTTCGGTACAAGCGCTGGACGAAACGGCTCGCGCGATCGGCGAGGTGGTGAATCTGATCCGGGATATCGCCGCACAGACGAATCTGCTGGCGCTCAACGCGACGATCGAGGCTGCGCRCGCCGGCGACGCTGGGCGTGGCTTCGCGGTCGTTGCGTCGGAGGTGAAGAGTCTTGCGGCGCAGACGGCGGATGCAACAGATCGGATCGTGACACAGGTTGGCGCCATCCAGGGGGCGACCGGTGAGGTCGTCGGCGCCATTTTGAACATCGCCAACCGAATGGGCGCGATCGAGAACTTCACGAACGCGGTCGCAACGTCGATCGAGCAGCAGGCGATCGCGACCGGCGAGATTGCCAGCGGCGTTGCGATGGCAAGCTCTTCAGCGCTGTCGGTGTCGAGCGATCTCAGCGTGCTCGCGGACAGCGTCGAGGAGACCGGACAATCTGCGGGGCAGGTTCGGGATGCCGCTGGCGAGGTTGCGGCCCAGGCATTGCGACTGCGCGCGACGGTCGACCAATTCCTGCACAGCGTGGCGGCCTGACCGTCACCCTACCAAGAATGCAAAACGGGGCCCGAAAGGGCCCCGTCGCATAGGGTCACGACTGCGCTGCCGTCAGGCCTTGGCGCCGTCGTAGAGTTCAGCAACGTAGTCCCAGTTCACCAGGCTCTCGAGGAAGGCCTTGAGGTAGTCGGGACGGCGGTTGCGATAGTCGATGTAGTAGGAGTGCTCCCAGACATCGACGCCGAGGATCGGCGTGCCGCCGTGAACCAGCGGGCTCTCGCCATTCGGGGTCTTGCTGATCGCGAGCTTGCCGCCCTTGACCTCGAGCCAGGCCCAGCCGGAGCCGAACTGGCCAACGCCAGCCGCAACGAAGTCTTCCTTGAACTTGTCGACGGAGCCGAACGAATCGACGACGGCTTTCTCCAGCGCGCCCGGCAGCTTGCCGCCGCCATTGGGCTTCATCCACTTCCAGAAATGGAGGTGGTTGTAGTGCTGGCCGGCATTGTTGAAGACAGCCGGGTTCTTGCCGTAGGAGCCCTTGACTATCTCTTCGAGCGATTTGCCCTCGAATTCGGTGCCCTTGATCGCGTTGTTGCCGTTGGTGACATAGGCTTGGTGGTGCTTGTCGTGGTGATATTCCAGCGTCTCCCGCGACATGAACGGCTGGAGCGCGTCATGGGCGTAGGGCAGATCGGGAAGGGTAAAGGTCATTTGGCCTCTCCTTAGGCTGTCAAATCACACTGCTGAGAATGGCTTCGTCATGAACGGCTTGGGACTTGCCAGCCCGGCGGATCAGCCGCCATTCCACGCGATAGTTAAGCCTCCCGCTTCCGGCCGGCAACCGGCTTGGCGCGCCGTGGGCCATGATATTGCGTCGGAGCAAACGGCCCGAAACATGCGGGACGGGGCACAATGAACAGGCCATTTGCAGGCATAGTTCAGTGCGAATTGTGAAACAGTCTCTTATTCAATAAGTTAGAAGATGATCGGAGAGGCGATGAAGCCGCCTGCCTCCGGTGGATACTGAGGGTACTGCGTTGATAACGATCTTCGTTCTGTTGGGCCTGGGGTTCTTTGCCGGTGGCATCGCTGCCATCGTTAATGGCTGGCCCTACCTCGTGCTCGAGCGGGGCTTCACCCTGGTCATAGCCGGCAGCGTGGCTGTCGCTGCTGGGATCATCCTGCTTGCCCTGTCGTGGGTCCTGGTGGAACTGCGCCGCGTCAGGGTGGCGATTGCCGGTGCGCTGACGGTGGCCTCAGCCGGGCCTTCCGCCGCTGACGCGGCGCGGGCATCGGTGGAGATGGATGACGATGTACGGACGATCCCGGGCGAAGCCCGGTCGACGCTTCCGGGCCTTGGCACCGTGGCAGCAGGGGCCGGGCTTGTCGCCGCCGGCGGGGCCCTGGCAGCTTCAATGCGCGGTGGCGCTGAGGATGCTCCCGCTGCCGCCCAGGACTTGCCTGAGCCTGTGATCAGCGATCTGTTCGATGAGATCACGCACCCCTCGGAGCTGCCCGCTGACCGGCGTGAGGAGGCCATTGACGCGGTCGAGGAGCCCGAAAAGGGCAGGGCGGATGCCCCCACGGCCGAACTGCATGAGCCGCATGAAACGGAAGCGGTGCTGCCCGAGCTTGCGCCGGACGTTGTCACCCCGTCGATTGCCGCTTCCTTCGTGACGCAGCATGAGGACGAAGCCGCCGGAGAGGTCGAGGACGCCGACACGGGCGCTGTGGCGGGTGACGAAGACCTGCGTTCGCCTCAAGCGCCAGCCTGGTGGCCGCAGGTCGAGAGGCCGCGCCCGGAGGAGGCCAAGCCCCCCGTGGAAGCCGATGATTTCGGCGCCTTGCGCCAGCATCTCTCGTTCGGTCCGCAGCGCCCGGAACCCGATTTCGAGCCCGAACCGGAGCCCGATCTGCCGGTGGGAGAAACATCGTTCGATCAGCGCGATCGCGAGATCGACGAGGCCGCCGCCTGGATGGCACCGGCCTTCGGCCGGCGTGAGCCGACTTTTGGCGAGCCCGAGCAAGTGGCGGATGAGCCTACGATACCGCGCTGGCCGCCGCTGACCAGCGGAGCGCCACGGCTGGAGCCGGATGTCGAGAGTGCGGATGCGCCGGAGGTCCAACCGGACACGACTGAGGCGGAATCTCGGATCGAGCCGGTCTTCGAGGAGACCGAGGCTGAGGGCGAGCCGCTGGATGAAGCCGAGGAGGCAATCTCCGGCGAAGAGACGGAAACGGTTCCCGAGCCGCCCGGCCCGGCGACCTCCGACGAGGGCGTCGTCGGAGCTTATCAGGTCGGCGACACGCATTTCACGATGTATGCTGATGGTTCCATCCAGGCTCGTACGCCCGATGGCGAGTACAAGTTCGCCTCGATGGACGAGCTCAAGACCTATCTCGCCAGCGAGAAGAGCAGGCTTGGCGGCTGATCAGCTCTTGGCGGCCGCTTGCTCCGGCCATCCCTCGCGGATCGTGTGGATGGCGAAGGCATAGGCCAGCGCCACCTCCTTCAGCGAGTCGAAGCGCCCGGCCGAGCCGCCATGGCCGGCCTCCATATTGGTGTGCAGCAGGACCGGCCCGCCGCCGGTCATGGTCGCGCGCAGTTGCGCGACCCATTTTGCCGGTTCCCAATAGGTCACACGAGGGTCGGTGAGCCCGCCCATCGCGAGCAGCGGCGGGTAAGCCTGCGCCTGGACGTTGTCATAGGGCGAATAGCTCTTGATCATGTGGAAGGCTTCGACGTCCCGGATCGGGTTCCCCCATTCCGGCCATTCCGGCGGGGTGAGCGGCAGCGTGTCGTCAAGGATCGTGTTGAGCACATCGACGAAGGGGACCTCGGCGATGATGCCGGCGAACAGCTCCGGGGCCATGTTTGCGATTGCGCCCATCAGCATGCCGCCGGCGCTGCCACCCTGCGCGACGATGCGGCCGCGTGCAGTAAAGCCGGTATCGGCCAGCATCTCGGCCGCCGCGATGAAGTCCGTGAAGGTGTTGGTCTTCTTCTCGCGCTTGCCGTCGAGATACCAGCGCCAGCCCTTGTCGGTGCCGCCGCGGATATGGGCAATGGCATAGACGAAGCCGCGATCGACCAAGCTGAGCGGATTGGTCCGGAACGAGGCCGACATGGCCGCGCCGTAGGAGCCATAGCCATAGAGCAGACAGGGCGCTGAACCATCGAGGGCAAGGTCGGCCCGGTGCAGAAGCGAGACAGGGACCCTGGCTCCGTCCTTCGCCGTCGCGAAGACGCGTCGCACCCGATAGGCCGCCGGATCGTGGCCGGACGGAACCTCCTGGCGCTTCAGCAGCGTCCGCTCTCCCGTCGCCATGTTGTAGTCGTAGGTTTCGGCCGGGCGCGCCATCGAGGCATAGAGGAAGCGCAGCGTGTCGGTTTCGAATTCGTAGCCGGCATCGAGGCCGAGACCATAGGCCTCCTCGTCGAAGGAGATGCTGCTCTCGGCGCCGCTGGCGAGGTCGCGGATGACGATGCGCGGCAGGCCATCCTCGCGTTCGAGCCGGATGAGCCGATCCTTCAGGCAGAGATGGCTGAGGATCAGGCGGCCTGATCGGTGCGGTATCAGGTCCTGCCAATTCTCCGGCGATGGGGATGCGAGCGGGGCCGAGACGATCTTGAAGTCCTCGGCATCGGCATTGGTCAGGATCAGGAAGTCGTCGCCGTGATGCTCGACGCTGTACTGGCGGCCCGTCTCGCGCGGCGCGATCAGGACCGGCTCAGCCTGCGGTGCGGCAAGATCGACGAAGCGGGTCTCCGAGGTTTCATGATCGCTGATCGAGATCAGCAGGAAGCGGCCGGACTGGGTCTCGTCGATATCGACGAACATGCCTGCATCCTGCTCGTCATGCAGGAGTTCGTCCTCGTCCATCCCGGTGCCAAGTCGATGGCGGAAGACCTGCGACGGGCGGTGATCGGCGTCGAGACGGACATAGGCGAAGGAGCGTGAATCGGGCGCCCAGACGATGTCGCCGGTGGTGTCGGTGATCCGGTCGTCCAGATCCGCTCCGGTGGCAAGGTCGCGGACCTTGATGTCGTGGAGCTCCGAGCCCGCCTCGTCCGCACTCCAGGCAAGCAAGCTGTGATCGGGGCTGTGGGCCGCGTCGCCGAGCTCGAAGAAGTCCTTGCCCTTTGCCAGGGCGTCGGCATCGAGCAGGAGCTGCTCGCGGGCTTCGCCCTTTTCGGGCCTGATGCGCGGCTTGCGGCAGATCAGAGGATGTTCGCCGCCGCGCCGATAGCGCGAATAATAGAGGAAGGCGCCGTCCGGCTGTGGGACGGCTGCATCGTCTTCCTTGATCCGGCCGCGCATTTCCTTGACCAGATCGCGCTGCAGAGCACGCGTCGGTGCCATCAATGCTGCGCAATAGGTGTTCTCAGCTTCAAGATAGGCGCGAATATCTGCAGGCAGTTTGCCGGGGTCCCGGAGAACATCCTTCCAGTTCTCGGCCCTGAGCCAGCCATAGGCGTCGCTCAGCGCAACTCCGTGAACGGTACGGGTCTCCGGCCGCTTCTCGGCACGGGGAGGCAAGGGGAGGCGTTTGGTCACGGCAGGGCTCGCAC
The DNA here is from genome assembly GCF_056396005.1 of Allobosea sp. 05T439. Taxonomy (NCBI): domain Bacteria; kingdom Pseudomonadati; phylum Pseudomonadota; class Alphaproteobacteria; order Hyphomicrobiales; family Alloboseaceae; genus Allobosea; species Allobosea sp. 05T439. Next base: position 76,573 of record NZ_JBFTKP010000010.1, on the reverse strand, counting down.
TGTCTTAAGATGGCGTTAAGGATTGAGGGCGATGTGGGTATCGTTGCGTAGTCAACGTCGTTTGTTGCGATGTTCACGAAGGTTCGGAGTTCAAATCCGGGTAGGCATAGGACACTTGGGTACTTCGCGCGCGCAATGAACAGGTAAGGCCGGTGTGTGGCGCGAGCAAGACAACCAGACCGAGCATGATCATGGCCGCGACACAATACGGACGCTATGAACAATGTTCGTGGGTGCAGTAAGTCGGGCGTTTGAATGTATTCATGCGATCGATTATTGTCTTGCGAGAGTGTTTTCTATGCATTAAACCGTTTCCTCGTCGTCTCGCTTTTTGTGATTCTGGCTTGGGCAGCTCTTGACCAGCTGCTGGGCTGGAAGAACGAAGGCTTCAGTCGCGGGACGTTCAGGCCGATCCGACGATTTTTTTGTCCAAGAACACATAAGGAGTATTTTCGCCATGACCGACAACGACGGCTCGGATTTCATCGAGCTGACCGCGGACATCGTGTCCGCTTATGTGTCGAACAATTCTGTTCCTACGTCCGAACTGCCCGCTTTGATCAGCGATGTGCATGCCGCCCTGAGCCGCGTTGTTGGTGGTGTTGCGCCGGTTGTGCCTGCCGAGGCGCCCAAGCCGGCCATTCCGGTCAAGAAATCCATCACGGCCGACTATCTGATCTGCCTTGAGGACGGGAAGAAGTTCAAGTCGCTGAAGCGTCATCTTCGTACGCAGTACAATATGTCGCCCGAGCAGTATCGCGAAAAGTGGGGTCTGCCGCCCGACTACCCGATGGTGGCTCCCAACTACGCCGAGGCGCGCTCGCAGCTGGCGAAGAAAATGGGATTGGGTCAGCAGCGCCGCAAGCGCCGCTGATTGCTTGTCGCGGAGGACGGCGCTGCCAATGTGGGCAGCGCTTGCGACCAAACAGTTCGTCTGGCCGCCGGGTTCCCGGCGGCCTTTTTCATGGCGCTGCCGCTTGCCGGCGTGCTCGGCGGGGATCGCGTCGTGCCTCGGCTCATCGGTCCCAGCCGTCGCCTGGGGGCGCCGACATCCCCCAGCGAAGCAAATGAGGAAGCGGCAGGAGGCGAGGCTTAACCGGCCGCGCGACAGCTTTCACTGCGCCCGCCGCATTCGGTCTTGAGCAGTCTTAGGCGACCGCCCTGCGGGCATCCGTCTTGATGCGTTCGATCATCGCGCGCACGCCGTTCGAGCGTTGCGGCGTCAGATGGGCTGCGAGCCCGAGGGATTGGTAGATCGTGAATGCGTCCGTCGCGAGGATCTCCTGGGCGGTGCGGCCCGAATAGATCGCGAGTGCCAGCGCAACGAGGCCACGTACGATATGGGCATCGCTGTCCCCCAGGAAATGCAGGCGCGTCCCTGCGCCGGGGCCGCCTTCCCTGCGTGCCGCCAGCCAGACCTGACTGGCGCAGCCGCGGACCTTGTTGTCGTCGTTATGCGCTTCTTCCGGCAGCGGGGCGAGGCTGCGGCCGAGCTCGATGAGATACCGGTAGCGGTCGTCCCACTCTTCGAGCAGCTCGAAATTGGCGATGATCTCGTCGAGGCTTGCGCTCATGTCCTGTCCGCTCGGAGCCGCGCCATGGGCGGGGCGGCAACGGCGAGCGTCTTCGGCCGACCGGCGCCCCCCGTCAAGCGCTCGCCCTTCAAGATATAGGTGCGAGTCTGCTAGCGGGTAGTGGCCAGAGGTTTCTGGTTTGCTGCACTGAGCGTGAGCGCCAGGAAGCGGGAGCGCGTTTCCGGATCGAGACCAGCCAGGATCTCTGCGGCCTCACGGGCGGCCATGGCGCCATTCGCCACTGTCCTGACATCGACCTGGCTCGCAGCCTTCGCCACGTTGCGCAGGGTATCAGCCGCGCCGCCATCTTCGGCTTTGCCGCCATGGACGGGTGAGTTGAGGGCGATGACCCCGATCACCGCCAGGCTGCGCAGAAGATAGGCCATCGCTCGTTTCCCCGGTTGCCGGCAATGCCGGCTCGCCCCTGATCCCGAAGACATCCTAGATCCGGATCTCAAAAGATCGCGTCATTTGTAAGCAATGCATTTGAATCGAAGGCGCAGCTCTATCTTCAGCTTCCGTTCACCCTGCTGCGAACATCGAAATGGATGAAATTCGTCGGCCGAACTGCTCTAACTATCTGTACAATTTGTCGAATTTCTCTCCGCGGAACAGGTTCGGCGCGTTCGGTCGGCAATCGCCTTAAACCCCGCTTAAACCCGGCTCGGCAAGGATCGGGATGTTACAGGCAAGTCGGCCTGCCGAGGTGAGCGTTGCGTTTTCCCATCACGATGACGGCGATCAGGACACAGGTAGCGGMGATGGTTCATCCATCGGTGCTGCCGAATTCCGTTGAGCGCATCCGCCACGAGCGCTTCATGCTGACGCGGCTGACGCTCGGCGCGGTGGCCCTGAGCCTGGCTCCGGCCTATCTCGCCTGGCGGGGTACGATGGGCGCGCTTGAACTGCTTGTGTTGATTGCGGTGACGCTTCCGTTGCTGGCTGTCTTCATTCTCTCGCGCAGCGGGCGGCTCGAACTCGCCCATTGCATTTCGGCCGCAGCGCTGGCGCTCCTGATCGTCGCGCTTTCCGGCATGACCGGCGGGATCGCGTCGCCACTCCTGCTGTGGCTCGCCGCCATTCCGGCGGAGGCCATGTTCTTCGGCTCGCGGGCTTATGTTGCCCGCGCCGGCGCCATCGCTGCCGGCGCCCTGGCTTCGGTCGCAATCGTGCATGCATTCGGCCTGTCCGCGGAGCCGGCTCCCTGGGTCTCCGCTGCCATGCCGCTATTGGCTGCTGCCGCAATCCTGCATGTCTCGGTGGTTGCCTTCGGCTTCCTGTGGCGGCGTGACGACGAGATGCGCGAACATCGCGCCTCCGGCGTGCGTGCGCAGCTCCTGCTCGACCATGTTGGAGACCTCGTKACCTGGCATGATGCGACCGGCGCCGTTGTCTTCGCCAATGCGGCTTCGGCCTCCTTGACGGGCGCAGAGCCGCGCGAGCTGATCGGGCGAGGGCTGCTCGAGCGTGTCCATGTCGCCGACCGCCCCCTTTTCCTCAAGGCGCTCAGCGATGCCGCGCACGGTGACGGGACAGCGAGCGCCTGCTTCCGCACGCTGTTCGTGCCGCGCCAGGACGAGCCGGGAACGCCGTCCTCTCCGGTGGCCCTCTGGCTCGAGATGCAGGCGCATCGCGTCGCGAATGCCGGGCCGCGGGACGGGGCTGCGGTCGTTTGCGTCATGCGCGACGTCACCGCGCGTCGTGCGCTCGACGAAGAGCGGGCGCGCGGCCATGCCGAGGCCGTCCGTGCGAGCGACGAGAAGGGACAGTTTCTCGCCACGGTGAGCCATGAGCTGCGCACACCGCTGAACGCGATCATCGGCTTCTCGGAAATGCTGGGAACCGACAGTTACGGCCTGCTCGATGCTGGCAAGCGCCTCGAATACGCCAATATCATTCATGCTTCCGGCCATCACCTGCTCGATGTCGTCAATACCTTGCTCGATGTCTCCAAGATCGAGAGCGGAGTCATGGCGATCGAGCAGGAGCCGCTCGATCTTGCGGAACTTGCCCAGGACGGCTGCAGGCTGATGGCGCTACGTGCCGAAGCGGAGAAGGTTGCCCTGGAACGCGTCATCGGCCCGGATCTGCCGTTGCTGCGTGGCGACCGTCGTGCGCTGAAGCAGGTCCTGCTGAATCTGCTTTCGAACGCGATCAAGTTCACGCCGGCTGGCGGCCGGGTMACGCTGGCCGTGGTGCGTGACGGCGATATGCTCGATCTTTCGGTGTCCGATACCGGCATCGGCATTGCGGCCGCGGATCTGCCACGGTTGGGCGACCCCTTCTTCCAGGCCAAGGGCTCCTATGACCGCGCCTATGAGGGCACCGGTCTCGGCCTGTCGGTGGTGCGTGGCCTCGTCGGCCTGCATGGTGGCCGCCTGACGGTGGAGAGCGCTCCAGGTGTCGGCACGCGCGTCTCGGTGAGGTTACCGGTTGGCGGCGTCGCCCAGGCCTCCGAGCCCGCAAAGATCGTTACCTTCGCCCGAGCGCCGCGCCGCGGCTTCGAAACCAAAGAACCCTATCGTCTGACTGCCTGATCGAGAGCCGACCATGTCCGTCACACTCGCAGCCCGCGCTCACTCGAACGCGACCCTGTCCGCTCCGGCGAGACGCGCCCCGCCGGCTCGCCGCAAGGCGTCCTTCCTGATGCGGATCTGGCGCGCAACCTTGCGTCGCCCGGGTCGTAGCCTGATCCTGACCCTGTTCTCGGCTGCCGCCGCGGCCATCCTGATGAACGCGCTCCTGTTTCAGAAGGCGCGTCATCCCTCGCCAATCCTCTCACAATCCACGACGGCCACCCCGTCGCCGCGCAACGCGGAGCGGCGCACCGAGCAGGCCCCTGCCGCTCCCGCTCCGGCCGCATCCGTTCCGGCGGAGCCCGCGCAATTGCCCCCTTCGCGCCCGGGCGGCTTGACGCAGGCGGCTCGTGAAGCGGCGCCGCGTCCACCGGCATCCGTCAATGCGGCCCCGCGCCCTGCGCCGGCCCAGGCGGCCGCACAGCGTGCTCCCGCCCCGGTGCGTGACCGGGATCCGATCGCCGATCTGATCAACGGTGTCGACATGCGGCCTCCGGCGGAAATCCGTGGCGTGGCTTCGGCCAAGCCGGCTTCGCCGCGCCGCACCGTGGAAAACTGAGGCAGATCGCGTACCTTCCGACGATGGCGCGTCTTACCAGCGATTTTTGGGTCTCAGCCTATTTGCGGCAGGCGGCACTCGACGGCTTCGATGCCGTCCTGCGCCGCCGCGGTGCCAGCGAGGCCGGGGCGATCTTCGTCAAACTCGACCGGCTTGACGGCACCGCCGCGCTCTACGGGCCTGCGCCGCAGGCGCTGGCGGACGAGAGCGGCGCACGCCGCTTTCAGCTGATCCTCGATTCCGACCCGCTAAGCGTTGAGGAACGGGTGGAGCGCGAACGTCGTTTCGATCCGGACCTCTGGCTCGTCGAGATCGAGAACCGGAAGGGCGATCCCAGACTGGCCCTTGCCGAGGGCTGACCCCCGGCAGCGTATACGAACGCTCAGCCGTGCTCGCGCCCGCCGCGAAGTCCGCGTCTGACCTCGTCGAGGACCGAGCGAGTTTCGGGCCTGGCGGCGCCGGAACGGGCAGGCGTTCCACTCGGGTCGAGGAGGGGCTGGTGCTGGCCCTTGCGGCTGGACAGACCCTTGCTCTCGCCGGATATCTGCATGACGAGCCGATAGGCCACCCCTGGGGTGACCGAGCGCATCAGCGCCACCAGGGCGAAAATGCGCTCCACCGAATGGGCGGCATCGTCGCCAAGCCGGATCAGGAGGCGCGTCGCGTCCTCGACGCTGACGCCGCCGGCGATCAAGGTCAGTGCCGTCAGGTCGCGCGAGTGATCGCGGGCCATTGCCTCGGCGAGACGGATGCCCGTGCCCAGCTGGCTCGAGAGCGCACCGAAGAGGCCATCGCGATCCTGTTCGGCGGTGGCGAGCCAGCCTGCAAAGGTCTCCGGCGTCGGCGCCGGGCGTCTCTCCGATGGGCTGACCGCCTCCAGCGCCGCAAGCGATTCGATTGTGGCGCGGCGTCGTTCGGCTCCGGCATGCAGGAAGAGCGGGATCAGATCTGCGCTGTTGATGTCTCGCCGCACAAGCAGGCCCGGCACATAGGCGGCATCGTCTCGCGCCCGGTCGAGCAGGAGGTCGAGCACGGGCCGGGGCAGGGGGGCGGACGGGTTGGCGAGGAGCGCCAGATCGACTGCCCGCTCGCCCCGACCCGCCAGCATCAGGCTGGCCTTGGCCGGCAGGTCGGCCCGTTCGGCAACGACAATGGCAGCTGCTGCGTCGCCATGGGCTGCAATGTCTTCGAGCTCGGAGGGCGAGATCGGGCCGCCATGGCGCATCAGCGTCGACAGAACAGCCCCACCGCGTGCCTTGAGCGCCTGCAGGACATCAGCCTGCGCATGGCGCCACCCGGCAAGCTTGCGCGCCAGGATGATGGCTGTGCCCTCATCGATGGCGGGAATCAGGGCGAGTGCCATCTCCCGAAACGCCTCCAGATCCTCGCTGGAGGGCTGGGCAGTCGACATCAGCAGATCGGCTTTCACACGCAGTGAAACCTGGCTGAGATCGAGCCCGCCGTCACGCGCGAGACGAGCGAGCTGCGCAAGATCGGCGGAGATTCGGGACGGCATACTGACAACTCGTCGGAGACTCGGGTGGTTTCCGTCAACTTATGCCCGACGCGTTAATGTGGCGTTAACCATGTCGGGGCCTGATGCGGTTTGAGGGCCTCGGCTGCCGGCGCCGGCCCGCGCCGTGCCATCCGTTCCCTGCCTCGACCGCAACCAAGGCGCCAACCAAGGAGGCGCATCATGGCCGTCGTCATTCCTTTCGCGCCGCGTCGGCGCAGGGTTGCTGGCCTGCTCCCGGCCATTCCCCGGGAAGCCGGAACGATCCTGTTCTTCACCGGTGTTCGCTACGAGCGCCCGCCGGAGCCGCGCGCTTCCGGCAGGCCGGAGCGCAAGCCGAGCACCCGGTCCCGTGCCAAGTCCGCTCCGAAGAGTGTCAGGCAGCCGGCGTGATGCTCCTGTTGCGGCGTATGCGTTCCGGTGCGGGCAGGGGGAGCCTGCAATGGGCTCTGGCGGTGGCCCTGTCGGCAGCGGGCTGTGCGCCGGGCAGCGGCGACTTCGGCCGCCCGCGTCCCGGTATCTGGAACGATACCATTGCGCCAAGCATCGGCCTCGGCTCCGCAATCGCACGTGGCGAGGCCGTATCGTATTTCCATATGACAGACGACGAGGAGCAGTTGCGCGATCGCGCCTGGCGCTTCGTCATGCCGGCACATGAACGCAATGTCTTCGAGCGCCAGGTCTCCGATCTGGCCTATGCCCGAATCCTGCCGGCAGCCGCTCAGTCCAGCAACATCTCCGATTATCATCGGTCGCTGATATCCGGCTCCTTTCGGTCGCAGGCCTCGCGCTACAATCGGCTGGCCGAGGATGCCCACGCCGACCGCCTGCTGATCGGGCCGTTCCGGGGCAATGCAGCCAGGGTGGTAGCGGCAGACCGGATCCGGATGAAGACGCTGGAGGCATCGCCTCTCGTGCCGCCCGATCAGAACGATCCGGCCCTGGCGCGCGTGATCGAGAATGAAGGCCTGATTCTCTGGGTCTGCGAGCGTGTCGCCTTCCGGCTGGAAAGCTACCGCTATGCGCTGGCCAATCTCGTCGTCGAGATGCCGGCGCGCGACGCGGTCAGGGCCGAACGCAGCATCATGGCGCTCGAGGCCGAGGCCGGGCCCCTCTGCAAGTTGCCGCTGATCGGCACCTTCCGGAGTGACGAGCCGTCCAGGCCGGTGGTCTACAAGGGCTGATCAATCCGCCAGGCCGCAGGCGACGCCTTTGGCCATCGCCTCGGCATCGGGCCGGTCGGAAGGCAGCTTCGCCAGGACACGCGCGACGATCAGGCCTTGCTCCGTGTCGGACACGACACGCAGTTCGCGGGTGGTCTCTCCCTCCTCGTCGCGTGCCAATCGCTCGTCGAGCTGTTCGCTGGTCATCACCACGAATTCCAGAACCCCGCGGATCGCGGCCCGGTCCGTGATGGCGTAGCCGACACCGCCGCCACGCCGGTGCAGCGATAGTCCCAGCGGCAGTGATCCGACGCGAGCCACCACCCGCATCGGGCCGGCACTCAGATCATAGCTGCAAACGGCGGTCACCAGGGCAGGGTCGGCATCACGCGGGGCCGGCAGGCCTGCGGTCTGCGCCGATACCAGTTCGGCCTGCCCCCCGGCGCCCAAGGCCGCATAAGCCGTTGCCGCATCGCGCTCCGACAAGAGCGGGATCAGCAGCACGATCACGATATGGACGATTCCGGCCAGCACCAGCCMGGCCAGCGTCGCCAGTGCGAAGCGGCGGATCGCGGTCGTGATGCGCAGACGCCAATTCATCGCCCGCTTTGCCTTCGCGACGACCGGACCGGAAACACCGTGGGAGGGCTCGAAACTTGTCATCGGCAATCGATCCGGCCGATGCGGGGAAGGGACTCGGGGCGCAGTTCGCTGGCATGTCCAGAGATCGGGGTATCATAGAGCCTCAGCCGAAACTGGAACCGCCCGCGAATGGGCAATGGCAGCCAGTTTCCCGCCTCCGGCGTCGTCCCGGCAACCACCCGGACACCGGCGCTCTCGTCGCGCACGATCTCGGCATCGGTGAATCCGCTGCGTTCGAGCGGCAGGTGAAAGGCGTGGCCATCGGCGTCCGTGACGTTCAGTGTCCAGCCTCGCGTCGTCGGCGTCGTTCCGGTGACGAGATAGCGGCAGCGCCCGTCGAGCACCTGGCCGCTCTCGTCGCGTTCGGCGATGAACTCGAGCCCTTCGCCGGAGCCAAGGGGCAGATGCACGCCGCGGGCCAGATAGGCCCGCATATAGGGATCGACATCACGCCCGCCGCTGCGCGGCCAGGCGGTCCATGAACCGACCTGCAGCCGTCCGAGCGGAGGGCGCTCCGCGACGGCATAATGCGCCGAGGCGAGCCCGAGCCCGGCACCGAGTGCGATGATGTAGGAGAGCGTTAGGAGGCGCACGGCTAAGCCTGTTCAGCGGATGCGGCTTGCGCCACCCGGTGGCGTCAGGTCCTGGATGCCGGCCTGGGCCGTCCGTCCTGCCGCCCGCACCGGCTCGATCGTGCGGAACATCGCGCCGACCGCCGAGAGAACCTCGAAGGACTGGCGCGGCATATGTCCTGCGCCGGCGCCCAGCGCTGCGGCATCGGCTGCCGGAGCATTGGCCTTGGCGAGTGCTGCGACCTTCGGGTCGGTCACAGGCGTGACACCCGGGATCGGTTTCAGCTCCAGCCCCTGATGGGCGAACTGCATGATCTCCTTCCAGGTCATTGCCGGCAGGGAACCACCCGTCATATTCGCCGTCTCCGACGAGTCGTCGTTGCCGAACCACACCGCGCCGACCAGATTGCCGGAATAGCCGACATACCAGGCGTCCTTGTAGCCATTGGTGGTGCCCGTCTTGCCGGCCGTCACGACGCCGTCGAGCGCGGCGCGACGCCCGGTGCCTTCGGTCGGAACCTTGGACAGCATGAAGTTCATGTCCTGCGCGACCTGGACGCTCAGCACGCGCTTGCCGGTGCCGTCGTCGCGATCATGCCGGTAGATCAGCTCGCCCTGCGAATTATGGATATCGATCGCGGCATAGGGCTTGGCCCGCAGCCCGCCATTGGCGAACACGGAATAGCCTGCGGCCATATCCATGACCGTGACTTCGGCTGCGCCGATGGGCAGCGAGACCGTGTCGGTCAGCGGCGTGGTCAAGCCCATGGCGTGCGCCGTCTCGATGATCTTCATCCGGCCGATGCGTGCCGCGCGCGCCTCGTGGGTCTCGCCGGTGGCGCGGCCGATCGCGATCGACATCTGCACCGGGATCGTGTTGATCGACTTCGCCAGCGCCACCGTCAACGGCATCGACCCGGCATAGGAGCGTCCGTAATTGTTCGGGCACCAGTTGCCGATGCAGACCGGGCGGTCGGTCACGATCGTGTTAGGACGATAGAGCCCCGCGGAGAGTGCTGCCGCATAGACGAACGGCTTGAACGAAGAGCCGGGCTGCCTTGCGGCCGTCGCGCGGTTGAACTGGCTCGCACCATAGTCGCGCCCCCCGACGATCGCGCGCACGGCGCCGTCAGGGTCCATCACCACGGTCGCCGCCTGCTTCGCATGATAGGCCGGGCCGTGTTGGCGCAGGACCGTCTCGATCGCGTGGTCGGCGCGATCCTGGATCGCCGGATCATGCGGCGTCTTGACGGTCAGGACCCGGTCCGGGCCGATCTTGCCCTCATCAGCCAGCTTGCGAACCTCTTCGAAGGCCCAGTCGAGATAGTAATCGGGGCTGACGTCGCGCTTACGGTCGACCGGGGTCGCCGGGTTGCGCTTCGCGCTGTCGATCTGGCCTGCGGTCATGAACCCGGCATCGACCATCGCGTTCAGCACGTCATTGGCGCGGGCGCGGGCTGCCGGCAGATTGACATGCGGCGCATATTTGGTCGGCGCCTTGAACAGTCCTGCCAGCATGGCGGCCTCGGCCACGCTGACATCCTTCACGGATTTGCCGAAATAATATTCTGACGCAGCCGCCACGCCGAAGGTGCCGCCGCCCATATAGGCGCGGTCGAGATAGAGCTTGAGGATCTCGTTCTTGGTCAGCCTGTATTCGAGCCACAGAGCCAGGAACGCTTCCTTGATCTTGCGGTCGAGCGAGCGCTCATTGCTCAGGAAGAGGTTCTTGGCGAGCTGTTGGGTCAGCGACGAGCCGCCCTGCACCACGCCCGAGGCGCGCGCGTTCACGGTGATCGCGCGAAAGGTGCCGAAGATGTCGATGCCGAAATGGTCGTAGAAGCGCCGGTCCTCGGTTGCCAGGACGGCCTTGATGAGATGGTCCGGCAGTTCCTCGAGCTTCAGCGAATCGTCATGGCGCGCGCCGCGATGACCGAGCTCGGAGCCGTATCGGTCCAGGAAGGTCACCGCGAAGACTTGATGCTTGAGCGCCTCCTCGCGGCCTTCGTGGAAGGCCGGGATTGCGAGCATGAGCATGACGAGAGCGCCGGCGATCCCGACATTCAGGCCCTCGCTGGCGAACTCCGCTGCGAGCCGCTTGCCGCCGGAGACGGTCAGCCGGTCGGCATAGCTGCGCAAACGTTCATAGGCTTCGCCCGCGCGACGGCCCGCGCCCCAGAGCATGTCGTCGATCCATGAATCGACGGCAAGCGCGAAGCGCTTGAGACGGGTCGTCCAGTTTGCCTTCCTGAACTCCATCGCCGCCCGGGCCACCCTGACGAAAAACTGCGGTTATCTCCTGCCGCGACCGGATGGTGTTGGCAACCCAAAGTGCCCCTTGGTAGGGACATAGGATCGACCTTCGCGCGCGTGAAGGCCAGTGTCATCCTTTAAGCAGATGAACAGCAGGTTTCGCGCCAGACGATCCGTGCCATTGCGAAACAGTCCGCCCGGATCGACGTGCAGCTGGGATGCGCGGCATCGCGGCGCTTCCCACGAACCCCACGAGGGCGCATAAGCGCCTTCATGACGGACGCACCCATCCGGCCAGAGCCATTCTGGCTTAGCAAGACGCTCGACGAGATGACCATGCAGGAGTGGGAATCGCTCTGTGACGGCTGTGGGCGCTGCTGCCTGGTGAAGCTCGAGGACGACGATACCGGCCGCATCCACGCGACCGATATTGGCTGCCGATTGTTCGATGCCGGGACATGCCGCTGCAAGGATTACTCCCATCGCTCGACGCTCGTTCCCGATTGCGTGACGCTGACCCCGGAAGACGTTCGCACGCTGCCGTGGTTGCCGCCGACCTGCGCCTATCGGCTGGTCGGGGAGGGGCGTGACCTGCCCTGGTGGCATCCGCTGGTGTCTGGCGACCCCGAGACGGTCGTCACGGCCGGCGTCTCCGTGCGCGGCCGGGTCTTCGCCAGTGAAGATGACGTCGATGAGGACGACCTGCCCGAACGTATCGTCAATTGGCCGCTGCGTTGGCCGCGTGCGGCGCGCAACCCTTTGCGTGGCTGAGGAGCGTCGCAGATCTGCAGCAATCCTGCTGCAGCCTCGCTCATTGATTGTTCATCCGCTTTTCGGCATGACCTCGCCCGTCCCTGCCGCCCGGCTGTCTCTGCCGGCGGCGCTTCGCATGAAACTTTTGGATCGCCGGCGCGTTGCTGAGCCCGGCTGGATGAAGAGGTAGTTGTGATGGCTGGTGGGAAGTGGGTCTACACCTTCGGCGACGGCAAGGCCGAGGGTGAAGCGGGCATGAAGAACCTGCTCGGCGGCAAGGGTGCAAACCTCGCCGAGATGAGCAATCTGGGCTTGCCGGTTCCGCCCGGCTTTACGATCACCACCGAGGTCTGCACCCATTATTACGATAATGGCAAGAATTTCCCGTCCGATCTCGCCGGGCAGGTGAAGGCTGCGCTTGCCGAGATGGGGCGTCTCACCGGCAAGCTCTTCGGCGATCCTGCCAATCCGCTTCTGGTGTCGGTGCGCTCCGGCGCTCGCGCCTCGATGCCAGGCATGATGGACACCGTCCTCAACCTTGGCCTCAACGACGTCACCGTCGAGGCCGTGGCGAAGGCCTCGGGCGACGCCCGCTTCGCCTGGGACAGCTATCGCCGCTTCATCACCATGTATTCGAACGTCGTGCTCGACGTCGATCACGGCCATTTCGAGGAGGCGCTCGAAGACTACAAGGAGCGCAAGGGCTTGCATCTCGATACCGATCTCTCGGCCGATGACTGGAAGGTGCTTGTCGGTCGTTACAAGGACATCGTGAAGAAGGCGCTCGGTGCCGAGTTCCCGCAGGAGCCGCAGGAGCAGCTCTGGGGCGCCGTCGGCGCAGTGTTCTCGTCCTGGATGAATGCCCGCGCGATCAAATACCGCGAACTCAACAATATCCCTGCCTCCTGGGGCACGGCCGTCAATGTCCAGTCGATGGTGTTCGGCAACATGGGCGAGACCTCGGCCACCGGCGTCGCCTTCACCCGCAATCCCTCGACCGGCGAGAACGCGCTCTATGGCGAGTTTCTGATCAATGCGCAGGGTGAGGATGTCGTTGCCGGCATCCGCACTCCGCAGGACATCACCGAGGTGGCGCGTCAGGCCGCCGGCTCGGACAAGCCTTCCATGGAGAAGGCGATGCCCGCGGCCTATGCCGAGCTCTGCCGGATCTACGGCATCCTCGAGAAGCATTATCGCGACATGCAGGACATGGAGTTCACCATCCAGGAGGGCAAGCTCTGGATGCTGCAGACCCGGTCCGGCAAGCGTACCGCCAAGGCCGCGCTCAGGATCGCGGTCGATCTGGCACAGGAGGGATTGATCGGCGAGGAGGAGGCGATCGGCCGCGTCGAGCCCGGCGCCCTCGAACAGCTCCTGCACCCGGCGATCGATCCCAAGGCCGAGCGCCGCGTGCTGACGACCGGCCTGCCGGCTTCGCCCGGTGCGGCGGCCGGGGAGATCGTCTTCAATTCAGACGATGCGGAGGTTGCCAAGAAGACAGGCCGCAAGGTCATCCTGGTCCGGGTCGAGACCAGTCCGGAAGATATCCACGGCATGCATGCCGCCGAAGGCATCTTGACCACGCGTGGCGGCATGACCTCGCATGCGGCGGTCGTGGCGCGCGGGATGGGCAAGCCCTGCGTCTCCGGCGCCGGCCAGATCCGGGTCGACTATGCCAAGGGCACGCTGACGGTGGGGCCGACCACGCTGCGGGCCGGCGATTTCATCACGATCGACGGCACCCTCGGCCAGGTTCTGCTTGGCGAGGTCAAGATGCAACAGCCGGAGCTTTCCGGCGATTTCGGCACGCTGATGGGCTGGGCCGACAAGGTTCGGCGCCTCAAGGTCCGTGCCAATGCCGAGACGCCGCGCGATGCCCGCGCGGCCCGCGATTTCGGCGCCGAGGGCATCGGGCTCTGCCGCACCGAGCACATGTTCTTCGACGAGGATCGCATCCTGCCGATGCGGGAGATGATCCTCGCCGGCGACGACAAGGGACGGCGCGACGCGCTGGCCAAGCTCCTGCCGATGCAGCGGCAGGATTTCGTCGAGCTCTTCACCATCATGCAGGGCCTGCCGGTCACGATCCGGCTGCTCGATCCGCCGCTGCACGAGTTCCTGCCGCATACCGACGAGGAGATCGCCGAGGTGGCGCGCGCCATGGCGGTGACGCCGGACGTGCTCCGGCGCCGGGCGGCCGAGCTGCACGAGTTCAACCCGATGCTCGGCTTCCGCGGCTGCAGGCTGGCGGTGGCGTACCCTGAAATCGCCGAGATGCAGGCCCGCGCCATCTTCGAGGCCGCCGTGATCTCGGCGCGCGAGACCGGCAAGCCGGTCATCCCGGAGGTGATGGTGCCGCTGGTGATGGGCGTCGCCGAGTTCGACCTCGTCAAGGCCCGCATCGACGCCATGGCGAAGGCCGTGATCGGCGAGAGCAAGACCGAGTTCACCTATCAGGTCGGCACGATGATCGAGCTGCCGCGCGCCGCCTTGCGTGCCGAGGAGATCGCCCGCAGCGCCGAATTCTTCTCCTTCGGCACCAATGACCTGACCCAGACCACGCTCGGCATCAGCCGCGACGACGCGGGTTCCTTCCTCGGCTCCTATACCGCCAAGGGCATCCTGGAATTCGACCCCTTCGTCACCATCGACCAGGAGGGCGTCGGCGAACTCGTCAAGCTCGCGGTCGAGCGCGGTCGCCGGAGCCGTCCGCGGATCAAGCTGGGCATCTGCGGCGAGCATGGTGGCGACCCCGCCTCGATCGGCTTCTGCGAGAGCATCGGTCTCGACTACGTCTCCTGCTCGCCCTTCCGGGTGCCGATCGCACGCCTGGCCGCGGCGCAAGCCGCACTGGGCGCGATCAAGGCCAAGGACGCCTGAGCAGGGAGATCCTGATGGTCGGCCTCGAGCCGACCATCTCCTGGACGTCGGTCCCGGGCCTGCGCCATGCTCGGCCTGAGACCGACAATCCTGCATTGCCGCGAGAACGGCCGCCGGTCTAGTTTCGCGCCATGCAGACGCGTATCGGCCAACTCTCCCGCCCCTTCGGCAAGCTCTATTACGAGGTCACGGGCTCTGGCCCGCCCATCGTCTTCGCTCATGGACTGGGCGGCAATCATTTGTCCTGGTGGCAGCAGGTCGCTCATTTCAGTCCGCAGTACAGCTGCGTCACCTTCGCTCATCGCGGTTTCGCGCCGTCGGAGCCGGTGGCCGGAGGCCCCGATCCGGCAGACTATGCCGGCGACCTCGCCGCGCTGATCACCMATCTGTCGTTGGAGCGGCCGGTTCTGGTCGCGCAATCCATGGGCGGCTGGAGTTGTGTGGATTATGCGCTGGCGAACCCCGGTCGGGTGAGCGGGCTCGTCATGGCCTGCACCACCGGCACGCTCGATTTCGGCAAGGCCGGAAGGAATATCTCGAGCGAACTCGCGGCCTGGCAGCAGCGTGTCGATGAGACACTGCCGCGTTGGGCCAGGAGCGGTATCCATCCTGCCTGCGGCGAAGCCTTCGCGAAACGCTTGCCGGCGCTCTACGAACTCTACAAATCGATCGACCGCATCAATGCAGGTCTGGACAAGGCGCTGGTTCGGCAACGCATCTGGGAGGCGCGCAACCGCCCGCCGTCCGACCTCGCCGCACTCGATTGTCCAGCCTTGTTCCTGTCCGGCGCCGACGACCTCGTCGTCCCGCCTTGTGGCGTCGCGGCGGTCGCTGCCCATGCTCCCAGGGGCCGCTTCGTCAGCGTTCCCGAAACCGGCCATTCCGTCTATTTCGAGGATGCGGCGCGCTTCAATGCCGAGCTCGACCGCTTCATCTCCGAGTTGAAGGGCTGAACCGTGCCGTCTCGCGCGCTCACCACGATCGGCTTCGATGCCGATGACACGCTCTGGCAGAACGAGCAGTTCTTCCGGCTGACGGAGGAGCGTTTCGTCGCCCTGCTCGGCGAGCACGGCGAAGCCGCCGAAATCTCCGGCAGGTTGCTGGACGCCGAGCGTCGCAATCTCGGCTTCTACGGATTTGGCATCAAGGGCTTCACGCTCTCGATGATCGAGACCGCGATCGAGGTCACAGGCGGCAATGTGCCGGCTTCCGTCATCGCCGAAATCCTTGCCGCCGGGCGCGAGATGCTGGCGCATCCGGTCGAGACGCTTCCGGGGGCACAGGAAACACTGGAGGCGCTGGCCTCCGAATACAGGTTGGTCCTGATCACCAAGGGCGATCTTTTCGATCAGGAACGCAAGCTCGCCCAGTCCGGGCTGGGCGATTTCTTCCAGGCGGTCGAGATCGTCAGCGACAAGAGTGTCACGACCTATGAACGCATCTTCGCGCGTCATGGTGACGGGCCGAGACATGCGATGATGGTGGGTAACTCGCTGAAGTCGGACATCGTGCCGGCGCTGCAGGCGGGGGCCTGGGCTGTGCATGTGCCGCATGAGCTGACCTGGGTGCTCGAACATGCCGAGGAACCGGTCGCGGAGCAGCGCTATCGCCGCCTGGCGGATCTTGGCGGCCTCGTCGGGCTTCTGGGCKAGATCGAATGAGCGCTAGCGACGGCCCCTGGTCGGACCATCCGCCGCGTCAAAGCTGAGGAGCGGCCCGGAAGGCATCCGTTCCAGGGCGCAAGCGAGCAGTCCCCGTTCGAAGACCAGATCGGCAAAGAGTTCGGCCTGCCGATTGACATCGCTCATTGCGGTTATTCTGTCGGCACGCCGACGAAGACGTTGATGCGACGGGTCGAGGGATGCAGCCTCGACGCAGAGCGGGCCTCCGCGGGCCGCCTTCTCCGATGCTCCCGTCTTGCGCGGATGCCGGGAAGGGGGCGCCGTTGCGCATCAG
Source organism: Allobosea sp. 05T439 (assembly GCF_056396005.1). Classification (NCBI taxonomy): domain Bacteria; kingdom Pseudomonadati; phylum Pseudomonadota; class Alphaproteobacteria; order Hyphomicrobiales; family Alloboseaceae; genus Allobosea; species Allobosea sp. 05T439. The sequence continues at coordinate 60,132 of NZ_JBFTKP010000010.1, read as the reverse complement.
GGCGCTGCGCTGGACCCGCATTGCAATTTATGCTAGTGCCGCCCATGTAAGACGAGATGCGGCCGGGTTCTGGCCAATCCTCCGCGCGGGATTTCCCGGTCGGCGGGCACGATTCAGATCCACCACACATCGTTATCAAGGCCACGGCGAGGCGTCCGCGCGTCAAGTCGTGTCTTCCACATACGAACGCGGATCTGAAACGTAAGGACTACCCTATGAACAAGGGCACCGTGAAGTGGTTCAACACCACCAAGGGCTATGGCTTCATCACCCCTGAGGCCGGCGGCCAGGACGTTTTCGTCCACATCAGCGCTGTCGAGCGTGCTGGTCTGCGCGAACTTCGCGATGGTCAGGTCGTCTCCTTCGAGCTGATCGCCGATCGCAAGACCGGCAAGTCCTCGGCCGGCAACCTCGTCGTCGCCTGAGGCTGAATACTGACCGGGAGGGTGCTCGCACTCTCCCGGCTCTCTCTATCGATACCTTTACAACAATACCTTTCGGCGCAGTGGCTAGCGGTTCGCCGGGCGGAATGACGTACTTCAATGCCGAACCCATTCGGTGGCGCAGCCGGTTTCCACATGCGCCCCTTGCGTTTCGGCTTCAGAAAGACCTGTTTTGACACAATTTACAGACCTCGGCCTCGCCGAGCAGCTTCTCAAGGCGCTCGCGGCTGAAGGTTATTCCAAGCCGACGCCCATCCAGGCGCAGGCCATCCCCCCTATTCTCGAAGGCAAGGATCTGTTCGGCGCGGCCCAGACGGGCACGGGCAAGACGGCCGCCTTCTCGCTGCCGATGCTGCACCGGTTGCTGAACAACCCCCGGCGCATGCAGCCGCGTTCGGTGCGCGCACTCATCCTGAGCCCGACGCGTGAGCTTGCGGCGCAGATCGAGACCAGCATCCGCACCTACGCCCAGTTCACCACGGTCAAATCGGCCGTGATCTTCGGCGGCGTGCCAGTCGGCAAGCAGATCCGTGCGCTTGGCCAGACCGTCGACATCCTCGTCGCCACGCCCGGCCGCCTGCTTGATCTCGTCGACCAGCGCGCAGTCTCGCTGCGCGAGATCGAGTTCCTGGTGCTCGACGAGGCCGATCAGATGCTTGATCTCGGCTTCATCCATGCCCTGCGCCGGATTGCGACGCTGATCCCGGCCAAGCGCCAGACGCTTCTGTTCTCGGCGACCATGCCGAAGCAGATCCGCGAGATCGCCTCGGCCTATCTGACCAATCCGGTCGAGGTCGCGGTGACGCCGGTTGCCACGACTGCCGAGAAGGTCGAGCAGCGCGTCATCTTCACCGATCCCGGCCACAAGCCGGCGCTGCTGGCGAAGACGCTCGGCGTGGCGGAGATGGAGCGCGCGATCGTGTTCACGCGCACCAAGCACGGTGCGGACAAGGTCGTGCGCCAGCTCGAGCAGTCCGGCATCAAGTCGGCTGCCATCCACGGCAACAAGAGCCAGGGCCAGCGCGAGCGCGCTCTCGGCGCTTTCCGTGATGGCGAACTGCGCATTCTGGTCGCGACCGATATCGCGGCGCGCGGCATCGATGTCGACGGCGTCAGCCATGTCGTCAATTTCGACCTGCCGAACGTGGCGGAAACCTATGTCCACCGCATCGGCCGCACCGCGCGCGCTGGTGCCACCGGCGTCGCCATTGCCTTCTGCACCCCGGAAGAGCGCGGCGATCTGGCGGCGATCGAGAAGCTGACCCGCGTTTCGCTGACCCCGGTCGGCGAGGTGCCGCACTGGGATGGTCGCACGCCCAAGAAGCCGCCGCAGAACCAGGGTCGCGGCCGCAATGGCCAGGGCTCCGGTGGCGGGCGCGATCATGGCCGGCCGCAGGGCCAGCGCCAGGGCGCGAAGCCGCAGCAGGCGGGCAAGCCCCAGCATGCCGCCGGTCAGCGCAGCGAGACTCCGCGCAATGACCGTCCGCCGCAGCGCACTGAGGCGCCTTCGGCGCGAAAAGACAGCGTTGCCGGCAAGGAAGGACTTGGCGGCGTCGCGTTCTTGCAGCAAAGAACAGAGCAACGTCGCAATGGCGGCGCCCGGCGCCGCGCGAACTGACGCGCGGATAGCCAGGGGACKATCGGGCCGGCGGATCCCTCTGATCCGGTCGTCCGCCCAAGGCGCAGAAGAAGGACCAAGGAATGGCGAAAGAAGAACTTCTCGAGTTCGACGGCACGGTGGTCGAGGTGCTGCCCGATGGAAACTATCGGGTGAAGCTCGACAATGACCATGTGATCCTGGCCTACGCGGCCGGCAAGATGAAGAAGAACCGCATCCGCACGATCGCCGGAGACCGGGTCGTCGTCGAGATGTCGCCTTATGATCTTGATCGCGGCCGCATCAACTTCCGTCAGAAGACGGCGGGACCGGCTCCGGGTGGGCCGCCGCGCAATCAGAACTTCCGTCGGCGTTGAGCCACAGCATGCGCTTCAGCCGGGTTGAACTGCTCTTCCTCGCTGCAGGCGCAGGCCTCGGAGGCCTTGTCGCACTCGCGGCTCACATTGGATGGCTGGCGGGATCGGCAGCTTTCCCGCGCTATCTGTTCGTCCTGATCGGGCTCGGCCTCATCGAAGTCGTCTTTGGTTTCGTGACGGGCCGTCCGCCCGGCGCCCTTGTCGGGATGCCCGCCCGGATCCTGGCCTTCGTGCTCGGTCTTGGCGTCCTGGCGCTGGTCACCGGCGGCATCGCCTGACTGCCTGCCATATTCCCCAAGCACATGAAGGACCGCGCGCTGGCGCGGGATGCCGAGTGCTGGTCAGCATCGGGGAGACGTGCTAATATCCTTATGCTCAAAACGAGCATAGCTGGCTAGCAACAGGCCGGCGGCGACCCGGAGCGGAGCTCCGGCATCGCAGGGATGAGGAGGATGCCATGTCTTTGGGCTTGGAAAAGACTCGGGGCTTCGAGGCCGACAACGCTGTCGCCCCGGTCACTGTCGCGCGCMGCAGGGACGATCCGCGCTTCCGACCATTGCCGATGCCAGACCTGACCTGGACGCCTGAGGTCGAGGCCGCGACCGCGCATCTCTACGAGAAGGTCAAGGCCGTCATTCCGGCGGTGGAGTGGCCCTTCTTCGCGCCGACGATCAAGGCGATCAACGAGCTGAAACAGGTCCGCAACGCGGTCATCCTCGGCCATAACTACATGACGCCGGAGATCTTCCATTGTGTCTCCGACATCGTCGGCGACTCCTTGCAGCTCGCCAAGGTGGCCTCGAAGACCAAGGCAGAGGTCATCGTGCAGGGCGGCGTGCATTTCATGGCCGAGACCTCGAAGCTGCTCAGCCCCGAAAAGATCGTGCTGATGCCGGACATGAAGGCCGGCTGCTCGCTGGCCTCTTCGATCACGGGCGCCGATATCCGTCTGTTGCGCGAGCGCTATCCCGGCCGTCCGGTCGTCGCCTATGTCAACACCTCGGCCGATGTGAAGGCGGAGGTTGATATCTGCTGCACCTCGTCGAATGCCGTGCAGGTGGTCGAGAGCCTGGGCGTGCCGGAAGTCATCTTCGTGCCTGACCAGTATCTGGCGAAGAACGTCGCGGCGCAGACCAAGGTGAAGATCATCTCCTGGGCCGGCGCCTGCGAGGTGCATGAGCGCTTCACCGCCGAAGAGCTCGTGCGCTACCGCGAGGCCGATCCGAGCATCAAAATCGTCGCCCATCCGGAATGCCCGCCGGAAGTCGTGGCAGTTGCCGATTACGCTGGTTCGACCAAGGGCATGATCGACTGGGTCAAGCATGAGCTGCCGGGCCGCGTCCTGCTCGTCACCGAATGCTCAATGGCGGACAATGTTGCAGCCGAGACGAAGGGCGTCGAATTCGTGCGGCCCTGCAATCTCTGCCCGCATATGAAGCGCATTACCTTGCCCAAGATCCTCGAATCGCTGGTCTATATGCAGCACGAGGTGGTGATCGATCCGGCGATGGCCGAGAAGGCCCGGCGCTCAGTTGAGCGCATGGTCAACCTGACGATGTAAAGCCTGCATGCCTCTCCCCTCAGGGGGAGGGGCGCTGGCGGCGGATTGGCCCTCATGCCTGACATCCAAGCGGATATCCTCATCGTCGGCGGCGGGCTGGCGGGGCTGTTCACGGCCCTGAAACTGGCGCCGCTGCCCTGCACGGTGCTGGCGCCGCGCCCGCTCGGCGAGGGCTCTTCCTCGAGCTGGGCGCAAGGCGGCATTGCCGCGGCGATGTCCGAGGGCGACACGGCCGGCAAACACGCTGCCGATACGATCGCGGCGGGTGCCGGCATCGTCGACGAGGCCGTCGCGCATATGGTTGCCAATGAGGCTGCCGAACGCGTCCATGATCTTCTGTCCTATGGCGTCCCCTTCGATCGCGATCTCGCCGGGCGCCTCGTGCAGTCGCGCGAGGCCGCGCATTCGGAGCATCGCGTCGTCCGCGTCGGCGGCGATGGTGCCGGCGCCGCGATCATGCAGGCGCTGATTGCGGCGGTGCGGCAGACGCCTTCGATCACTGTGCGGGAAGGGTTCATTGCCGAGGACCTGCTTCTGTCGGATGGCGCCTGCACGGGCGTGCTGGCGCGCGGCGAGCACGGGGCAGCGCGTGAGGCGACGCGGTTTCATGCCGTCGCGACCGTGCTGGCCACGGGAGGCATCGGCCATCTCTACGCACTGACCACGAACCCGGCGGAGGCGCGTGGCGAAGGATTGGCCATGGCGGCACGCGCCGGCGCGACGATCGCCGATGCCGAATTCGTGCAGTTTCATCCGACCGCGCTGGCGCTCGGGCTCGACCCAGCCCCGCTCGCGACCGAAGCGATCCGCGGCGATGGCGGCATTCTCGTCAATGCCGCTGGCGAGCGTTTCATGCTGGCCGTGCACAAGGACGCCGAGCTCGCCCCGCGTGATATCGTGGCCCGCGCTGTCTTCGCCGAGATCGCGGCCGGGCGTGGCGCCTTTCTCGATGCAAGGGCGGCGATCGGTGTTGAGTTTGCCGAGCGGTTTCCCGCCGTCACCGCCGCCTGCCGCAAGGCGGGCATCGATCCTACGACGGACCTCATGCCGGTGGCGCCGGCCGAGCATTACCACATGGGTGGAGTCGCGACTGACGCTCATGGCTGCACGACGCTTCCCGGCCTCTATGCCGCCGGTGAAGTGGCCAGCACCGGCCTGCATGGCGCCAACCGACTCGCCTCGAATTCCCTTCTGGAGGCGGTGGTCTTCGGCGCACGTGTCGCCGAGCACCTGAAGGGCCGCCCGTTGGTGATGAGAACCAGGGGGAAGCCTGTCCGCATGAGCGGCACGGCAGCCTGCTTGCCGACAGCCGCGGACCAGCGCGCGATCGAGCGCTTGCGCGCGATCATGTCGGATAGGGCCGGCGTGGTGCGTGACGGGCCAGGGCTGCTTGCCGCGTCGCGTCAGCTCCAGGCCATCGCCGAGGCTGCGGACAGTTCGACGCTCGTCAACATGGCGAGTGCCGCCCTCATCATCGTTGCAGCCGCACTTGCCCGGCGCGAGAGCCGTGGCGGCCATTGGCGCAGCGATTTCCCGCAAGCCAGCACGGCGCTGGCGACGCGCAGCAAGCTGACATTATCGGCGCCGCCTGCCGCGCGCCGCGCCCTGTCCTGATCCGGAGCCCGACGTGAGCCAAGCCGTCCTCAATCCCCTGCTCATCACCGAAGCGGTACGTGCCGCTCTGATCGAGGATCTCGGCCGGGCCGGTGACATCACCACCCTTGCGACGATTCCGGCCGGCAAGCGGGCAAGCGCGGTGATCGCCGCGCGCAAGAGCGGCATCGTTGCCGGGCTGCCCTTCGCCCGCGAAACCTTCCGGCAATACGACCCGTCGGTTCGCTTCGAGGCCGCCATGTCGGACGGCGACAGGCTCGAACCCGGCGCCATTGTGGCTCGCATCGAGGGGGAGGCCCGCTCTGTCCTCTCGGCAGAGCGTGTCGCCTTGAATTACATGGGGCGGCTCTCGGGCATCGCTACACTGGCAGCGGCCTATGTAGCCAAGGCCGCGGGCACGAAGGCGATGATCGTCGACACCCGCAAGACCACGCCAGGCCTGCGCGCGTTCGAGAAATACGCCGTTCGCTGCGGTGGCGCTGGCAACCATCGCTATGGGCTCGATGACGCCGTCCTGATCAAGGACAATCATGTCGCCGTCGCCGGCGGCATTCGCCCGGCCTTGCAGGCGGCCAAGCGCCAGGCCGGTAACTTCGTCAAGATCGAGATCGAGGTCGATACCCTGGCCCAGCTCGAGGAGGTCCTCGCCGAGGGGGCCGACATCGTCATGCTCGACAACATGTCCGTTGCGGATCTGACCACGGGCGTTGCGATGGTCGGCGGCCGCATGAAGGTCGAGGCCTCCGGCGGCATCACGCTCGACACCGTCGCGGCGATTGCGGCGACCGGCGTCGACATGATCTCGGTGGGCGCCCTGACCCATTCCGCCAGCGTGCTCGACCTCGGGCTCGATATCGAGATCGCATGAAAAAAGCCCCGGCCGAAGCCGGGGCGTAAGGTCGTTTCCGTGGTTAAAAGGGTCTGCGTCTAAACTCTTGGTAGGCGTGAACTCAATAGCGGCCGCGCGCCCAGTATTGCGAGCCAGGGCTCATCAGCACCTGGCGTTGGCGGGTTTCGTAGAGAGCGGGGATCGTCTCGTGCACGACCTGCGTCTGGCGCACCATGACCTTGCGCTGACGCTGGCCATAGACGGCGGGCAGGGTCTCGTAATCGGTACTCGCCGGGCTGATCTCGACCGTACGCTGCTGGATGCCGTAGCGCGCGGGAACATCGACCCAGCAACCGGTGACGTTGCCATAGAGATCGCGGCTCACCTCCCAGCGACGCCCCGCCGGTGAGATCAGGACCTGTTCGGCAACCGTGCTGTACTGGGCCGGGCGATAGCGCGGGATGACCCGCTGCGGATGCACCATCACCTGCTCGGTGACGTATTCATATTCGGCCGGAATGATGCGCGACTGCGTCTGGGCCGGGCGCGCGACATAGGTCTCGTTGATCGTGCCATAGACCGGGGGCAACTGCTGCAGCGTGTAGCAGGCGGAGCCATAGCAGCCACCGCCAGCCTGGGCGCCCTGGGCGCCGAGCAGCAGCGCGGCCGCAGCCACCGAAGCGGCCAATGCGGAAGCGGAAAACACCTTGCMTCGCATGTCTGACTCCGAACTCCCCGGCGGCGTCMTGGCGCCGCCGTGTTGGAGGCAGAAAGCCAGCCGGAAGTGATGAACGCAAGGTAAACGCTAAAACAAGGTAAAATTAACCATGATCGGCGGCATCCGGCAAGGCCTCGAATACTGAATTGGAATGCAAAGGCGGCAGGCCGGCGAGCCCTACGCAGCGGAAGCCTGCCGACTCAAGGGTAGAGCGGGCCGCAAGTCCCGGCCGGGCACCGTGGCAAGAACGGTTTCGTTCAGCGTGCAGCCGAGATGGACGCAGCTTCGGGCTGTATCCCCGGGCTCAGATCACGTTCCGCTCGGACCAGGAGAGGCGCAGCAGGACAGGTTGCCGGATCCTCCGTTCACAGCCTCCTGAATGGGCGGGCAGGGAACCGAGCCATAGGAACAAAACACGCAGCAATCGCCCTGCTTCGGCCTGAGCACCGCACCGCATCCCTTGCATTCGTAGAAGAACTGGCAGGCGTCGGTCGGCATCGTCTCGGCAGCCGCGTGTCCGCAATGCGGGCAGGTAATCAGGGACTGAAGCTGCATTCAATTCACGCGCGGTTCTGAGGCATCAGGCATCATAGATGCAATTCCAAGCGACGGGCCGGGTCAAGCTGACAGGACGACTTTCACGAGCGTCCTGCATGTCCGGCCTGGCGCTGCCCGGAAGGATCAGGTCCTGGCGCAGTGGCTTTCGCTGAGCACCTCATGGAGCCGACAGAGGTTTCCAGGGCAGGTGGCCCCTCCCGTAGGGTGACCTCCGGGCCGACCAGAGGCGCCTCGATGCAGCCCCGCTCTCGCAAGCCAAGATCCCGCATTCTCGCAAACAAGCCCGGTATTCAATCTGTTTGGAGTCAGGGCCCGCGGTTGAAAATTCAGGATAGACTAAGTCTGGCCCGGCCTCAGCTGATAGAAGACGTGCCGGCCGATCACGTCCATTTTCTTCAGCTTCTTGGCCCAGTACGGCCGAACATAGTCCGCGTGGTAATGAGTGGAGGCGCCGACATCCGCGAGATAGGTCGTGCCCTCAAAGACCTCGCGTGCGATGCGCACGGAGGCGCGCCACGGCTCGGGCTCGGTGATTCGCAGCGACTTGCCCTCGCAGGCGAAGGTGAACTGGCAGGCGAGGTAGCGGTTCCGGTTCTGGTAGACCACGCCGCAGACCGAGTCCGGATAAAGCCCGCTCTTCACCCGGTTGAGCACGACCTGCGCGACCGCAGCCCGGCCTTCCTCGGATTCCGAACGAGCCTCGAAATAGACGGCTTCGGCGAGGCAGCGCTGCTCGCGCGCCATGTTCTCCGGCAGGATCAGCCCGGTATAAATCTGTTTCGGCCCCGGATCGCTCTTGCGCGCGACGCTGGTTGCGGGAGCGGCGGCCTTGCCGATGGCGGCGGGCCGTGCGGCGGCCACGGCCGGCGGCGTCGTCGGCGCGATGGTGGCGACGCTGTAGTTCACGGCCGGAGTCGATGAGGCCCGTGCTGAGGGCTGCGGAACCGAGGGCGTCGAGCCGTCGATGCTCTCGAGATGCAGCTCGGCTTCCCGCGGCGAGGTGATGATCCGCTTCGGCGAGCTCGGCGAGGAGTCCGAGAGGGCTGGGTCGGTCAGTCCCTCGTCATTGGCATAGGGCTCGAACCCCACTTGCGGACCGTCGCTGCTTTCGCCCTCGCGTACGGCGTCGAGCGCAAAGCCGCCCGAAATCAGGCCCGGCTGGTTGTCGCCGAAGACGACACGTTCGAGCTCGCGTGGCTGCGGGGTAAGCGTCAGGCCCGGGCGCAGGCCCGGCAGCAGGTCGCCCTTGGCGCTGCGGTCGACCTCGGGGAAGGCGCTTGCCGTGCGCTTCATGTCCTCGCGCGGCTGGCGCGGATCGATGGCGATACGCCGTTCGGGGTCGTCGAAGGAGAGATGAGCCTGTTGGATCGAGGATGACAGCGTGAGGCCCGGCAGGCGGAAGGCGCTGGCCGCAACCAGCATCGAAGGGCCTTCCTCGAGCACGGATTCGGGCGAGGGCGCCGCGCGCCGCAGCATGGAATAGGGAATTGCGTCGCCGTCGTGATTTTGCCCGGCGGATGCGGTGAAGGAAACCAGCAGCCCGACGGACAGCGCCCAGGGCGCGACCGTGGCCAGGGCCCATTTCAGACCCAACGCCCTGATTCGCCTCGTGCGACGCCGTAACCGCAACTGACTCAACGCTCTGCCCGCCTTGACAACACCGGGGGTCGGCCGCGCAGCCAAGGCGCGCTTTTCGACGATCCCGTTATCCATCCGGTAGGGTTGAGAGCCGGTTAATGCCGCGCTCCGGCGCGCGTTCTTCGGCGACCCGCGTTCCATGTGCGGCCGTGATGTGGAATTTCACGAAAAGACATTGTTGCGGCGCGGGACGAAACGATAACGTGCAGCCACACGTTTAAACTTGCTCTCCTTCTGTCCTATTGTCGGAGCTCCCAATGAGTGCGGCCACTGGGCGCAGATACGCGCCTGAAATCGTCGTCGCTGCCGGCTGTCTGATCGCGCTGATCACCTTCGGCCCCCGCGCCAGCGCCGGTCTGTTCCAGATCCCGATGACGCTGGAATTCGGCTGGGGGCGCGACACGTTCAGTATCGCCATTGCCCTGCAGAACCTGCTCTGGGGCCTCGGCGCTCCCTTTGCCGGCGCCGTGGCCGACCGGTTCGGTACGGTGCGGGTGCTGTGCTTCGGTGCGTTGCTCTATGCCGCCGGCCTCGTCGTCATGGCCTATGCCACGACGCCGATGACGATGCATCTCGGCGCCGGTGTGCTGATCGGCTTCGGCCTTTCGGCCTGTTCGTTCAATCTCGTGCTGGCTGCCTTCGGGAAGCTGCTGCCGGAGCAATGGCGCCCGATGGCATTCGGTGCCGGGACCGCGGCCGGCTCCTTCGGCCAGTTCCTGTTCCCGCCGATCGGCAACATCATGATCGAGCAGATCGGCTGGCATCAGGCGCTTGTCGTCTTCGCCGGCTCGGTGCTGCTGGTGATGCCGCTCGCCATCATGCTGGGAACGCGCAAGACCGGAGAGGCCAGGCAGGTTGCTTCGGCCGTCAACTTGCCGAACCAGAGCGTCACGCAGGCCCTGACGGAGGCCTTCAAGCATCGCAGTTACGTCCTGCTCGTGCTCGGCTTCTTCACCTGCGGCTTCCAGCTCGCCTTCATCACCGCGCATATGCCGGCCTATCTCAAGGATGCGGGAATGCCCGCCTGGGTCGGCGGCTGGACACTTGCCGTGATCGGTCTCGCGAATGCGGCGGGTTCTCTCGGCTCCGGCTGGCTGACCTCCCGCATGCCGAAGCGCCATTTGCTGGCCTGGATCTATCTGGGGCGGGCGGTTGCCATCGCCGCCTTCATCCTGCTGCCGGCAAGCCCGGCCACCGCGCTGGCCTTCGGCGTCGTGATCGGCCTGTTCTGGCTCTCGACCGTGCCGCCGACCTCCTCGCTGGTCATGCTGATGTTCGGCACGAAATACATGGCGATGCTCTATGGCTTCGCCTTCTTTTCGCATCAGGTCGGCGGTTTCCTCGGCGTGCTTCTCGGTGGCATCCTCTATGAGCGCACCGGCTCCTACGAGATCGTCTGGTGGCTTTCGGTCGCTCTGGGCGTCGCCTCCGCCCTGATCAACCTGCCGATCGTCGAGAAGCCTGTGACGCGCGCGGTGCCGCAGCCCGCCTGATCGGGACGAGGCAAAGGCGCACATGCTTGCGCCTTGCGGATTGCCCGGGCTCGTTCCACTCCTGTCGTGACCAGTTGGCACGACAGGAGTGATGCATGTCCAGCTTTAAGGCGCTCGTCGCGACGAAGGGCGAAACCGGCCCGAACCTCGCCTTTACGGATTTCGCCGAAGCCGATCTGATGGAAGGTGACGTCACCGTCCGCGTCACGCACTCGACCGTGAACTACAAGGACGGGCTCGCGATCACTGGCAAGGCGCCGGTGATCCGGCGCTGGCCGATGATTCCCGGGATCGATTTCTCCGGCCGGGTCGAGACCTCCAGCCACCCCGATTTCAAGCCGGGCGATCTCGTCATCCTGGATGGCTGGGGCACGGGTGAGACCCATCTTGGCGCCTATGCCCAGAAGAGCCGGGTCAAGGGTGACTGGCTGGTGCCGCTGCCGGCCGGCATGACCCCGGCCGACGCCATGGCGATCGGTACCGCGGGCTACACCGCGATGCTCTGCGTGCTGGCGCTGGAGAAGCACGGGCTGAAACCCGCTGATGGCCCGGTTGTGGTCACCGGTGCGGCCGGCGGCGTCGGCTCGGTCGCGATCGCGCTTTTGGCGAAGGCGGGCTGGCATGTCATCGCCTCGACCGGCCGCGCCGAGGAGGCCGACTATCTCAAGGGTCTCGGCGCGGCCGAGATCATCGACCGCAACGAACTCTCCAACCCCGGCAAGCCGCTGGCCAAGGAGCGCTGGATCGCCGGCGTCGACGCGGTCGGCTCGCATACGCTCGCCAATCTGCTGGCGATGACCCGCTATGGCGGCGCCGTTGCTGCCTGCGGCCTGGCCCAGGGCATGGATCTGCCGGCTTCGGTGGCACCCTTCATCCTGCGAGGCGTCTCGCTGCTCGGAGTCGATTCGGTGATGTGCCCGAAACCACGCAGGCTCGAGGCCTGGGCGCGGCTGGCTTCCGATCTCGATCGCGACAAGCTTGCTGCCATGACCTCGACGATTCCGTTGGAGAGCGTGATCGAGACCGGCAAGGCGATCGTCGAGGGCAAGGTGCGGGGCCGGGTGGTGGTCGAGGTGGGCTAGAGAGGGATCGCCACATTGCGTCCGGTAGGACGCACGGCGATCCAAGGCTCACCCCGTCCCTTCGATCAGGCCGCGGTGCTTCGCGAGTTCGTTTCCGCAAAAGTCCATGAAGGCACGCACCCGCGGCGCGTTGCGGATATCGGGATGGGTCAGGATCCATAGCCCGGTCGAGAAATCCGGATTGGGCGCCGTCAGGCGCGTCAGGCTGGGGCGCTGATCGGCGATGAAGCAGGGCAGGGGGCCGATGCCGATCCCCTGTTCGACGGCTTCGGTGAGGCCGAGTACCGCCGAGCATTTGAGCGCGATCCGCTCCGGCGCGACATGGTCGCGGACATGGCGTGCCGCCTTTACATAACCGAGCTGGTCGCCGAGCGTGACCCAGTCCCGTTCGAAGAGAACGGCAGGATCGGCGGCTTCCTCCGAGGTGAGCCCGTCCTCGCTGCGGCCATAGATCGCCCAGTTCAGCGTCGCGAGCCGGCGCCCTACCAGGGTCTCCCCGGGCGAATCGCTGGCCCGGATCGCGACATCGGCGTCGCGCTTCGAGAGGTTGAGCGTCTGGTAGCCGATGGCGACATCCAGCCGGATCGCCGGATGCGCCTGGCGGAACGCCGCGAAGATCGGCAGCAGCATGTTGAGGAAGAGCGTGTCGGTCGTGGTGACGCGGACCTCGCCGGAAGGAGCGACATCGCGCCCGGCCAGGCGGCGGTCGAAGGCGGTGACATCCTCCTCCATGCGGCTCGCCAGGACGGCCATCTCTTCGCCGGCGCAGGTAGCGACATAGCCCGTCTTGTGGCGTTCGAAGAGGGGCAGGCCGAGCTGTTCCTCGATCTGCCCGAGCCGGCGGAACACGGTGGAATGATTGACCCCGAGAGCAGCAGCCGCACCCGTCAGCCCGCCGTGATCGGCGATCGCCTTGACCAGCCTGAAATCATCCCAGGCGAGATTGGACTTCATCGACGCAGGCTCCGGTTGCGGCGGCAGCATCGCGATATCTTGCGCAATTGCAAGGCGCTGTTTGCGGGGCTCAGCGCGGTGCCGCAGCGCGCCTCAATCGGTCGTTGATGGCTTCCCCGAGGCCGTGCGCGGGCACCGATGCGATCGCAATCGCCTTGGGGCCCTGCGCATCGAGCTGGCGCATGTAGCCGAAGAGATTGGCTGCAGCTTCCGCGAGATMGCCGCGCGGGCTCAGGTTGAGCGAAATCGCCGGCGCGACGAAGCCCGCTGGCTCCGGTCCGAAGCCGAGCCAGGCTTCTCCGGTGCGGGGCGCTTCGGCGTCCAGCCGCACCGCGGCAGCGGGCGCGTAATGCGAGGCGAGCAGTCCGGGCGAAATGGGTGCGGCGCCAGCCTCGCCGGCGAGCACCAGCGGGCGGCCGATCACGCCCTCGATCGCCGCGCGGGAGACGCCGCCCGGTCGAAGCAGCCTGGGCGCCCCATCGAGGCAGGCGATGATCGTCGACTCGACACCGACCTCGGCCGGCCCGGCATCGACCACGGCATCGATCCGGCCATCGAGATCGGCCAGCACATGCTCTGCGCTGGTGGCGCTGACCCGGCCCGACCGGTTGGCGGAGGGTGCGGCGATCGGGCGTCCGGCTGCTTCGAGAATGGCATGGGCAAGCGGATGCGACGGCACGCGCAACGCGACGGAGGCAAGCCCGGCGCGTGCCAGCTCGCTGACCTGGCAGGCGGACGAAGCCGGCACCACCAGCGTCAAGGGGCCCGGCCAGAAGGCCTTTGCCAGTGCCAGCGCATTGGCGTCGAACAGGCCCTCGCGCCGCGCTGCCTCGACGCTCGGCAGATGTGAGATCAGCGGATTGAAGCTCGGCCGCTCCTTTGCCGCATAGATGCCGGCGACGGCGTGGCCGGATGTCGCGTCGGCCGCCAATCCATAGACGGTCTCCGTCGGCAGCGCGACGAGGCCTCCGGCGCGCAGCAGGCGCGCGGCCTCGGCAATGCCTTCGGCATCGGCCTGCAGAATGCGGGTCGGACGTATCCCGGAGCCCGTTGACCTGGAATGGTTCATATATAAACTGTGTTGTGCGGCAGTGCGTATGGCGGAAAGTCGTGAGGCTGGCGCGTGGCGAAGGGGATAGTTMGTCGCTAACATCGCCGTCAACGCATAACGACGGCAGCAGACCTTGCGCCGGCACATTGCCAGGCGGGCAGGGCATTCAGGGAGAAGGCCATGAGCTATCGCGCCCCGGTCGAGGACATCGTCGCCACCTTGCGCCATGTGGCAGGGCTGGACCGGCTCGTTGCCGATGGCCTGGCCCCCGAGCTCGACGGCGGAATGACCGAAGCGATCCTCGGCGAGGCGGCGAAATTTGCGGGCGATGTGATCGCGCCGCTCAATATGGTCGGCGACAAGGTCGGTTCGACGCTGAGGGATGGCGCGGTGTCCACGCCGCCCGGCTGGAAGGAGGCCTACAAGGCCTGGGCCGAGGCTGGCTGGAACGCACTGCCGGCTCCGGAAGCCTATGGCGGGCAGGGCCTGCCGGCGCTGGTGCAGTCGGCCTGCACCGAGATGTGGAACTCCGCCGCCTTCGCCTTCGCGCTTGGTCCGCTGCTCACCGTCGGTGCGATCGAGGCACTGCATACCCATGGCTCGGCGGAACTGAAGGAGACCTATCTCGCCAAGCTCGTCTCCGGCGAGTGGATGGGTACGATGAACCTCACCGAACCGCAGGCCGGCTCCGACCTCAACGCGCTGCGCTCGAAGGCCGAGCGCGCCGGGGACGGCACCTATCGCATCACCGGCCAGAAGATCTTCATCACCTATGGCGAGCACGACATGACCGAGAATATCGTGCATCTCGTCCTTGCCCGACTGCCCGATGCGCCTCCCGGCACACGCGGCATCTCGCTCTTCCTCGTGCCGAAATACCTCGTCAACGCAGATGGAACGCTCGGCGGCCATAACGACCTGCGCTGCTCCGGGATCGAGCACAAGCTCGGCATCCATGCCTCACCGACCTGCTCGATGGCCTATGGCGACAATGGCGGAGCGATCGGTTGGCTGATCGGCGAGGAGAACCGTGGCCTCGCCTGCATGTTCACGATGATGAATAACGCCCGGCTGAACGTGGCGCTCCAAGGCGTCGCCATCGCCGAGCGGGCCTATCAGCAGGCGCTCGCCTTCGCGCATGAACGCAAGCAGGGCGCGGCACTCGATGCGCCGAAAGGCGCGCCGATGAGCCCGATCATCGTGCATCCCGACATTCGCCGTATGCTGATGGAGATGCGGGCCAAGACGCAGGCGGCGCGTGCGATTGCCTACATGGTCGCGGAAGCGCTCGATCGTTCGCATCGCGAGACCGATATCGGCAAGCGCAAGCAGGCCGCCGAACGCACCGCGATTCTGACGCCGGTGGCGAAGGCCTATGCGACGGATATCGGCGTCGAAGTCGCCTCGACAGGCATCCAGGTCCATGGCGGCATGGGCTATGTCGAGGAGACCGGCGCGGCCCAGCATCTGCGCGATGCCCGCATCGCCACGATCTACGAGGGGACCAACGGCATCCAGGCCATCGATCTCGTGCAGCGCAAGCTGCCGCTGTCCGGCGGCGATGCCGTCAGGGCGTTGATCGCCGAGATGCGGGGCGTGGCGGACGAGGTTGCGGCGGCCAACACGCCCGGCTTCGGCCGCACCGCCGATCGGCTGAAGAGCGCGGTCGACGCGCTGGAGCGTGCAACCGAGTGGATGCTCGCGACCATGGGGGCGAAACCTGCCGAGGTGCTCGCCGGTGCGACGCCCTATCTCAAGCTCTTCGCGCTGGCGCAGGGTGGAACCGGGCTGGCGAAGAAGGCGCTCGCCATGCGCACTGAGGAAGGCGGCGCCGCAGCCGTGGCGACTGCCCGCTTCTTTGCCGAGCATGGCGCCATCGAGGCCCCGGGGCTGGAACTCGCCGTGACGGAAGGCGCTGGCGCCGTGACCGAGGCCGACATGGTCTTCGCCGCGTGAACGGGGCGCCGTGCGCCTCAGCCGGCCTTGCGCACGCGCATGTGCAGGAACAGCGGCGCGACGCGGGTATCCGCGAGATAGGGCTCGCGCGCCGCCGTTTCGGCATCGACCGTCGGCTCGTGCATATGCTCGATGGTGAAGCTCGTCGTGATGAGGAGGTTGACCCACTCGCTCAGTGTGCGGTGGAAGCGCGGCACCTTGAACGGCTCGACCTTGGCCTTCTCATGCTCGGGCGCAGCGCCGAAGCGCCAGGTCTCGATCTCGCCATCGGTGGCGCGGAAATACTCGCGCACCTCGATCCCGAGTACGGTCTTGTTCTCGTGGCGCAGAACCCGCCGGAACGGCGTGGCGAAGCAAGGGTGCAGGATCGAGAATTGCAGGAAGCCGCCGGGTCGCAGGACGCGTTCGGCTTCGGCCAGGACGCGATCCTGCCGCGGCATATCCATCAGGGACATGAAGGCGGTCGCGAAATCGAAACTCCCGCCGGCGAAGGGCAGATCCATGCCGTCGGCGACCTGGTAGGCGATGCCGAGCGGAGCGACCGCTTCCGCCTCCCGTGCATGCCGAATGAAGGTCGGCGCGATATCGATGCCGGTCATCCGCGCGCCGGCCTGCGCAATGCGGCGCGTATTGGCGCCTTCGCCGCAGCCGATGTCGAGCCCCTCGAGCCCGGCGACAGAGGGCAGGTTCGCCATGAAGGCCGGCGTGTTCTGGGCATCCCGATAAAGGTCGTAGCCGGCGCGCGCATGGCGCGTCCAGGTTTCGGCATTGGCCTCCCAGCAGGCGGCGACGTCTGCGCTGTCCATTCCGGCTCTCCTGATTCGGGGGACGGTCCGTCTAGAGGATTGCCGATGCCTGCGCTACCGGAATTGTCGCTCCGGTGGTGACCAGCGCCGACCTTGCGGCAGCGCCGCTCGCTAGCCGCATCTGCCTCGTTGCGGGAGCCTCGCGCGGCCTGGGGCGCGGCATCGCGCGGGCCCTGGGCGAAGCAGGGGCAACCGTCATCGTTACCGGCCGCTCCAGCGAGGCCGGCCCCMGCACGGACCAGCGGCCGGAGACTTTTGAGGACACGGCGCGCGAGGTCGAGGCGGCCGGCGGCAAAGGGCATCCCTATCGCTGCGACCATACGCAGGAGCGCGAGGTCGATCAGCTTGTCTCCTGGGCTCTGCGACGCTTCGGCCGGCTCGATTGCGTCGTCGATGCGGTCTGGGGCGGCAATGAGGGCTATGACGGCGACAGGTACCCCGACGGATCGGCCTTTGGCACGCCGTTCTGGCGCCGCCCGGCTGCACGGTTGGGCCAGGGCTTCGAGAGTGGCGTCTATGCGCAGCTCCTGCTGGCGAAGGCCGTTGCGCCGGCCATGGTCCAGATGCGCAAGGGGCTGATCGTCACCGTGGGTTTCGATACCGGTGCGGGCTATCTCGGCGATGTCGTCTACGATCTCGCCAAGGCTGCGATGAACCGGCTGACCTTCGCCATGGCGCAGGAACTCAGGCCTTACGGTGTCACCGCGCTCGGCCTCTCGCCCGGCCATGTCCTGACCGAGCGCGTGCAGGATGCCGGCATGGCGGCCGAGACGACGGAGACGCCACTCTATGCCGGCAGGGCCGTCGCCGCGCTCGCCGCTGATCCCGATGTCAACCGGCACGCCGGGACC
This sequence comes from Allobosea sp. 05T439, assembly GCF_056396005.1. Taxonomy (NCBI): domain Bacteria; kingdom Pseudomonadati; phylum Pseudomonadota; class Alphaproteobacteria; order Hyphomicrobiales; family Alloboseaceae; genus Allobosea; species Allobosea sp. 05T439. The sequence goes on along the minus strand of NZ_JBFTKP010000010.1, from coordinate 42,604 downwards.
GTGCTGCATGTTGCCGATCTCGCGCGAGCCTATGGCTTCACCGATAAGGACGGCACTCAGCCGGACCGTTTCACCATTCCAGATTGAGAGGGAGAGAGACCATGTCGCTCAAGAACAAGACGCTCTTCATCACCGGCGGCTCGCGCGGCATCGGGCTCGCGATCGCGCTCAAGGCGGCCCGCGACGGCGCCAATGTCACCATTGCCGCGAAGACGGCCGAGCCGCATCCGAAGCTGCCGGGCACGATCCATACCGCCGCCGCCGAAATCGAGGCCGCCGGCGGAAAATGCCTGCCGCTGATGGTCGATGTGCGCGATGAGGCTGCGGTCGCGGACGCCATTGCCAAGACGGCAGCCACCTTCGGCGGCATCGACATCGTCGTGAACAATGCGAGCGCGATCAATCTGACCAACACGCAGATGACCGACATGAAGCGCTTCGATCTGATGCACCAGATCAACACGCGCGGCACCTTCATGGTCTCGAAATATGCGATCCCGCATCTGGAGAAGGCGGAGAACCCGCATATCCTGATGCTCTCGCCGCCGCTCGACATGAAGACGCACTGGTTCGCGCCGCATCTCGCCTATTCCATCGCGAAATACGGCATGAGCCTGTGCGTGCTGGGCCTGGCCGGCGAACTCGCCCCGAAGGGCATCGCGGTCAACGCACTCTGGCCCCGCACCACCATCGCGACAGCGGCCGTCCAGAATCTGCTCGGCGGCGACAAGATGGTGCAGGCGAGCCGCACGCCCGAGATCCTGGCCGATGCGGCGCATATGATCTTCCTGAAGTCGTCGCGGCAGTTTTCCGGCAATTTCCTGATCGACGACAGCTTCATGGCCGGCGAAGGCGTCACCGACTTTTCGGCCTACCGCGTCGATCCGTCAGTGCCGCTGATGCCGGACTTCTTCGTGCCCGCCGACAGCAAGCCGCCAGCCGGTGTGAAGGGCGGGGTGTGAAGCGCGCCGCGAGGCGCGTCATCGGTTTGACATCGTTGGTGGCTTGGAGTTCCTGCCCTGCAGCAAAGCGGCCTGTCGGCTGCCGACGAGTCGCTCCCCTATGCTCCTGATCCACAGCATCTGCCCCGACCATGGCGACCGGTTGGCCCATCGCCCGCTCTCGGAGGATGAGCCGATCCCGGTGGGAGCCGTCTGGATCGATCTCCTCAATCCGACCTCCACGGACGACAAGCGGGTCGAGGCCCATCTCGGCATCTCGATCCCGACGCGCGAGGAGATGCATGACCTCGAGCCGTCCGAGATCATCTATACCGAGAACGGCGCCCATTACATGACGGCGCGGGTAATCTGCCAGTCGGACAGCAATGTCCCCAAGCTGGCGGACGTCACCTTCATCCTGACCGAGAAGGCGCTGGTGACCGTGCGCTATGACGAGCCCGGTGCCTTCGGCATCTTTCTCAACCGGGTCGCCAAGCCGGGCGGCTGCGGCATGCAGCCAGAAGCCATCATGGAAGGGTTGATCGAGGCCATCGTCGACCGAGCCGCCGAGGTGCTGCGCGGTGTCGGCGACAAGATCGACGGTGCCTCGCGCCGGATCTTCGACGGCAAGGCGGCCGAGGTCGAGCAGGGCAGCGCCTATCAGGGCGTGATCCAGAAAATCGGCCAGTACGAGCACATCATCTCGAATGTGCGCGAGAGCATGGTGGCAATCGAGCGCGTGCTGCTCTTCCTGTCGGCCAATTACAAGCGGCCGAAGAAGGCCGCGAGCGGCTTCGCACCGGAATGGCGGACCTCGATTCGCGACGTCCAGGCCATCGAGGAGCACGCGACCTTCCTCTCGAGCAAGCTGCAATTTATGCTCGATGCCACGCTGGGTCTGGTCAGCATCGAGCAGAACAAGATCATCAAGCTGTTCTCGGTCGTCGCCGTCGCCCTGATGCCGCCGACGCTGATCGCCTCGGTCTACGGCATGAACTTCAAGACGATGCCGGAATTGGATTGGCAGTTCGGATACCCGATCGCGGTCGGCATGATGATCGTCGCGGCCGTGGTGCCCTATGTCTTATTCCGCTGGAAAAAGTGGCTCTGACGCCTGGATTGAAGATTGCCCGGCCCGCGATAATGGCCAAAGGTCAGGGGCTTTCCAGGCGCTGTGCCGGAAGCTTCCTTGGACCAACATCACATGAAGCGAATTCTGGCGGCGGTCGCCCTTCTGGGCGTGCTCGCGACATCGGCCCATGCGCGCAATTTCGCGGTTCCCGACAAGGATCCTGCCGTCACCATCACCGTGCCGGACAATTGGGCCACCGAGGAGATCGCCTATGGCTACTCCGCCCAGTCTCCCGGCAAGGACGTCTTCTTCTCCGTCGAATATGCCAGCGCCCGCGATGTCGAAGCGATGCTGGACAATAACGAGAAGTGGATGAAGGAGAACAACATCAAGAAGGTGCCGCCGAAGAAGGCCGAGGCGCCTCTGAATGGCATTCCTGCGACCATCTTCCAGTTCGAAACCAGCGACGACAACGGGCCGACGACAGTCGAGTTCATCATGATGTCGGCCGGCAAGAACCGCATGATCATGCTGACGCTCTGGGGCTCCGATGAGGAGCGCACGAAGCATGGCAAGGCGATCGACACGATCATGAGCAGCGTCAAGCCGATCCAGTAGATCGCTGCTCCGTCATCGGGGCGAGAGGCGCTGGAGCAGCGCCTCTCCGCGCGGCGACAGGCGATAGCCGCTCGTCAGGCTTTCCGTCAGCCCGAGCGCCTTGAGTTTGCGCACATCCTGCTTGAACGGAAGGGTTTCTCTGCCAAGCAGTGCCGCAAGCTCTGGTGCGCGCCGTGCCGGATGAGCCGCGATCAGTGCGAGCGTCGCCAGCGTCCAGGCCCGGCGCGCGTCGAGGCGCATGAGGCGCGTTTCGATGTCGTGCATCTCCGGCTCGCCAAGCTCGGCCTCMGCCCGCAAGGCGATGCGTGGATCTGGCCCGGCAAGCCGCAGGCGGATCCGGTAGAGCTGGCCCTCGCGGCTCGAAAGCTCTGCAAGCAGGCTTTCACGCATGACATGTCCTCCGGCACGCGCGTCGTCCTCGCTGATCTCCGCGACCGGATCGACATCCTCGATCGCCAGCAGGCCGATGCTCGTCAGGAGCGTGCCGCCCGCCCTGACGCTGGGCCGGCGCCAGCGGCGGAACACAAGCGTGACGCGCCCGGCTGCGATGCCATCCAATGTCCTGCGGTTCAGCAGCACGGTGTCACGCCAGCACGCGGGCCATCACGTCCTTCAGGCCCTCGCTGCCGCGCGTCAGCCAGCCAGGAACGGGCAGGCCCTTCGAGCGCAGGAATTCCGGATTGAACAGCTTTGACTGATAGCGTGTGCCGTAATCGGCGAGGATGGTCACGATGGTGTGGCCCGGACCCATCTCCTTTGCCAGCCTGATCGCGCCGGCGACATTGATGCCGGAAGAACCGCCGAGGCAAAGCCCTTCATGCTCCAGCAGTTCGAAGACGAGCGGGATCGCCTCCTCGTCAGGGATCTGGAAGGAGACGTCGATCGGAGCGCCCTCGATATTCCGGGTGATCCGGCCCTGACCGATGCCCTCTGTGATCGAGGAGCCTTCCGCCTTCAATTCGCCGGTCGTGAACCAGGAATGCAGGGCCGCCCCCATCGGATCGGCAAGGCCGATGCGGATCTTTGGGTTGAAACCCTTCAGCGCGATCGCGGCGCCGGCAAGCGTGCCGCCGGTGCCGACCGCGCAGATGAAGCCGTCGACCTTACCGTCGGTCTGTCGCCAGATCTCCGGCCCGGTCGTCTCGATATGCCCCTGCCGATTGGCGATGTTGTCGAACTGGTTGGCCCAGATCGCGCCGTTCGGCTCACTCTTCGCCAGTTCCTCGGCGAGACGGCCCGAGACCTTCACGTAATTATTGGGATTGGCGTAGCCGACCGCAGGCACCTCGACCAGCGTCGCGCCGGCAAGCCGCAGCATGTCCTTCTTTTCCTGCGACTGCGTCTCGGGGATCACGATCACCGAGCGATACCCAAGTGCATTGCCGACGAGGGCAAGCCCGATGCCGGTATTGCCGGCCGTGCCTTCGACGATCACGCCGCCGGGTTTCAGGAGGCCGCGCGCCTCGGCATCGCGTATGATCGCGAGGGCGGCGCGGTCCTTGACGGATTGCCCCGGGTTCATGAACTCGGCCTTCCCCAGGATCGTGCAACCGGTCATCTCCGAGGCACGCTTGAGCTTGATCAGGGGCGTATTGCCGATGGCTTCGATGACACCGTTGCGGATCGTCATGATGGAAATCGCTCCTCGGGCCGAGACGCGTCTCCGGTCGGGCCGGAGCGGCGCTGCACGTCAAGATAGAGAATTTTCTTCTCGTTTCACGGGAAGAATTTTTCGAATTGCGTGGATTGGGCGACCGAATTTCCCTCTTTCGGTTCAACCTGATAGGCGAACCTAAACCGAAGGTCACAAACGTAAATCCGCATGTCCATTCTCGCCATGAACGAAACCCTCACGATCGCGCATCTCGGCCAGCGCGGCGACGGCATTGCCGAGACGTCCCAAGGGGCGGTCTTCGTGCCCTATACCCTGCCCGGGGAGACGGTGCGGGTCGTTCGCGATGGCGACCGCGCGCAACTCGTCGAGATCCTGGCGCCCGCTGAATCGCGGGTGGCGGCGATCTGCCCGCTCTTTACCCGCTGCGGCGGCTGCGCGGCGCAGCATATGCCTCCGGCACTCTATCAGGACTGGAAGCGGCAGCAGATCGTGACCGCGCTCGCCCGTGTCGGGATCGATGCGCCGGTAGCGGCGGTGGTCGATGCGCATGGAGTGGGTCGGCGCCGTGTGACCTTCCACGCCCGGCGCGAAGGCGCGGGCATGATGGTCGGCTTCATGATGGCCCGCAGTCATGACCTCATTGCCGTCGAGGCCTGTCCGGTTCTGGCTCCCGGCCTTGCGCGCGCTCCTGCCGTCGCGCAGCTGCTCGCCAACCGGCTGGGGGGCTCGAACAAGCCGCTTGACCTTCAGGTTACGACCTCCGAGGCCGGGCTCGATGTCGATATTCGCGGCCACGGCCCTGCCGGAGGCAAGCTGCGCCTCACCCTGACTGAGGTGGCCGAACGGCTCGATCTCGCCCGGCTCGCCATGCATGGCGATGTCATCGTCGAGCGCCGCCCGCCTTTGCAGGCCATGGGGCGAGCCTATGTTGCGCCCGGCCCCGGCGGTTTTCTCCAGGCGACGGCGGAAGGCGAGGAGCGTCTCGCTGCGCTCGTCGTCGATGCGCTGCCGAAGGTGAAGCGCGTGGCGGATCTTTTCGCGGGATGCGGACCTTTCACCTTCCGGCTGGCGGAGAAGGCGCAGGTTCATGCGCTGGAGAGCGACAAGGCAGCCGTGCAGGCTTTGCTCAGGGCCGCGAGCGCAACGCAAGGGCTGAAGGCCGTCACGGGCGAGCAACGCGATCTCTTTCGCCGGCCTCTGCTTGAGTCCGAGCTGAACGGCTTCGATGCGGTGGTGCTCGATCCGCCTCGCGCAGGCGCGGAGGCGCAGGTGAAGCGGCTGGCCGCGTCCAAGGTCGCGACCGTCGTCTATGTCTCCTGCGATGCCGGGAGCTTCGCACGCGACGCGGCGCTTCTGGTCGCGGGCGGATATGCGCTGGACGGTGTCACGCCGGTCGACCAGTTCCGGTATTCCGCTCACATAGAGCTGGTCGCCCGGTTTCGGCGCTCAGGCAAGAAGTGACCCCGGAGACCCTATGAGCGCTCAAGTTCTGGACCGGATGGCCGGCATCGTCGGCGCGCGCAACATCATCGCCGAGCCTGATGCGATGCTGCCCTATCTCAAGGAATGGCGGGATCTGTTTCGCGGCCAGGCGACGGCAGTCGTGCGGCCGGGCTCGACCGAGGAGGTCGCGGCGATCGTCAGGCTTGCAGCCGAGACCGGGACGACGCTGGTGCCGCAGGGCGGGAATACCGGGCTTGTCGGGGGGCAGATCCCGGTTGCCGACGGGCGTGAGATCATTCTCTCGCTGCAGCGGCTCGACAAGGTTCGTGCCGTCGATGCCGAAGGCGACACCATGATCGTCGAGGCCGGGGTTACGCTCCAGCGCGCACAGGAGGCGGCTGAAGCTGCCGGGCGGCTCTTCCCGCTCTCGCTCGCCTCGGAGGGCACCTGCACCATTGGCGGCAATCTCTCGACCAATGCGGGCGGCACCGCCGTGATCGCTTATGGCAATGCTCGTGAGCTCTGCATGGGGCTCGAGGTCGTGCTGGCCGACGGCCGCATCTGGAACGGGCTCAGGCAACTCCGCAAGGACAATACCGGCTACGACCTGAAGAACCTCTTCATCGGAGCCGAAGGAACGCTCGGCGTCATCACCGCTGCGGTGCTGAAGCTCTTCCCGCTTCCCGCGGCGCGCGCCACGGCCTTCCTTGCGCTGCCGGGGCCGGTGGAGGCGCTGGCCTTGCTCAACGCCGCCAAGGCCGGCGCGGGCGGCACATTGACGACCTTCGAACTCATGCCGCGCATCGGGCTTGAGTTCGTGCTGCGCCATGCGGCCGGTACCCGTGACCCGCTTTCGGAACCGTCGCCCTGGTACGTGCTGATGGAAGTTTCGGCTCAAAGCGCGGTCGGTCTCAATGAGGCTGTCGAATCCTTCCTGGGCGAGGCACTGGAAAACGGCCTGATCACCGATGCCGCGCTGGCCGGCTCGCTGGAACAGCGCAAGGATTTCTGGAAGCTGCGCGAGATGCTGTCGGAGGTGCAGCGTTTCGAGGGCGGCTCGATCAAGCACGACATTTCCGTGCCGCTGCACGCAACGCCGGATTTCCTGGCTCGCGCCATTGCGACGGTCGAGGCGATGATCCCCGGCTGCCGCGCGGTGCCCTTCGGCCATCTTGGCGACGGCAATATCCATTTCAATGTCAGCCAGCCGGTCGGGGCCGACAAGGAGGCCTTCCTGGCGCGCTGGAATGAGATCAATCGCTCCGTCCACGCCATCGTCACCGAGATGCATGGCTCGATCTCGGCCGAGCACGGCATTGGCCGGCTCAAGCGCTACTTGCTCCCGAGCGTGAAGGATCCGGTCGAACTCGCGCTGATGAAGACATTGAAGGCGACGCTCGACCCGCAGGGCATCCTGAACCCCGGCGCCGTGCTGTAAGACGACAGCCCGTCAGGCTTGGCTGCACACGGCCAACCCTCTCAGAACAGGCTTCCCTGCGCCGGTGGCTCGACCGGCCGGCGCGGCCTTGCGGGCGGTGCCCGGTTTTCCGTTGCCGCGTCATAGGGGGCCTGAACTTCAGGCCCGTCATTGCTGACCCGGTTCACCGCGGTCCCGATCCGGACCGCTTCCAGCAAATCCTCCGCCGGAGGCTTCAGCAGCGTTGCGACATCGTCGTCGCGCGCGCTGGCATCGAGCCAGGCTGCGTGATCCGCAGGTGCGAGGATGACGGGGCAGCGGTGGTGGAAGGCTGACATCAGGCCGTTGGCCGGACCGGTGACCATCGCGACCGTGTCGATCTCGGAACCGTCCTGCGAATGCCAGGTCTCCCACAGGGCGGCGAAGGCAAAGAGGCCGTGATCCGGCTTGCGGAACAGATAGGGGCGGCTCTCCTTGTCTAGCCGATGCCATTCATAGAAGCCGTCGACCGGCATCAGGCAGCGCCTGCGGCTGAAAGCAGCGCGAAAGGACGGCTTCTCGCGTGCACTCTCGCTGCGGATATTGATCACCAGCGGAATGTCCCTGGTGTCCTTGACCCAGCCGGGAATGAAGCCCCAGCGCATCAGCAGGAACTGTCGTCCGCCTTCATGATTGCGGATGACAGGCACGGGCTGCGTCGGCGCGATGTTGTAGCGCGGCGGAAAATTGGGCTGCTCGGGATAGGCGAAGTGTTCGCGCATCGCCTGAGGCGGAAGGGTAATGGCGTAGCGACCACACATGTCGCGCTGGATGTGCCAAGCATTACCGCTCGGATCAACACTTTATTCGGGTTTGGTCGAGCATAGTCCCGCCAATTCAGAGGCCTGAGGATGACCGCCCCCGCGATGAGAGCGCTGGCCGTTGACGCGGATGAACGGCTGGGTCCGACCGGGAAGCCCCCGCTCTCGACCGACTATCTCAATCGCTATGGCGAAGCGCTGATGCTGATCGAATTGGTGCCGATGGATCGCGGCATCATCGACGAGCTCCGCAGCTGGCGGGCAGTCGGCTATCGCGAGCATTTCCAGACCTCGCGGCTGCGCTGCGCACCGGAGGCGCTTGCTGCCTACGACCAGCTCGACGCTCGTCAGATCGAGGCTTTCGAAGAGCTCTGCCGCACCATGAGCCAGTTGATCGCTGCGGCGACCGCGCTGCTCGGGGATCTGGATGAAGGCGAGGACGTCGCGGCAGTCGTCGAGGTCGCAGCTGGAGCGTTGCGCAGTCTGATCGGTCACACCACGCTCTTCATCAACGTCAACGGTCAGATCGACACCGACGACTTCGATGTCCGCTCACTGCAGAGCAATATCGACGCCCTGTTCGCGAACTGAGTTAGCGTCCTAAGCATCGGCCCGAAAAGTGATCTGCGGTTTGATCTAACCTGACCGGTAGCCGCCAATCAGAAACTCGCGATTGCCGTCGCCGCCCTCGATCGGTGAGGGGATCGGGCCGCTGACCGCGAAGCCCAGTTCCGCGAACAGCGTCGAAATCTCCGCGCAGACCTGGGCGTGCACGGCTTCATCGCGCACCACGCCCTTCTTGAGCGCCGCTCGTCCGGCTTCAAATTGCGGCTTGATCAGCGCCGCGATCCGGGCCTCGGGCGTCAACAGGCCGGCAACGGTCGGCAGGACAAGCCTCAGCGAGATGAAGCTGACATCGATCACGGCGAGCGCGGGAGCCGGGGCAAATTCTCCCGCCGCCAACGCCCGGATATCGCGCGCTTCGAGGCTGGTGACGCGCGCAAGGCCTCTCAGGCTGGGATGAAGCTGGTCCCGCCCGACATCGACGGCGAACACGCGGCTCGCGCCCCGCCGGAGCAGGACGTCGGTGAAGCCACCGGTAGAGGCGCCGACATCGACGCAGGTCAGCCCGGCCGGATCGAAGCCGAAGGCATCGAGCGCGGCCGCCAGCTTGAGGCCGCCACGCGAGACATAGGGATGCGGTGCCTCGGCCAGGATCTCGGCATCGCGCGCGATCATGTCAGAGGCTTTTCGCACGGTGACGCCGCCCGCCGAGACGAGGCCCGCAGCAATCGCCGCCTGTGCCCGCGCGCGGCTCTCGAAGAAGCCGCGCTCGACGAGAAGCTGGTCCGCCCGGCTCTTCATGATTTCAGCCGCCCGCGCTCAGGCGCGGCGCACGGCGTCCGGCGTGCCCAGCGCCTGCTCGACGCTGCGCACGATGCCTGCGGCGTCGAGCCCGGCCAGCGCGTACATCACATCCGGCTTGTCCTGGTCCTGATAAAGATCGGGCAATGTCAGCGTTCGCACCTTCAACCCGCCGTCGAGCATTCCGGTTCTCGCCAGCAGGTGAAGGACATGGCTGCCGAAGCCGCCAACCGAGCCTTCCTCGACGGTGATCAGGATCTCGTGCTCGCGGGCGAGCCGCAGGATCAGCGCCTCGTCCAGCGGCTTGGCGAAGCGTGCGTCGGCGACCGTGGTCGAGAGCCCGCGCTGAGCGAGCAACTCGGCAGCCGCAAGGCTCTCCGCAAGCCGTGTGCCCAGCGACAGAATGGCTACGCGTGACCCTTCGCGGACGATCCGGCCCTTGCCGATCTCGAGCGGAATGCCGGTTTGCGGCATCTCCACGCCGACGCCTTCGCCGCGCGGATAGCGGAAGGCGATCGGCCCGGAATCGTAGGCGGCGGCGGTCGCAACCATATGGGTCAGTTCCGCCTCGTCGGCTGCGGCCATCACCACCATGTCGGGCAGGCAGGCGAGATAGGCCACATCGAAGGCCCCGGCATGGGTCGCGCCATCAGCGCCAACAAGGCCGGCCCGGTCKAGCGCGAAGCGCACCGGTAGCTTCTGGATGGCGACATCATGCACGACCTGATCATAGGCGCGCTGCAGGAAGGTCGAGTAGATCGCGCAGAACGGCTTGTAGCCCTCGCTTGCCAGGCCGGCGGCAAAGGTCACCGCATGCTGCTCGGCAATGCCGACATCGAAGGTCCGGCCGGGAAATTCCTTGCCGAATGCATCGAGACCGGTGCCCGAGGGCATGGCGGCGGTGACGGCAACGATCTTCTCGTCCGCGCGCGCCGCCTTGATCAGCGCATTGGCGAAGACCTTGGTATAGCTCGGAGCATTCGCAGGAGCCTTGGCCTGTTGCCCGGTGACGGGATCGAACTTCACCACGGCGTGGTGCTTGTCGGCGCTCGCCTCGGCAGGGGCATAGCCCTTGCCCTTCTGCGTCACGAMATGGACGAGGATCGGCCCGCTCTGCGCATCGCGGACATTGCGCAGCACCGGAAGCAGGTGGTCGAGATTGTGACCGTCGATCGGCCCGACATAATAGAAGCCGAGCTCCTCGAACAGCGTTCCACCGGTCCAGAAGCCGCGCGCGAACTCCTCGGTGCGCCTGGCCTTCTCGTGGAAGAAGCGGGGCAGTTTCTCCGCCAGATATTTTGCCACCTCGCGGAGCGAGCGATAGGTGCGTCCAGAGACCAGCCGCGCGAGATAGGCTGACATCGCGCCCACCGGCGGCGCGATCGACATGTCGTTGTCGTTCAGAATGACGATCAGCCTGGAGCCGAGCGCTCCGGCATTGTTCATCGCCTCATAGGCCATGCCCGCCGACATCGCTCCATCGCCGATCACCGCGATGACATTGTTGGGCTTGCCGGCGAGATCGCGCGCGACCGCCATGCCGAGCCCGGCCGAGATCGAGGTCGAGGAATGAGCGGCGCCGAAGGGGTCGTACTCGCTCTCGCTGCGCCTGGTGAAGCCGGAGAGGCCTCCGGGTTGGCGCAAGGTCCGGATGCGGTCGCGCCGGCCGGTCAGGATCTTGTGCGGATAGGCCTGATGGCCGACATCCCAGATCAGGCGGTCATCCGGGGTGTCGAAGACGTGGTGCAGGGCGACGGTCAGCTCGACCACGCCGAGGCCAGCGCCGAGATGGCCGCCGGTGACCGAGACCGCATCGATGGTCTCGGCGCGAAGTTCGTCGGCGAGCTGACGCAACTGGACATCGTCCAGGCGACGCAATGCGGCGGGATCGGACACTTGATCGAGAAGTGGAGTGGCAGGGCGGGGCACGGTTGAGCGACACGTTCCTTCGAGGTGATCGACTTCGAATAAAGCCTGCGAGCGGCGCTGGCAAACCGGCGGGTCGTCACAGCGCCGGAAGACAGGAAACGGGTGGGGCTGATGTCCTAGGCGTGGGACGCTGGCGGCAACCTCGCAAAGACGGAAACCCGCCATGTCGTCGCACCTTCCCCTCGGCCTGCTCCTGGCCGGCATCGTCGCGCAGTTCGCCGACAAGCTGGCGCTCGACACTATCACGCTCGCAGCGACGGAGGCTGGCGCCAGCAGTCGGCTTGTCGGCCTGCTTGTCGCGGCTCAGTCGGCGGCATGGCTCGTCGTCTCGCTGCCTGCGGGGGTGTGGGCGGACCGGGTTGCGCCCCGCTCACTGATTCTCGCCGGAGGCGGGTTGTTGCTGTCGGGCTCGCTGATCGGCGCGGCGCTGCTCATCTCAGGGCATACGAACTGGGCGTTGGCACTCTCGGCCTTCATTGCCGCGACCGGCCCGGTTGTCATCGCATTGTCCATTTTCGTGCTCTTGCCGCGCATGGTGGCGGTTAGGGATCTGCCGCGTGCCAATGGTCGGATGGAACTCGGCCGTGCGGTGCTGAGCCTGGCCGCGCCGCTGCTCGCCGGCTGGGCTGTCGCAAGAGGCATCGGCGCGCTCGGGCTGGCGCTGTGTGCCCTATGTGGAATCGTGGTCCTGGCGCTTGCCATGCGCCTGCCGTCTGAGCGGCCGGTGGCAGCCGCACGCCAGCCGTTGCACCGGGCCATTGCGGAAGGCGGGGCCTTCGTCCTGCAACATCCCTATCTCAGGCCGATCGCGCTCTGCGCCATCGCCTGGAACCTTGCCTTCTTCGCCTTCATGGCGCTGTTCGCACCCTATGCCGCGCGCATTCTGCTGCTCGCCCCGGAGACGATCGGTCTCTCCTCGTCGGTCTATGGTGCCGGCCTGATCCTTGGCGCGTTCTTCGGCGCCGCACTGATCGCGCGCCTGCCAACCGGGCTGCTTCTCGTGTTCGGCCCAGCTTCATCGCTCCTGGGCGCGCTGCTGCTGGCCATCGCTCCGGCGACGCTCGGCCTTGCGGCGCTGGCGCTCGCCTTCTTCCTCTTCGGCTTCGGACCGATTCTCTGGGGCATCATTCAGACCAGTCTGCGCCAGGCGGTGACGCCGCCGGCTTTGCTCGGTCGCGTCAGTGCCACGCTGACGACAGCGATGTACGGCATGCGTCCGTTAGGCGCGATTGCGGGAGGGCTTGCTGGCGAGTGGCTCGGACTTGGGCTGGCGATCTGGCTCCCCGTCATCCTCTTCGCGCTCTCGGTCGCCGCGATCCTGGCCTCCCGCATGCCGGCGTTGAGGGCGATTCCTTCGGGCGAACTCTCTTCGGCCGAGCTGCGGTCTGGGTTGCAGGCCGGATAATGGGCAGGCTTCGAATGGCTGTGTGTCCGACGACCCGCAGGTTCATCGTTTCCCACGGATCTGGACACGCACGGCCCGCAGGCTCAGGCCAGCAAGCGTGCAGCCCTGAGCTGCGCGGGACTGCCCTCAGCTCTCCGGCAAGGGAATGAACTCGGCTTCGTCGCCGGGAACGGTGTCGAAGCGGCCGGCTTTCCATTCCTCCTTCGCCTGGTCGATGCGCTCCTTCGAGGAGGAGACGAAATTCCACCAGATATGGCGCGGGCCATCCATCGGTTCGCCGCCGACCAGCATCAGCCGGCTCTGGTCGATCGCGAGGATCGAGATGCGGTCGCCCGGCTTGAAGACGAGCAATTGCCCGGCGCCGAACTCCTCTCCGGCAATGTCGATCTTGCCGGAGACGATATAGACCGCGCGCTCGTCGTAATCGGGGTCGAGCGGCAGGATGGCGCCGGGTGCCAGCACCGCCTCGGCATAGAGCGTATCCCAGGGGAATTTCACCGGCGAGGTCTGGCCGTAGGCTGAGCCCATGATCAGGCTGATGCGCTTGCCGCCTTCGACGATGCGCGGCAGTTCGGGCGCGGCGTGATGGATGAATTCCGGCGCGACTTCCTCATGGCTCTTCGGCAAGGCGAGCCAGGTCTGGATGCCATAGAGCTTCGGCGCCTTGAGACGCTCTTCTGGCGCCGTGCGTTCGGAGTGAACGATGCCGCGTCCCGCCGTCATCAGGTTGACCGCACCGGGGCGAATGGGCAGCGCCGTGCCGAGCGAGTCGCGATGCATGATCTCGCCGTCGAAGAGATAGGTCACGGTCGCCAGACCGATATGCGGGTGCGGGCGCACATCGATACCCTCGCCGAGCAGGAATTCGGCCGGGCCCATCTGGTCGAAGAAAATGAACGGTCCGACCATCTTCCGGCCGATCGAGGGCAGGGCGCGCCTGACCGAAAAGCCGCCGAGGTCATGAGCGCGCGGCACGATGACCTGCTCGATCGCCTGGCAGGAGCGGGCATCACCCAGGATCGGGTCATCGGCGGGCTGATGCGACATGAGGGATCTCCCAGGATCTGACGGTGAGTCTGGCCGCAACGCCGCGACGGGGCAAGCGGCATCGATATGCGCCGGGAATCCGAAGCGCTCGACAGGAGATCACAACAAAATTATCTATAAAAAATGACCAGCGAACAGAAAGACACGCTCGCCATCCGGATCAGCCGCGCTCTGGCCGACCGGATCATCTCCGGAGCGATCGAGCCCGGAGCCCGCTTGCGCCAGGACCATGTCGCGGCCGAGTTCGGCGCCAGCCATGTGCCGGTGCGCGAGGCCTTTCAGAGGCTGGAAGCGCAGGGTCTGGCCGTCAGCGAGCCGCGCCGGGGCGTGCGGGTTGCCGCTTTCGATCTGCGGGAGGTCCGCGAGGTCGCGGAAATGCGGGCGGCGCTGGAGGTGTTGGCGCTGCGCCATGCCGCGCCACATCTGACCCGGGCGATCCTCGAGCAGGCCGAAGAAGCGACGCGCGCCGGCGACAAGTCGCAGGATGTGAGGTCGTGGGAGGATGCGAATCGGCGCTTTCACAAGCTGATCCTCGCTCCCTGCGCCATGCCCCGCTTGCTGGCTGCGATCGATGATCTGCATGCGACCAGCGCCCGGTTCCTGTTCGCTGCCTGGCGTTCGGAATGGGAGTCGCGCACCGATCACGACCACCGTGCTATCCTCTCCGCGTTGCGCGAAGGACAAATCGAGGCCGCGGCGGCGACGCTTGCGCGGCATGTCCAGTGGATTGGGACCAAGCCGGTTCGCACCTCCTCCGGTGGCACGCGCGAGGCCTTTTCGATCGTCGGATGACAGGTGCATGGCGGGAGGGGCTTGCATTCTTCGCCGCGATGTGGAGTCCATCATAGATCAGATTCATGAATTATAGATAATATGCATCTGATCATTGATGGAGATCGCAATGAACGCAATGACCTATGCTACGACGCAGCTGGCGGGCGGTCCGCTGCGCCTGAGCAGCCGCCCTGTCCTCGTGCAGGCGGGCGCCGTGCTGTTCGGAACCCTGCTCCTGGCGCTGGCCTCGCAAATCAGCGTGCCGATGGTTCCGGTGCCGATCACGCTGCAGACGCTGGCGGTGACGCTGATCGGCGCATTCTATGGCTGGCGTCTTGGCGCCGTCACTGTCCTCGCCTGGCTGTTCGAGGCGGCGCTCGGGCTGCCGGTTCTCGCCGGCGGCGCGTCCGGCCTGCCGCATTTCATGGGCCCGACAGGCGGCTATCTCTTCTCCTTCCCGATCGTGGCCGCCATGGTCGGCTGGCTTGCCGAGCGCGGCTGGGGCGGGAGCAGGCTCATGCGGTCCTTCGCCGCGATGCTGCTCGGCAATGCGCTCTGCCTGGTGATCGGCGCAGCATGGCTTGCGACCCTGATCGGCGTCGAGCGCGCGCTGCTCCTTGGCGTCGTCCCGTTCATCGTGGGGGCCGTCCTGAAATCCGCCTTGGGAGCTGCGATCCTGAAGGCCTCCAGCCGCTCGGAACAGGCAGGCTAAGCCTGCGGGCGGGTGTGCCGCGCTCCGGCTTCCGGCGCGCGGCAGCTCTGCCGTATCCAAGGCCGTGCAGGTCGTCGCTAACCTGTCGTCCTCGCGAGGCTGGTTCCGGCCAGCAGCAGGAGGCCGGCATTGGCGGCGTGCAGGGGCTGGATCGATTCCCGCGCTGGTTCCGTGATGGGGCACGGAAGGCGGCTGATCCGGCCGGCATAGTGCTCTCCGGCGAGCTGCAGCGCCTCAGTGTCGGCCTTGCGGGTCTCGTAGATCAGAAAGGGTTCCTGCCAGGCGAGGCCGCAGCGATGGGCCGTCGCTTCCAGGGGGCGGAGAAGCTCGCGAAGCGAAAAGCGGTTCTGGCCCGCGGGCGTATAGGCCTCCGCAACATTGCCGGCGGTCGCGGCGATCAGGACCGGCTTGCCGGCGAGCAGGCGCCCTTCGTCCTGGTAGGCCAGGTAGAACATCCGGGTCAGCACCGCATCCTGCCAGGCTTTGAGCAGTGGTGGTGTCGAATACCACTGCACCGGGAATTGCAGGACGATCCGGTCTGCCGCGAGGAGGCGTGCGACCTCCGCATCGACGTCGATCACGCCATCTGAATACTGTGCCTGCATGTCGACGACGGTGATGCCCGGCAGTTCGGCAACGGCCTCGCAGAGGGCGCGGTTGACATTCGATGTGGCGAAATCGGGGTGGAACAACAGGATCAGGGTGTTGGGCACGGCGTCCTCCTTTGTGATGTGCAGAGGATGCGGGTGCCAACAAAATTACTCCAATGGATGATCGATATATCGTATTATCCATTTCATGAATTTAAGATCGACCGATCTCAACCTCCTTGTCGTCCTCGATGCGCTTCTGGACGAAGCCCATGTTTCGCGCGCCGCTGAGCGGGTTGGACTGTCCCAGCCGGCAGCATCCAGCGCGCTCGATCGCTGCCGGCATCTCTTCAATGACAGGCTCCTGGAGCGCGGCGGCGGGCAGATGCGGCCGACCGCAAGGGCGCAATCGCTCCAGCAGCCGATCAAGGATCTGCTGGCTCAGATGACAGCCTTGCTCGATCCGCCGCAGCCCGATCTCGCCACCTTGCAGCAGATTGTCCGGGTGGTGACGGCGGAGCTGCCGCCCGCCCTGCTGGCCGGAGGTTTGTATAGTGAGCTCGCGCGCACGGCCCCTGGCATCACACTGGCGCTCATGCCCTGGCGCGGTGCGCCGGAGGCGCTTGACGGCCTGGCGCGAGGCCATGCTGATCTTGCCGTCTCGGTCATCCCCAGCGTCGAGAAGGATTTTACCCGCAAGGAATTGCTGCGCGAGCGTTACGTCGTGGCGATGCGGAAGGAGCACCCGGCGGCGCTAGCCTTCGATCTGGATCGCTGGCTCGCCTATCCGCATGTTCTGGTTTCGGGCCGCGGCGAAACCTTCGGCGCGCTTGACGAAGCGCTCTCGGTCCTCGGCAGGAAGCGCCATGTCGGCATGGTCGTGCCGAGCTTCCTGATCGTTCCGCCGCTGCTGCTCGATTCCAACCTGATCGCGCTGCTGCCGAGCCGGACGCTCCCTCGGGATAGCGGCGAGCACTATGCGGTGCGGGAGCCGCCGATTCCGGTGCCGGGTTTTCCGCTCCATGTCGCCTGGCACAGGCGCAGTGACCGCGATCCGGCAGTGCAGCATGTGGCGGGGCTGATCGAGGCGCTGCTCTCCGCCTAAATCATCGGACCGGATATCGTATCCAGTTCGATGATCTAACCCTTTGTCTTTGCATCGGCTTTGCCCCGAAAACCGCAATCCACTTTTCGGGCCGATGCTTTAGCCCGCGGGCCGCGCCGGCTTACTTGTCGACGTCCAGCGGCGTCGTGCCGGCCGGTTTGCCGTCGGCGCCGAGCGTGATCTTTTCGATACGGGCCTCGGCCTGCTTCAGCAGGGCGTCGCAGCGTGCCTTGAGCGCTTCGCCGCGGGTGTAGATGTCGATCGATTCCTCGAGTGGCACGTCGCCGCGCTCGAGCCGGGCAACGATGCTCTCGAGCTGCTTCAGCGCCTCTTCGAAGGGCAGGGCGGCGATATCGGAATTGGTTTTGGCGTCGGTCAAGATCGGCGATTCCCGTTGGGCCACTCTTATCGGCTCTGGCCCTGTTCGCTGCAACCCTGCATCAGACCGGCAATGCGGAGGTCTTCTTGATCGTGCGCAGCGTCAGCGTCGATTGCACACGCGTGACGCCCGGCAGCTGGGTAATGATGTCGGTGTGGATGCGCTCGAAATCAGCGCTGTCGCGATAGATGACCCGCATCAGATAGTCATGCGCGCCAGCCAGCAGATGGCATTCCAGGATTTCGGGCAGATTCTGCACCGCCTGCTCGAACCCTTCAAGCGAGGCACGCCCCTGCTGGTCCAGCGTAACGAAGACGAAGGCCGTGCCGGGGAAGCCGGCGATCTTGTCGTCGAGCATCATCGCATAGCCGCGGATCAGCCCGCTTTCTTCCAATTGCCGGACGCGGCGCAGACAGGCGGACGGGGAGAGGTGAACCCTTTCGGCGAGGTCCGAATTGGTGATCCGCCCATCGGTCTGCAGGATGCGCAGAATGGTCCGGTCGCGGGAATCGAGTTCGATCGTCATGGCTTTGGCCCCTCTTGAGGGCGATGCATTGTCGCAAATTTCGTAAGAAGCAAGCAATTTTCTGCTCAGTTTCTCGGCTGTCGCGCTGATATGCACGACAACTCCCTTCGCATCCGCACAAAACTACCGCTCTCCTCCGAGGTTGCGCCCGCCGACGCGCAGGCCCGGAGCCGGCCTCTCGGCAATGACTTCTCGGCGATAGCGGAAKAGCGCGGCGGGGCGCCCGGCAGTGCGGGTCATCGTGCCAGTCGGCTCCACCAGCGCTGCGCTTTCGACCAGCCGCCGAAAGTTCTGCTTGTGCAGGTGCCGGCCCGAGATCGCCTCGACCGTGTTCTGCAGCGCGGTCAGGGTGAAGGCGTCCGGCATCAGTTCGAACACGACCGGACGGTATTTGAGCTTGGCGCGCAGTCGGCCGATCGCGGTCGCAAGGATGCGGCGATGGTCGAAGCGCATCGGCCGGCCCAGCAGGGGACTGGGGGAACGCGGCAGTGCATCGGGGCGCCGGTCGCGTAGCGCCTCATAGGCGAGCCCGGCATCGTAGAGCAGTTCGTAGCGCTCGAGCGTCTTCTCCTCGTCCCAGGGCACGCCACCGAGCCCGAAGCAACTTGCGATGCGCTGTTGGCGCGACAGGGCGCGCCGCTCCTGCTCCGCGCGTTCGGCCGCCTTGTCCTGCGCCCAGTCGTCGAGCTGCGGCAGGATGGTCGAGTCGAGGACCGCCGGGCGGCCGGCGCGCCAGTCCTCCCAGGGAAAGAAGCCATACCAGGGCTGGAATGCGACCTGCTCAGGCAGGGATGGCGCACGGGTCAGCGCGAGATAACCGACCGAGACGACATGGGGGCCGGTATCGCGGATCTCCGCCTGCCGCCCGCGATCCCCGAACGTGTAGAGCTGTTCGACATAGCCGAGCGACAGCGCGGTCTGGTCCGCAACCCAGGAGCGCAGGCCGATCTCGAAGGTGCGATGCGCCAGTGGGTCGAACGGGCCGTAGGGGAGGCCCGGCGTGGCGTCTCCGTCGTGACCCTGCGCCGTCAGGATATGCGGCTGGTTGCCGGTGAAGGCGACGATCGCTGCCGCGAGGCCGATCTCGATGGCGGGGGCTGTGACTTTGGGCATGTCACCACCACGATGCAGCAAGGCCGGCGCCGCCTCAATCGAGATCGATGCGGAACGGAGTGCCTTCGAACGCGTCCGCACCCCGGCCGATGCTCTCGATTGCGGTGGTCATGCGACCGGAGCGTCCGAGGATCTGGTCTGCGATCGAGACGAGCCGGGCGTTGGGCGTGGCCGAGGCAGATGCGCTGCGCAGCGCAAGCGCAATCTCCGCCTCGTCACGCTGGGGCCGCAGGGCGCAGGTCGCGATGTAGGCCGCCGCGGTCGAGCGGCTGATGCCCGCCCAGCAGTGAAACACGATCGGCGCGGCGCGGTCCCAGTCGCGGATGAAGCTCAGGAAGCGCTGGACATGGTCCTCGTCGGGCAGGACATGCCCGTCCAGCGGCGCCGTGATGTCCGACATGCCGATGAAGAGATGCCGCTCGGGCAGAATGCCGGCCGGGCGTTCCACGACCGTGTTGACGTTGATCAAGGTCACGACATGGCTGGCACCGACCGATGCGACCGTCTCGTGAAGCCGGGCGAGGGACGAAACATGGAGTGTCGGCATGGCGAGTTCCGCTGCAGGACGTGCGAAAGAGTGGCGCGAGTCGGTGACGATGATATGGCCAATCGTCGCGACATCGGGAACGGGGCGCGCCGTCTGACGGCGACACTCCACAGGAGCCTGCATGAACCTCTGGCTGCGCCTGCTCTGGCTTCTTGTCACCACGCTCTTCCGATCCAGGCTGAAGCCACCTTTCGACATGTCGGTCCTGCCGTTCCGCGTCTGGTTTCACGATCTCGACACCAGCCTGCACATGAACAATGGCCGCTACTGGAGTCTCATGGATCTCGGGCGGACCGACCTGATGCTGCGTACCGGGCTCTGGCGCACGGTGCTGCGGGAGGGCTGGGTGCCGGTGGTCAATGCCGGGATGATTCGTTTCAGGCGTGAATTGCGCCTGTTCCGCCCCTTCGCGCTGGAGACGCGGATCCTGTGCTGGACCGAGAACTGGCTGGTGATGCAGCATCGCATTCTCAGCCGGGGGCGCGACGGCACGGAGATCGTCGCTGCCGTGGCGCTGGTGCGGGCTGCCCTCTACGATCGTGCGACCAGGAGATACGTGCCGGTGACCCGCATTCTCGCCGATATCGGAATCAGCGCCGAGAGCCCGCCGCAGAGCGCCGAGGTCGCGGCCTTTCTCGCCTCGGAGGAGGCGATGCGCCAGGCCGGCGGCGCCGAGCGCTGAGTGGGGCAGGTCTCCCTGCTATTCAGCGGCGAGACGCATCGCGCGCCATTGCGCAAGCAGGGCGCGGAGTGCTCCGGGCTTCAGCGGCTTGTTGAGGATATGCACGTCGAAGGCCGCAGCGGCCTCCCGCACTTGAGGCGAGCGATCGGCCGTCAGCAGGATCGCGGGAACGCGCCTGGCGGAACGATCGCGCAAGGCTGCGATTGCGCTCAGCCCGTCGCCATGGTCGAGATGGTAGTCGGCGATGATCACGTCCGGCATGCCGTGGGCCTGAAGCTGCGCAAGCGCTTCGTCCAGCCCGGGCGCTGTCGCGACCGCACAGCCCCATCCTTCGAGCAGGCGCTTCATGCCATCGAGGATCGTGGGTTCGTTGTCAATCGCCAGGAGCTTGAGACCGGCCAATTGCCCCGCAGGCGTCGGGGGCGGGGTGCTGCTGGTCGCCATGGCCGGGAGCGGCGCCGTTCGCGGCACCATCACCGAGAACCGCGTCCCGCGCCCTGGCGTGGAGGTCAGCGTGAGCTTGTGGTCGAGCGTGCGGGAGATGCGTTCGACGATTGAAAGCCCGAGCCCGAGGCCACGGGCGACCCTGGCCCCTTGATCGAGCCGCTGGAACTCGCGAAACACCGTCTTCTGCTTGCTGGCAGGAATTCCGAGGCCGGTATCGAGCACCTCGATCGAAACCTGATTGCCGCGGCGGCGGCAGCCGACCAGGACCTTGCCGTTCGGCGTGTATTTGATCGCGTTCGATATCAGGTTCTGCAGCAGCCGGCGCAGCAGGCGCCGGTCCGAGCGCAGGGCGACGGAACTGGGCGAAAACACCAGTTGCAGGCCTCGTTCCTGAGCGCTGGGCTCAAATTCGCGCTGGAGTTGGCGCATCAGTTCGTCGAGCCTGAAACTGGTCAGTTCCGGCTTGAGTGCGCCTCCGTCGAGACGCGAGATCTCCAGCAGTGCCGTCAGGATTTCCTCGACCGCGTCCAGCGACGCATCGATATTCTCGGCGAGTTCGGGGCTGGTGGCGATCMGGTCACGCTCGACCAGTGCCGTCGCATAGAGCCTCGCGGCATTGAGGGGTTGCAGCAGGTCGTGGCTGGCGGCGGCCAAGAAGCGCGTCTTGGACGCATTCGCCTCCTCGGCTTCGGCCTTGGCGCGCTGAAGCTCGGCGTTGACGTGGAGAATTTCCTCGGTGCGTTCGGCGACGCGTCGCTCGAGACTTTCATTGGTCCGCTCGAGCTCTTCATGCGCGGCGACGGTCTCGGTGATGTCGGTATAGGTCGTCACCAGGCCGCCATCGGGAAGCGGATTGGAGCGGATCTCGATGACMTTGGTCGAGGGAAAGAGCTTGAGCCGGACTGGCTCGCGGTCATTGACAAAGCTCTCGAGCCGCGCGGCCATCAACTCATCCTGCTCGCCATCGCCATAGGCGCCGCGGGCAGCATTGAAACGGACGATCTCGTCGAGCCCGGTGCCGAACCGCACCAGCGACTGCGGCAGGTCATAGAGCTCTATGAAGGCCTGGTTCCAGGCGAGCAGCCGCAGGTCTCGGTCGAGCACGGTAATGCCCTGGCCGGCATGGTCGAGCCCGTGCTGCAGAATGTCGCGATTATATTGCAGGGCTGCCGAAGCATCATCGAGCAGCTTGAAGGCGGCTTCCGTCGACAGGTTCCGGCGGCGCAGCAGCAGGGAGAGCACAAGCCGTGAGGATGCCGCGCCGATGGCCGACGAGAGCAGATGCTCGCCGAAGCGCAGCATGTGGATGTCGGCCTCGCGATTGCTGCTGCTGGCAACCTCGCCACGCCCGATGGAGAAGCCCTCGAATGCGCGCTGCGTCCGCTCCTGGCCGAGATAGCGACCGATGGTCGATTGCAGCTCGGCCTCCGTGACGCTGGACCGCCAGAGCGAGAAGGACTGGGCCATCGTTGCGCGATCGGAGGTGACGAAGGAGTTGGCCTGCAGGCGCTCCATGGCATTGGCCGGTCGCAGCAGGGAGAAGCCGACATAACAGAGAAGGTTGAGGCCGAGGCTCCACAACACGCCGTGCGGCAGGGCCGGCAGATCGAGGCCGAGCAGGGCTTCCGGCCGCAATGACGTGATGCCCAGCGGCCCCTTGGCCACGATCTCGCTCCAGACGCTGGTGGGGTATGCGAGGCTGGGGACCAGCAGCGTGTAGGCCCAGGTCAGCGTGCCCGCCGTCAAGCCTGCGACGGCGCCGAGCGCGGTGCCGCGCCGCCAGAGCAATCCGCCGAAGAATGCCGGTGCGATCTGTGCGGTTGCCGCAAAGGACAGGAGCCCGATCGAGACCAGCGCCGCTTCACCTGCCGCCCGGTAATAGGCGTAGCCCATCAGGATCACGGCGAGGATGGCGAAGCGCCGGATGATCACGACCTGCGAACCGAGGTCGCCGCCGGTCGGGCCGGAACGCAGCGATCTCGGGATGGCCCGGTCCGGGTCGCTCAGCAGGCCTCGGCCGCGCACCAGCAGTGGCATGACGAGATGGTTTGAGATCATGATGGCGAGCGCGACCGAGGCGACGATCACCATCGCGGTCGCGGCGGAGAGCCCGCCGATGAAGACGAACAGCGCGAGCCAGCCTGCACCCCGCTCCAGCGGCAGCAGCAGCACGGTCATGTCGCGATCGATGCCGCTTCCCGGCATCAGCAATTCGCCCGCCGCCGCCAGCGGCAGCACGAAGAGATTGATCAGGACGAGATAGAGGGGAAACATCCAGGCGGCGCGGCGGACGTCGCCCGGGTCCCGGTTCTCGACGATCGTCATGTGGAATTGCCGCGCCAGCAGCAGCGCGGCGAAGGACGAGAGCAGCGTCAGCGTCAGGAAGGTCGGCCAGCTCGAGGTCCGCTCCCAGATCGGAGGCGCCCCGTCCGGCATCTTCGCCGCCCGGGCGAGGAGGTCTCCGAAGCCATCGAACAGGCCATAGGCGACGAAGATCCCGAGCGCGAGAAACGCCACGAGCTTGACCAGCGACTCGGCCGCAATCGCCAGCACCAGCCCGTCCTGGTGCTCGGTTGCATCGATATGGCGTGTGCCGAAGGCACAGGCGAAGCCGGCGAGCACCATGGCGACGAGGAAGGCGAGGTCGCTGAGGACCGGGACATCCGGCGTCAGCGCCTGGCCACCCGTTGCGGTCAGGAACACCGAGAGCGAATTCGCGACGGCCTTGAGCTGCAAGGCGATGTAGGGCAGTGCGCCGATCACGGCGACGAGACAGACGAGCGCGGCCACCCGCTCGCTCTTGCCGTAGCGCGCGCCGACGAAATCCGCGATCGAGGTGATGTTCTGCGACTTGGCGATCTCGACGATGCGCGTGACGAAGCGATAGCCGAAGCCGATGACCAGGATCGGCCCGACATAGATGCCGAGGAAATCGAAACCGGCGCGATTGGCGAAGCCGACGGAGCCGTAGAAGGTCCAGGAGGTGCAGTAGACGCCAAGCGCCAGCGCATAGATCGTCGTGCGCGCCGGCCCGCCCATCAGCTTGCGGCCGAAGGTATCGGCAGCGTGCGCGATGGCGAACAGCACGCAGAGATAGCCGAGCGCGACCAGAACGACGGACCAGGCCGGGATCATCTTGCCTCCATGCCAGAGCGGCAGCAGCGCAGCCTAGTGCATGTGCGCGCCCAGCGCGATGCGGCTTTCGGCCGAGGCACCGCCTAAGCTGTTGATCTCGCGAGGCCTTGGACCGGAGATTTCCCGCTGGGCGCGGGCTGCTATTGCCCAGCCGTTGCGCTGCGGCAGCGTGCTATCGTCCGTTCAACCCCGGCCAAGACTGTGCACCGACGAAAGGTCGGCGCCCTGACGGGCTTCTAACCGCTGCAACTCTCAATTAGCCTGCGACATCCGTGCACGCCGTCCGGTAGGCGTGAAGCCGATCATCCCGAGGTGAAGGGGCAGGGCAATGCTGAAGGAATTCAAAGAATTTGCAATGAAGGGCAACGTCATGGACCTCGCCATCGGCGTGGTCATCGGCGCGGCCTTTGGCAGGATCGTCGACTCTCTCGTCAGCGACATCATCATGCCGATCTTCGGCGCGCTGGGCGGTCTCGATTTCTCCAATTACTTCTTCGGCCTCAATAGCGCGGTCACCAGCCCGATCCTGTCCGAGGCCAGGAAGCAGGGCGCCGTGTTCGCCTATGGCAGCTTCGTCACTGCAGCCATCAATTTCCTGATCATCGCCGTTGCCTTGTTCCTGGTCGTGAAGGGCATCAACCGGGTGAAGCGGGACCAGAAGGCAGCTCCGGCCGAGCCGCCGGCCCCGCCGCAGGACGTCGTGCTGCTCGGCGAAATCCGCGATCTGCTGAAGCAGAAGAACGCCTGATTTCGCTCACCGCTCGCGGGCAATTCATCACCGCGAGCGATCAACCCGATCTCGCGATTTCATGCCTCCCGCTCGCCGCTTCGGCTAAAGGTGAGGCATTGAACTTGCGAGGTCGAAGCCGATGACGACGAGCACGCTGCCGGGCGCCAGCCTGATTGCCGAGTTGAGGCCAGAGGCCCGTAATGCACCCGAAAGCGGCATCGTCGAGGTGGTCAATCACGGCCGGCTGAAGCCTGGCCTGATCCCGCTCTGGGTCGGCGAGGGCGATCTCTCGACGCCCGATTTCATCGTCCGTGCCGCCAACAAGTCGTTGGCTGATGGCGAGACCTTCTACACCTGGCAGCGCGGTATTCCGGAGCTGCGCGAGGCGCTCGCGCGTTACCACACGGCGCTCTACGGTCAGCCGCTTTCCGCCGACCGCTTCTTCGTCACGGGCTCGGGCATGCAGTCCGTTCAGATCGCCGTCAGGATGATTGCCGGACCTGGCGATGAACTCTTGATTCCGACGCCGGCCTGGCCCAATTTCGCTGCGGCCATCGGCGTGGCGGGAGCCAAGGCCGTCTGCGTGCCGATGGATCTGGAGCACGGCCGCTTCACGCTCGATCTCGACAAGCTCGCCGCGGCGATCACGCCGAAGACGCGCGCGCTCGTCATCAACTCCCCGGCGAACCCGACCGGCTGGACCGCGACCAAGGACGAGATGGCTGCGCTGCTTGCCCTGGCTCGCAAGCACGGTATCTGGATCATCGCCGACGAGATCTATGGCCGCTTCGTCTATGGCGGGGCGCCGCGCGCAACCTCCTTCCACGACGTGATGGAGGCGGAGGATCGCGTCCTGTTCGTCCAGACCTTCTCGAAGAACTGGGCCATGACGGGTTGGCGCATCGGCTGGATCGAGGTGCCGGCCGCCTTCGGCCAGGTGGTCGAGAACCTGATCCAGTATTCGACCTCGGGATCGCCGGTCTTCGTCCAGCGCGCCGCGATCGCCGCTCTCACCGAGGGCGAGCCCTTCGTCGCCGAGCAGATCGCGCGTGCGACCGAAGGCCGGAAGATCATCTTCGAAGGCCTGAAGGCGACGAACCGGGTTTCGCTGACCGCGCCGGATGGCGCCTTCTACCAGTTCTTCAGTGTCGACGGCCGCGAGGATTCGCGCGCGCTGGCGATCGAACTGGTCGATGAGGCCAATGTCGGCCTGGCGCCGGGCACCGCTTTCGGCCCCGGAGGCGAGACGGGCCTGCGGCTTTGCTTCGCGCGCAAATCCTCTGACCTCGTCGAGGCGGTGGCGCGGCTGCAAAGGGCGTTGACGTCATAGGCCCCGCTGGGCGCAGCCCAGCCTTGCGCGGCGATAGCATCTCCTTGTTTGACCGGATTGCGCGCCGCGTTCATTGATCGGCCCTGCGTCGTGTCTCCTCGGCGCTTGCTCCGAGTGACATGACCGGCCCGGCTTACATCCCCTACAGGCTCAAGACATTGTCGCGTGAAGCGGCCGTGATTGCCTGCGCCGCCCTCGGCGGCGCCATTTTCGCGCTGTTCGACGTGCCGGCCGCCTGGCTCTCGGGTTCGATGCTGATCGTCTCGATCGTCGGCGTCGCCAAGCGCCTGCCCGATCTGCGAAAGCCCTGGTTCGATGCGACCATGCTGATGTCGGGGGTGCTGATCGGCTCCTCCGCGACGCCCGAGGCGCTTGCGGCAACGGCGCGCTATCCCGGTTCGCTGGCGGTCCTGTTCGTCGCGCTCGCGGCCATCATGCTCACCACCGGCGCCTATCTGCGTTACGTCGCGCGCTGGTCCTGGATTGATTCCCTGCTGGCCGCCGCGCCTGGCGCGCTGTCGGCGGTCATCGCCGTTGCCCATGCCAAGGGGGCCAATCTTGGCCGCATCGCGGTGATCCAGCTCTTCCGCATCCTTGTCCTGGTCGCGATCCTGCCCAGTCTGATGCGGGCCTTGAGCGATGGCAGCGTCGGTCAGATGCCGGCGGTGATCGTCGCCAGCGCACCGGATATGGCGCTGGTTCTTGGTGTGGCCCTGGTCACCGGGCTCGTCTTCGAGCGCATCGGCGTCACCGCGCCCTTCATCCTGGGCGCAACCATGGCCAGTGCCGTGCTGCATGGCACCGGCGTGGTCCATGGCACGCTCCCGCCCGAGATCGCGACCGTGGTGATGGTCATGCTGGGCGCGGCGATGGGCGGGCGCGTCTCCAACCTCAAGCGCGGCGAAATCGCCGGGCTGTTCCCGCTCGCCATTGGCGGCTTCTTCGTCTCGATGGTGGTCGCCTTCGCCTTCGCCTGGCCGGCCGCCTGGCTTGCGGGCGTGCCCTATGCCAGCGCAATGGCCGCTTTTGCGCCGGGAGGGCTGGAGGCGATGGCGATGCTTGCCTTCGCCATGGGGCTCGATCCGCTCTATGTCGGCGCGCACCATCTTGCGCGCTTCATGCTGCTCGGCCTCGCCATGCCGTTGCTGGTGGTCCGGATGAAGTCGGAGCCGCCGCAGAGTTGAGCGCGGTTCAGCGCTTCGGCCAGGTCGCCCCGTTGGCGTGGGTCATCACTGAGTAGAGTGATGTCGTGCCGCAGATGAAAAGGCGGTTCAGCTTCGCGCCGCCCCAGCAGACATTGGCGACGATTTCGGGAATCAGCACCTTGCCGATCAAGGTGCCGTCGGGGTGATAGACATGCACGCCGTCCGCCGCGCTGGTCCAGATGCGGCCGGTGGCATCGAGCCGGAAGCCGTCGAACAGGCCGGCCGAGCAGGTTGCGAAGATCTCCGAGCGGCCCAGCGACGCGCCGTCCCCCGTCACGGCGCATTTCCGGATATGGCGCGGCCCATCCGGGTCATGGCTCGCCCCCGTATCGGCGATATAGAGCTCGCTCTCGTCCAGCGAGAAGGCGAGGCCGTTCGGCTTGACGAAGTCGTCGGCGACGATCGAGAGCGCGCCGCTGACCGGATCGATGCGGTAGACGTTGCAATGGCCGATCTCGCCATCCGCCTTGTCGCCCTCATAGTCGCTGCCGATGCCGTAATCCGGGTCGGTGAACCAGATCGAGCCGTCGGATTTCACCACGACGTCATTGGGGGAGTTCAGCCGCTTGCCCTGCCAGTTGTTAGCAAGCACGGTAATCGAGCCGTCATGTTCCGTCCGGGTCACCTGCCGCCCGCCATGCTCGCAGGTGACGAGCCGGCCCTGCGGATCCACCGTATTGCCGTTCGAGTTCCGTGCCGGCTGGCGGAAGATGCCGACCTGGCCGTTCACCTCGTCATAGCGCAGCATGCGATTGTTCGGGATGTCGGACCAGACCAGGCTGCGATGGGCTGGAAACCAGGCTGGCCCCTCGGACCAGCGGGCTCCGGTCCACAGCCTCTCGACCCGCGCCGAGCCCGGCACGACCCGGTGGAAGCGCGGGTCCAGAACCTCGACGCCGGTGCCTTCGATCAAGCCGAACATGAGCGGGTTTCTCCAGTGATGTGTCGAAGATCGAGCAAGCCACGTGTCCGGGCAATCCGGCGCCGCGCAGATGCCCTATGACGGGCGGGCGGGAGCCGTCTCATAGATC
This sequence comes from Allobosea sp. 05T439, assembly GCF_056396005.1. NCBI lineage: Bacteria > Pseudomonadati > Pseudomonadota > Alphaproteobacteria > Hyphomicrobiales > Alloboseaceae > Allobosea > Allobosea sp. 05T439. The sequence continues at coordinate 14,646 of NZ_JBFTKP010000010.1, read as the reverse complement.
AAGCCCCGCATCCCAGTACGGCGTCGCGCCATAGAGCTCCGCGAGATAATCGACGAAGACGCGCACCTTCTGCTCCATGTGCCGGCGGCTGGGATAGACCGCGTAGACGGCGACACGCTTGCCGACCGAGTAATCCGGCAGGACCCTGACGAGCTGCCCGGTCTTCAGTTCCGGCCCGACATCCCAGGTCGAGCGCAATGCGATGCCGACGCCGGCGAGCAGCGCCTCGCGCACGACCTCGCTGGAATTGGTCCGAAGCGGCCCGTTGACGCGCACGCCGACCGGACCGGACGGTCCGTCCAGCCGCCACTGGTCGGCATTATGGGCAATCAGCGTGTGGTGAGAGAGCTCCTCGATGCTGGCCGGTATTCCGCGAGTGGCGACATAGTCCGGCGCGGCACAGAGCACGCGATGATTGGGCGCGAGCCGCTTGGCGACGAGGCTCGAATCCTGAAGGTCGGCGATCCGCACCGCGAGGTCGAACCCCTCCGCGATGATGTCGACGAAGGAATCGCTCAGGATCAGGTCGACGGTCACCATCGGGTTGGCGTCGAGAAAGGGCTTCAGATGCGGCGCGATATGCAACCGGCCGAAGGAGGTGGGAGCGGAGACGCGCAAGGTCCCGCGCGCTTGGCCCGCGCCGCTTGCGACCCAGGCCTCGGCATCCTCGATCGAGGACAGGATCGAGACCACGCGCTCATAGAAGCCCTGTCCCGCTTCGGTCAGCGATAACTGCCGCGTGGTGCGCTGCAGCAGCCGCACGCCAAGGCGCTCCTCGAGCCGGCGGATGCGCTTCGAGATCACCGCCGGCGAGAGTTTCAATTCGCGCCCCGCCGCGGACATGCTCTTGGCCGTCACCACATGCGCGAAGACATCCAGATCGCCGAACCGGTCCATGCTCGCCCACCTTTTCCATTTTGGAAATAATCATGGCTTTTGGTCGCGCTGCAAGCGGGTTCGAATTGGTCTAACCTGTTTGTATGAAACCGGGTGTGGGTGATATCGCGAGAGCTGACATCCGGAGGAGGAGACCATGAGCGCCATTGCCTTTCCCGCGCCGCGCGCGGACATCCTGGCGCGCCGCGATGCGATCATCGCCGGGCTTGCCGGACTGGTGGCGCCCGAGGCCCTGATCACCTCCGATGACGAGCGCAGGCCCTATGAGACCGATGCGCTCACCGCCTATCGCCGCATGCCGCTGGCGGTCGTGCTGCCCTCGACGACGCAGGAGGTCGCGGCGGTGCTGCGCTATTGCGGCGAGCAGGGCGTTCCCGTCGTCCCGCGGGGCGCTGGCACCTCGCTCGCCGGTGGCGCGATCCCGCAGGAGGATGCCGTCGTCATCGGTGTCTCGAAGATGAATCGCATCCTCGAGATCGACTATGCCAACCGCGCCGCCAGGGTGCAGGCCGGCGTCACCAATCTCGCCGTCACCGGGGCTGTGATGTCCGAGGGCTTTTTCTATGCGCCCGACCCGTCCTCCCAGCTTGCCTGCTCGATCGGCGGCAATATCGGCATGAATTCCGGCGGCGCGCATTGCCTGAAATACGGCGTCACCACCAACAATGTGCTGGGCGTGACCCTGGTGATGCTCGATGGCTCGATCGTCGAGATCGGGGGCGCCCATCTCGATGCCCCGGGTCTCGACCTGCTCGGCCTGATCGTCGGTTCCGAAGGCCAGCTCGGCATCGTCACCGAAGCGACGGTGCGGATCCTGCGCTCGGCCGAGGGCGCGCGCCCGGTGCTGTTCGGCTTCCCGAGCAGCGAGCAGGCAGGGGCCGCGGTGGCCGCCATCATCGGCGCCGGCATCATCCCCGTCGCGATGGAGTTCATGGACAAGCCGGCGATCGAGATCTGCGAAGCCTTCGCCAAGGCCGGCTACCCGATGGATGTCGAGGCGCTGCTGATCATCGAGGTCGAGGGCTCGGACGCGGAAATGGACGCCCAGCTTGCGCGCATCGTTGCGATCGCGCGCGAGCATGGCGTCAAGACGGTCAAGGAAAGCAAGTCGGCGATGGAGACCGCCGCGATCTGGAAGGGCCGCAAATCGGCCTTCGGTGCGACGGGCCGGATCGCCGATTACATCTGCATGGACGGTACGATCCCGACCGGGCAACTGCCGTTTGTGCTGCAGCGCATGGCAGAGATCGTCAAAGGCTATGGACTGCGCGTCGCCAATGTCTTCCATGCGGGCGACGGCAATCTCCACCCGCTGATCCTCTATAACTGCAACGACCCCGTCGAGGCGCGCAAAGCCGAGGATGCCGGAAACGACATCCTCAAGCTCTGCGTCGAGGTGGGCGGTTGCCTCACCGGCGAACACGGCGTCGGCATCGAGAAGCGCGATCTGATGCGCGTGCAGTTCAACGAAGCCGATCTCAACCAGCAGATGCGGGTGCGGGCGGTCTTCGACAGCGAGTGGCTGCTGAATCCGGCCAAGGTCTTTCCGCTTGATGGCAGGGTCGCCGCGTGACCATTCACACCCCCACCACGGAAGCCCAGGCCTGCGCCGTCGTTGCCTCCGTCGCTGCCAACGGCACGCCGGTCACCATTCGCGGCGGCGGTACGCGGACCGGCTTGGGGCGCCCGACCCAGGTCGTGAGCACCATCTCCAGCGCTGGTCTGACCGGCATCACGCTCTACGAGCCGTCCGAGATGGTGATTGGCGCCAGGGCCGGCACGCCTCTGGCGGAGATCCAGAGGACGCTGGCCGACCGCGGCCAGATGCTGCCCTTCGAGCCGATGGATCATCGCGCATTGCTGGGCACGGAGGGCGAGCCGACAATCGGTGCCGTCGCAGCCGGAAATATCTCCGGTCCGCGCCGGATCAACGCTGGTGCAGCCCGCGACTCGCTGATCGGCATCCGGCTGATCAACGGCCGGGGCGAGGCGATCAAGTCCGGCGGCCGGGTCATGAAGAACGTCACCGGGCTCGATCTGGTCAAGCTGGTGAGCGGTGCCCACGGCACGCTTGGCTTCCTGACCGAAGTCACCTTCCGCGTATTGCCGGCGCCGGAATGCGTGGCCACGCTGGCCTGGCCCGGCCTTGCCGACGAGGCGGCGGTCGCTCTGCTTTCGGCCGCGCTCAGCTCGCCCTTCGAACCGATGGCGGCGGCGCATCTGCCGGCCGGCATCGGAGCCGACCAGGCCCGCACGCTGCTCAGGCTGGAGAATTTCGCGAGCTCGATCGCCTATCGCGCCGATGCGCTGGGCGAATTGCTGAGCCAGTACGGCAGGCCCGAACTGATCGAGGGGGCCGCCTCGCAGGAGCTGTGGCATTCCGTACGGGATGCGAGGTTCTTCGCCGGCAGCCATGAAGCCGTCTGGCGGCTCTCGCTTGCTCCGACGAGGGCCCCGCGTGCTACGGCGGCGATCATGCAAGCCTTGCCGCAAGCGCGCTGGTTCTATGACTGGGGCGGCGGCCTGGTCTGGCTCGCCGTGCCGCCTGACGAGGACGCTGGAGCCGCCGCGATCCGTGCTGCGATCAGGTCGCTTGGAGGTCACGCGACCCTGGTGCGCGCACCCCACGCGGTTCGCGCTGTTGTACCGGTCTTCGAACCACTGGCCGAGCCGCTGATGCGGGTCACGGCCGGAATCAAGAACAGCTTCGACCCGGCCGGAATCTTCGAGCCTGGCCGAATGTATGCGGGGATTTGATGGTGTTCGACCAGATAGCCGCCGCGCGTGAGATCCGCACTGAAGGGGGGCGCCGCCAAGCCTGGGCGCCGGGGCGGTTCAAGCCGGGCACGATCGCCCTCGTCGCGGCTCTGATGATTGCCGCAGCCGCCTTGATCCTGTTTGTCATGGGCCGCGAGCCGATCTGCAAATGCGGCTTTGTCAAGCCGTGGCACGGCGACGTCAATTCGTCGGAGAACTCCCAGCATATTGCCGACTGGTACACCTTCTCCCACATCATCCATGGCTTCCTCTTCTATGGCCTGTTCTGGTCGGTGCGCCGGCTGACCGGCCTGCCGATCTCGTTCGGGCAGGCGCTTCTTCTGGCGATCCTGATCGAGAACGCCTGGGAAATTGCCGAGAACAGCCCGGCGATCATCGATCGCTACCGGGAAATGACGATCTCGCTCGGCTATACCGGCGACAGCATCATCAATTCGGTCTCCGATATCGCGGCGATGATCGTMGGCTTCCTTCTCGCCCGTGTCCTGCCCGTCTGGCTCACCATTTCGCTTGCGCTCGGCATGGAGCTGGTGGTCGGCTACCTCATCCGTGACAACCTGACCCTGAATATCATCATGCTGATCTACCCCGCCGACTGGATCAAAATCTGGCAGGGAGGGGCCTGAGCGATGCAGACCAACTTCACGCCCGAACATCTGGCCTCCGATCCGCGCCTGCCGGCGTCGGAGAAGATCCTGCGCACCTGCGTGCATTGCGGGTTCTGCACGGCAACCTGCCCGACCTATCTGCTGCTGGGCGACGAACTCGATTCCCCGCGCGGGCGGATCTACCTGATCAAGGACATGCTGGAGAACGGCAAGCCGGCGACCGAGCAGGTGGTGAAGCATGTCGACCGCTGCCTCTCCTGCCTCTCCTGCATGACGACGTGCCCTTCCGGCGTGCATTACATGCACCTTGTCGATCATGCCCGGGCCCATATCGAGGAGACCTATCAGCGTTCCTGGCATGACGAGGCGTTGCGCCGAGTGCTCGCTGCGATCCTGCCCTATCCCGGTCGGTTCCGCGCCGCGATGCTGGCGGCGATGCTGGGCAAGCCGTTCGGGAGCCTTCTCGGCCTGCTGCCGCAGGTCGGCGGGCGGCTGAAGGCGATGCTGGCGCTGGCGCCTGCACGCCTGCCGGCGCGCTCGACCATGGAGGGGCCGCAGGTTTTCCCCGTCACGGCCGTGCGCCGCAAGCGCGTGGCGCTGCTTTCAGGCTGCGCCCAGCCGGTGCTCGACCCCGCCATCAACGAAGCGACGATCCGCCTTTTGACGCGCCATGGCGTCGAGGTCGTGCTGCCGAAGGGCGAGGGCTGCTGCGGCGCGCTCGTCCATCACATGGGGCGCGAACAGGACAGTCACGTCTTTGCCCGGCGCAACATCGACGCCTGGATGGCCGAGGTMGACGGCGAGGGGCTGGATGCCATCTTGATCACCGCCTCAGGCTGCGGCACCACGATCAAGGATTACGGCTTCATGTTCCGCAACGAGCCGGCCTATGCGGAGAAGGCGGCGACGATTTCGAGCCTCGCGAAGGATGTCACCGAGTTCCTCGAGACGCTCGAGCTGCGCCATGTCCGTGAGGTCGCGCTGCCGGTGACCTATCACTCGGCCTGCTCGATGCAGCACGGGCAGCAGCTCAAGGACGGGCCGAAGCGCCTTCTGAGCGGAGCCGGCTTCAAGGTGAAGGAGGTGCCGGAGGGCCATATCTGCTGCGGCTCGGCCGGTGTCTACAATATCCTCCAGCCCGAGATCGCGGGGCAGCTGCGCGAACGCAAGATCGGCCATATCGAGAAGACGAAGCCGCAGATCGTCGCCACCGGCAATATCGGCTGCATGACCCAGCTGGCGAAGGGTTTTGCCGACCGGGGCGCGACGACCCCGGTCGTCCATACCGCCGAGCTGCTCGACTGGGCCACCGGCGGGCCGCTGCCGGAGAAGCTGGCAAGGGCGGGGATCAAGGATGCTCCCCTCGGCGATCCGCGTCAGCAGAAGGACATGCTGTTMGCGGCCGAATAGGCGCTTCCCGCTCGGGGAGGGGCAAGCGTGCTTGCCCCCGTTGCCCGGTCAAGTTACCGAACGCGGGACCTTACCCTGCGGGCTGTTCCGCATCTCGTTCAAGAAGTGAAGCCTGAACCATGTCGAAACCCGACAAGCTGAAAGCCCGCCAGCCGCGTGGTTTCATCGACCGCGGTCCTGCCGATGTGGCGGCGACCGAGCGCATGTTGTCCGTCATTCGCGAGAGCTTTTCGCTTTATGGCTTCGACCCGGTCGAGACGCCCTTCGTCGAATACACCGATGCGCTCGGGAAATTCCTGCCGGACCAGGACCGGCCGAACGAGGGTGTCTTCTCCTTCCAGGACGATGACGAGCAGTGGCTCTCGCTGCGCTATGACCTGACGGCGCCGCTCGCGCGCTATGTCGCCGAGAATTTCGATGCGCTGCCAAAGCCCTATCGCAGCTATCGCGCCGGCTACGTCTTCCGCAACGAAAAGCCGGGGCCCGGGCGCTTCCGTCAGTTCATGCAGTTCGATGCCGATATCGTCGGTTCGGGCTCGGTCGCGGCCGATGCAGAGATCTGCATGCTCGCTGCCGACACGATGGAGCGCCTCGGCATCAAGCGCGGCGACTATGTCGTCAAGGTCAACAACCGAAAGGTGCTCGATGGCGTGATGGAGGCGATCGGGCTTGGCGGCGAGCAGAATGCCGGGCGCCGGCTGACCGTGCTGCGCGCGATCGACAAGCTCGACAAGTTCGGCCCCGACGGCGTGCGGCTGCTGCTGGGTGACGGGCGCAAGGACGAGAGCGGAGATTTTACGAAGGGTGCGGGGCTGGGCGCCGAACAGGCCACGCGCGTCCTGTCCATTCTTGATGCCAGGGCTGCGGACAATGCCGCGACCGCGCAGCGTCTCGCAGATGGCTTCGCGTCGACGCCCGTTGGCCATGAAGGGGCCGAGGAACTGCGCATGATGGCGGATCTGATCGCAGCGGCTGGCTATGCGGACCGCGTCGTCATCGATCCTTCCGTGGTGCGCGGCCTCGAATATTACACCGGCCCGGTCTACGAGGTGGAGCTGACCTTCCCGGTCACCAATGACGACGGCCAGGTCGTGCGCTTTGGCTCGGTCGCCGGCGGCGGACGTTATGACGGGCTGGTCGGCCGCTTCCGGCCGGAACCGGTGCCGGCGACGGGTTTCTCGGTCGGCGTCTCGCGGCTCTATTCGGCACTGAAGGCGGTGAAGTCGCCATTGGTCGACACGAAGAACGAACTGCCGCTCGTCGTCGTCACCGCCATGGACAACAAGACGCCCGAGCATATGCCGGCCTATCAGGCATTCGTGTCTCAGCTCCGCCAGGCCCGGGACGGGGACGGCAAGCCCTTGCTGCGTGCCGATCTCTATCTCGGCGGCTCCGGCTTCAACGCCCAGATGAAATATGCCGATAAGCGCGGCGCGGTCTGTGCGGTGATCCAGGGCTCCTCCGAGCGCGAGGCCGGCACGATCGTGATCAAGGACCTGATCCTCGGCGCGGAACTCGCCGCCGCCAGCCGCGACGTCAAGGATTCGGCCGAGCACAAAGCGAGGCAGGCCGAGGCCCAGTTCGCCGTGCCGGTGACCKAGCTGGTCGAGGGGGTGAAGCGGGTGCTGAAGCGACACGGCTGATTGAAAGTCATGCTCGCCCTTGTGGCGAGCATCCACGTCTTGAGCGTTCATCGTAGGCAAAGACGTGGATGGTCGGGACTAGCCCGACCATGACGGAAACCGTCGGCAACGAGTCGGTCGCCAAATCCCGCTAACCCAATTCCCTAAAAACCATCGAAAATCCATGACGCGGCTGCTAGGACAGCCGCGCAACAGGAAGCTGCCCTTGTCCGCCACACGCGCCAGCATCGACACCGTGATCGCGCTCCTCGCCGCTGAGGGCTATCAGCGCGCCGAGCCGGCGATTCTGCAGCCGGCCGATGTCTTTCTCGATCTCTCAGGCGAAGATATCCGCCGGCGCATCTTCATGACGCAGGACGCCGATGGCCGCGATTGGTGCCTTCGCCCGGAATATACGATTCCGGTGGCGCTGGATCACATCGCGGCGGGCGTGAGTGCGCCGATGGCCTATGCCTATGCCGGCCCGGTCTTCCGCATGCGCTCGCGTGAGCCGGGTGAATTCGCACAGGCCGGGCTCGAGTCCTTTGGCCGCGAGGATTTTGCCGCAGCCGATGCCGAGATCATGGCACTGACGATCGAGGCGGCGGCGGCGCTTGGCTTGACGCAGCCGCGTGTTCTGATGGGCGACGTCGCACTGCTCGGCGCATTGCTCGATGGTCTGGCCGTGCCGCAGGGGGCGCGCCGCCGGCTGATGCGCGCGGTCGTGCAGGGCAAGGCGGCCGAGGCGGTCGAGGCGCTCGATCCACCGGCAGCCACTGGCGAAACGGCTCATGCGGGACTGCTCAAGGCGCTGGAGGGGCAGGATCCCAAGGCGGCCAAGGCCTTTGTCGAGGATGTATTGTCGATCGCGGGGATCTCGACGGTCGGAGGCCGCTCCGCCGGCGATATCGCCGAACGCTTCCTGGCCCGTGCCGCTKAGCGCGAGAACCCGGTCAATGAGGATGTGAAGGCCGTGCTCGGCCAGGCACTTGCCGTCACGGGTGATCCCGATGCGGCGTCGGCCGCATTGCGGGCCCTTTCCGACCAGGCTTCGCTCGACCTGGGGCAGCAACTCGACGCCTTCGACGAGCGCACCGGCTTCCTTGCGGCGCGCGGTGTCGATGTCGGCCAGATCTCCTTCTCGACCGGCTTCGCCCGCAATCTCGATTATTACACCGGCTTCATCTTCGAGCTGCATGACCTGGGCCGCAGCGACGGCCGGCCCGTTGCCGGAGGTGGCCGCTACGACAACGTGCTCGGTCGCCTCGGTGCGCCTCAGCCGGCCCCGGCAGTCGGCGCCTCGCTTTGGCTCGACCGGCTGACGGGACAAACATCATGAGCGACGCTCCGCTGGTTCTCGCGGTCCCCTCCAAGGGGCGGCTCCAGGAAAACGCCACTGCCTTTTTTGGCCGTGCCGGACTGAAATTCGTGCAGTCGCGTGGCTCGCGCGACTATCGCGGCACGATCGCGGGATTGGATGGCGCGGAAGTCGCGTTCCTCTCGGCCTCGGAGATCGTCTCGCAACTGGCCTCCGGCGCGGCCCATCTCGGGATCACGGGCGAGGACCTCGTGCGCGAGCAGGTGGCCGATGCCGATGCCGCCGTCGAGATGCTGACGCCGCTCGGCTTCGGCCACGCCAATGTCGTGGTCGCCGTGCCGCAGGCCTGGATCGATGTCCGCTGCATGGCCGATCTCGACGATGTCGCGAGCCATATGCGCGCACGCCATGGCCGCAAACTGCGCGTCGCCACCAAATATGTGAACCTGACACGCCGCTTCTTCGCCGAGCACGGGCTTGGCGACTACCGCATCGTCGAAAGCCTGGGCGCGACGGAAGGGGCGCCAGCGGCCGGTTCCGCGGAAATCATCGTCGACATCACCACGACCGGCGCGACGCTGGCCGCCAACGCCCTGAAGATTCTGGACGATGGCGTCATGCTGGCCTCCGAGGCCAACCTCGTCGCCTCGGTGCGGGCGCCGTGGAGCCCGCGCGCACGTGCCGCCGCCAATGCCATTCTMTCGCGCATCGCGGCCGAGGAGGAGGGGCGTTCCGTCCGGGAGATCCGCGCGCGGCTCACCGATGCGAAGCCTGCGGCCATCGAGGAGATGGTGGTGCGACATGGCGCTCGGCTGCCCTTCGGTGCGCACGCCGAGAGCGGTATCCTGGCCATCCATTGCCCGGAGAAGGCGGTCTTCGCACTGGTCGACGATCTGGCCGGCTCCGGCGCTGACGAGATCACCGTCAACGCCCCAGCCTATGTCTTCCGCAAGGCCAATCCCCTGCTGGAGCGCCTGCTGGCGCGAATCTGAGCGACATCTGGCGCCGCCTTGGGCTGAAGCCGGCCCCATTTCCGACGCGATGCCGCGTGACGTTGCTGGCGCTGCCACTCGGCAAAGCAACGTTGTCGCAATGATCGCAGTTGATCCCAACGCGATACGGTTCTAGGCGTTTCCATGAGAGCGGGGCGTGGGCTATCGTCCCGGCCCCGCATAGGTAGAGAAATGATGAATCGACGCCTTGGCTACGCCGCTGTCTTCGCCCTGAGCCTCGCACCCCTGCTGATCGCGTCGCCGGCTTCCGCCCAGCGAAAGGCGATGTCGCCGCGTGATATGCAGAACCAGCCGGAGCAGGCGCCTGCAGCGCCGAAACAGGAAAAAACCTTCCCCCTGGGCGCCTCCTGGACGGCGATTTCGATGAACGGCAAGTCGATCGCCGATCGCAAGGCCACACTGCAGATCGACTCGAACCTGCGTGGCACCGGTTACAGCGGCTGCAACACGTTTTCCGCTGCGGCATACCCGCTGCGCCAGCAGGGGATCGCGGTCGGCCCCATGGCCATCACCAAGCGCTCCTGCGACAAGGGCGCTGCCGAATTCGAGCGGGCCTATCTGGTCGCCTTGCGCGGAGCTCGCAACTGGGACCTCGTCGAGGGCAGGCTGGTGATCAAGACCGCCTCGGGCGAGTTGCGCTTCGACCGCGGCATCTGACGACGGTCAGCCGCCGGCTTCAGTTCTCCTGACGATCCGCCTTTCCCGACACGAAGCGTGATGCGGGAAAGGCAGACGAGCGCCCGGCTACGGGCGCTCATTGACTCACGACTGAACGACTGGCTCACGAACCATCGCGCGGGGACTGTGCGTTCCATCCGCGTTCGGCTGCATGACGACGATTTCGTCGTGCATCTCCCGCAATGTCGAGCGATGCCCAATCGAGACAATCTTCGTCTGCGGCAGTGTCCGGTCGATGAGGTCGTAGATCTCTCCTTCCAGCTTCTCGTCGAGCGAGGCGGTGGCCTCGTCAAGGAAGAGCCAGTCGGGCTTGGCCAGCAAGGCGCGCGCGACGGCGAGGCGCTGCTGCTCACCGCCTGACAAGCGCTGTGCCCAGAGGTCGACATCGTCGAGCCGGTCGATCAGGTGGGCGAGCTTGACCTGGGTCATCGCCGTCGCGATGTCGGCATCGGTATAGGTGTCGTCGAGCGCCGGGTAGGACATGGCCGCGCGCAAGGTCCCCTGCGGCAGGTAGGGGCGCTGCGGCAGCAGCATGATCCGCGCACTGGCGGGAACCCCGACCTTGCCTTCCCCGAAGGGCCAGATGCCGGCTATGGCGCGGAACAGCGTCGATTTTCCCGATCCTGACGGTCCGATCACCAGTGTCGAGCGCGCAGTGCCGAGATCGAGCCCGTCGATCCGCACGATCGGCGTGCCGTTCGGCAGCGTCAGTGTCGCGCCGTCGATATGGACCTCGTTCCCGGGGAGTTCGGTCTGGTGGATGCCCTTCTCGCCGGCCGTGGCGGCTTGCGCCTGCCCGATCGCCGCCTCGAAAGTGGTCAGGCGGTTGATCGAGGCCAGATAGGAGGCGATGGCCTGATAGCTGTTGATGAAGAACGACATCGCCGTCTGGACACGATCGAAGGCCGAGGCAACCTGCGTCATGATGCCGAGCGTGATGATGCCCGTGAAGTAATGCGGTGCGAGCAGCACATAGGGCACGACCACATTCGCCTGATTATAGGACAGGGTGAAGCTGGTCAGCTTCACCCGGCTCCAGACCAGTCGATAGAAGTTCGAGACGATGTCGCCGAAGCGCTGGCTCAGATGCCGCTGTTCGGAGGCTTCGCCGCGCATCAGCGCGATCTGCTCGGAATATTCACGCAGACGCGCCAGCGAGAAGCGGAAGTTCGCCTCCCGGCGTTCCTGCTCGAATTCGAGCCCGATCAGGGGCTTGCCGATGAGATGCGTGATCCAGGTTGCCGCGATCGCGTAGATCAGCGCCATCCACAGCAGGAAGCCCGGGATGATGATCTCGGTGCCCGGAATGGTGATCGGAACGGGAATCGACCAGAGGATGATCGAGAACGAGACGAGTGTCGAAATCTGCGACAGCAGCGGCAGGGCGAAGTTGTAGGTCTGATTGACGAAGGCGCGGGTATCTTCCGCGATACGCTGGTCAGGGTTGTCGGCAGTGCCCGCCAGCGAGATCCGGTAATGAGTGGCGTTGCCGAGCCAGCTCTTGCTGTATTTTTMCGCCATCCAGCGCCGCCAGCGGATCAGCAGCGTGTAGTTGGCGAACATCTCGATCAGGTTCGAGACCACCGAGATGGCGGCCCAGACGCTGAAGACATAGATCAGCTGATACCAGAATGACGGCGCATCCTTCTCCTGGATCGCGTTGTAGAAATCGCGATTGAAGAAGCTGAGACGAAGCGAGATGCCGACCTGCGCTTGATTCAGGATTACCAGAAAGATCAGCAGGATGACGCCGAGGCGCCCGAGCTGGATCTGATAGGTGCCGAACGGCCAAAGGTACGCCGTCGTCGTCTCGGTCGAGGAAAAATAGGGCGATGCCAGGCGCGAGATGCGCTGGATCATCGGAATGAAGGAGATCGCATAGATCAGGATGCCGAAGACGGCGACTGTCGTGGCGAGGCTGGCAGGGGGAGCGATCGCGGCCCAATCGGCAGGCCAGTAGCCAAGCTGCGCGAGCACCGAGCCGGCCCCGAAGACGACGTACTCAACACCGAAAATCCCGGAAAAGATCTTCAGGAAGAAGCTGGTCTCGGTCGAGCGATAGGTGGCGAGTGCGAGCAGCACACCCACGGCGCCCATACCGAGCATGCCGCCGCTGCCGCTCTGCTGCCCCGCCACGAGCGCGATGGCGGCGAGAGCAGCGACAAAGAAACTCAAAAGACGCATCAGGTCTTCCTTACCGGGGAACTCGCGCCAGCGTCGGCGCATGCGGATAATATCTTCTAGCCGACCGGATCAGACAAAAAAGCCCKGCTCAAGGCCGGGCGTGTCGATTTCAGCGATTTGTGATGCGACGTCAGCCGCGATCGAGCGACAGCCGGCCGGGCCCCGCGGCGAACAGCACAATGAAGCCGCCGACGACGGAGAGGTTCTTCATGAAGAGGAGCTGCTGCATCGGCTGGGCCCAGTTCAGGTGGAACAGCAGCGTCGCAGCCAGCGTGAAACCGGCAAGGGCAAGTGCTGCAAGACGCGTCTTCCAGCCGAGAACGACCATCAGGCCGCCCAGAAGCTCGACCGCGATCACGAGAGGCAGCAGAATGGCGGGCACGCCAGCCGAGGCCATGTACTGCTGTGTACCGGCATAGCCGCTGATCTTGGAGTAGCCAGCGAGCACGAACATCAGGGCAAGCAGGATGCGGCCGACGAGCTTGGCGCCGTCGGCAAGGGCGGGCGAGTTCAGCATGGAGCAGACTTTCGCAAGAGAGTGCCACAGAGCGCGGCGGAATGCCGCAGCTTGCGGGAATAGGGCTTACAACCAAAGTCGATGCAAGAGCCGGTGCGGCCCGCGGAACCAATTCCCGGCTTCCATCGGCGACTTCATTGTTGAAAACGCCTGTCGTGCCGCGTTGCGGCGGCAGATCGCCGCTCAGCCTGCGGGCTTCTGCTTGCGCCGGGCTTCAAGCTCCTCCGTCACCGCGATGACATCGAGATAGTCCTCGTGCTTCGCCGGGGCGTAAGCGGAAACCTGACCGTCGGTGTAGACCTTCCAGACCTCGGGTGCCTCCGCCTTCATCGCCATCATCGCAGCGACGAAGGCATCCTTCAGTCCCTGGGGCAGGTTGGCCCGTGTCGAGAACGGGCTGGAGGGGATCAGGGGCGAGGTCCAGATCACGCGTGTMGCGCCTGCCGGAATCATGTTGCGCGCGGTGAGGCGCTGGACGACGCCGGAGGTCTCGTTGACCTGATAGGTCGCCACCCCGTCGAACTGGCCGCGCACCAGCGTCAGGACTGAGTTGTCGTGGCCGCCGGAGAAGACGGTGCCGCCGAAATGGTTCTGCGGATCAAAGCCCTGTTTGCGCAGGAAATAGGACGGGAAGGCGAAGCCCGACGTCGAGTTCGGATCGGCGAAGGCGAAGTTCTTGCCCTTCAGATCCGCAACCGACTTGTAGGGGCTGTCGGCACGAACGACGATGACCGAGTAATAGCCTTCCTGGCCGTTGTTATCGATGTCGCGGAACAGAGGCTGCAGCTTGTCGCCGAGGACACGCCGGCCGAGCGAGTAGACCGCGGGCCCGAAGCGGGCGAACTCGAGCTGGTCGGCCCGCAGTGCCTCGACGAGGCCGGCATAGTCGCTGACCCGATAGAGTTTCACGGGAACGCCGAGCTTGCCTGTGAGATAGTCGATCACTGGCTGGTTGCGGGCGATCGCGCCCGCCTCATGTTCTGCCGACGAGACGCCGAAGCGGATTTCCTTGATGCTCTGGCGCCAGTCGCTCTGGGCCAGCGCGGGAAGGCAGGTGAGGGCGCCAAGGCCGGCAATCATGGTGCGACGTGTGAGCATATCTGGCCCCTGAAAGTGAGCGTCATTTGCTCAGCGGGACGCGACGGCGCGATTACGGCGGGATGGCGGTTGCGTGACGCGTCGGGCCGCTGTCGCGCACCGAGGCCGAGCCAGGGGCTGGCAGACATGAAAAAGGCCCGGCTTGCGCCGGGCCTCCGTCGTATTCGCGAGAAGCGATGGACTTCGATCAGAAGTCCATGCCGCCCATGCCGCCGCCGCCCGGCATAGCCGGCATGGCGTCCTTCTTCGGCAGCTCGGCGATCATCGCCTCGGTGGTGATCAGCAGGCCGGCGACCGAAGCCGCGTCCTGGATCGCCGTGCGCACGACCTTGGTCGGGTCGATGATGCCGGCCTTGACCAGATCGCCGTACTCGCCGGTCTGGGCATTGTAGCCGTAGGCGTAGTCCTTCGACTCGAGCAGCTTGCCGACCACGACAGCGCCGTCATCGCCAGCGTTGTCGACGATCTGCTTGGCCGGGGCCATGATCGCCTTGCGGACGATCTCGACGCCGGTCTTCTGGTC
>NZ_JBFTKP010000009.1:0-230271 GCF_056396005.1 Allobosea sp. 05T439 | reverse complement strand
GCAAATCACGCACCCCTAGATTGACCTGTCGGCTCTGGATCTGATGGCATGGTGTGGCGGTCTTCGTACTGACCACGGACAKAAGCATGATCCTGGCGACGAGATATCGTTCAGAGGGACTTGACGATCAAAGGCCCATTACAGAAGCCTTACGGATAACCGAACCGTGACTTGGTGGCGCGCACCTGGGAGATCGCCCTAGCGTCATTGCCCGCGGCGCAACTCGTGCGGGCATTGGCAATCTCGGCACTGACGCGGCTGTGCACGCCCTTGGTGGTGTGGCCGGTCGCGAGGTCGTTATCCATCACCGCCTGGAAACGTTCGACCTCGCCCGAGCAGCCCGATCCGCTCGGCATGCGGAAGGTGCTGGGCGTCACGCCCGGTGCTGCCTGCTCCGGAGCCGGGGCGGGCGGTGGTCCTGCTGTCTGGCAGGCGGCGAGAAGGAAGCCGGCGAGGGCGGGGATCAAGAACGAAGTGGCGCGCATCGCATGCAGGCTCCGGCTGGCGAACGGCCGGGACAATGACCGATTCCCCGCGCGGTTCCAATCGCCTCCGCTCGCAGGTCAGTCCGTCAGTAGGAGGCGGGAGGCAGCCAGTGTCAGGAACCCCGAGAAAGCGGCGGCCAGCCAGATTGCGTCGAGTCCGATCATGTGATGCGCAAGAGCGCCGGCAACCGCTCCGCTCAGCAGCCCAAGCCAGAGCGTGAAATGGCGCAGCCAGGCGAGGCGGGAGCCGCCAAGCAGGGCCCCGGCGATGCGTTGCCCCATCTTTACCAGCGTGCCGGTCATGTAGGTCAGGCCGATCGTGACCTCGCCGTCGCGCTGGAAGACGGAGTTTTCCATGCCCATGGCGACGGCGAGCATGGCGATGCTGATGCCGGCCTCTCCCAGCCTGTCGGACAGCGCAGCGATGAAGAGACAGATCGTCAGAGCTGCCAGCACGGCGGTATGCCGCCTCGTCCGGGCAAAATGTCCGACGAGCGAGCCGAGCACCACGCCGCCGACGAAGAGCATGATGATACCGCCTGCCAGCGCGATACCGCCGAGATGGCCGTTGGCGAGTTCGATCCCGAGCCGCGTCGTATTCCCGGTCATGAAGGACACGAAGAAACCGCCAAGGCTGATGAAGCCGAGCGCATCGACATAGCCTGCAAGACAGGTCAGCCCGACCGCAAGACCGATCGTGCGGCGGTCGTAGCGCATCATCGGATATCTCTCCCCAGCCTGCCCGGCGATCGAATGCGATTCGCGGGGAGCGGACAATGCATGCCGCGCCAGCAGTTGCGGCCCGGTCAGGATAGCGAGACTCCGGCCGGGACGACGTTGCAAACTTCGCATGCGTCACATGCTTGCGCACCGCGGGTGCTTTCGGTTACATCGTGTCCAGTCGAACGAGGAACGCCCGTGGCCGCATCTGCCACCCATGCCTGGATCCTGAGCCGCGCCGCTGCGCGGACGGTCGGCATGCGCGCTCCGCTTGGCCTTGGTCAGCTTCTTCTCCTTAGCCGCCCCTGAGGGCCGGCCGGGCATGCATGCCTGGGCGCTCAGGGGAGTGACGAGAACCGCCTTCCAGACCTAACGCGCCCATCCCAACGACCGCGGCGCGACCCAATCAGGATCACGACCATGACCAACGCTTCCCAGACTGCATCCTCCAAGGACCGGGTGCTGATCTTCGACACCACTCTGCGTGACGGTGAACAATGCCCCGGCGCGACCATGACCTTCGAGGAGAAGCTGGAGGTCGCGGATGTGCTGGACGCCATGGGCGTCGACATCATCGAGGCCGGATTCCCGATCGCGTCCGATGGCGATTTCGAGGCCGTCTCGGAAATCGCCAAGCGGATCAAGCGTGCGACCGTTGCCGGGCTGGCGCGCGCCATCAGCGCCGATATCGCTCGGGCAGGGGAAGCCGTCCGCCACGCGGTGAAGCCGCGCATCCACACCTTCGTCTCGACCTCTCCGATCCATCTGCAGCATCAGATGCGCAAGACCGAGGATGAGGTTCTGGAGATCATCACCAGGACCGTCGCCCAGGCGCGCAACCTGGTCGAGGATGTCGAGTGGTCGGCGATGGATGCGACGCGCACGCCGATCGAGTATCTCTGCCGGGCGGTCGAGACGGCGATCAAGGCGGGGGCGACGACGATCAACCTGCCCGATACCGTCGGCTACGCGACGCCGGACGAGTATCGCACCATGTTCAGCTCGATCCGCGAGCGCGTGCCGAATGCCGACAAGGCGATCTTCTCGGTGCACTGTCATAACGATCTCGGCCTGGCTGTCGCCAACTCGCTGGCCGGCATCGAGGGCGGCGCGCGGCAGGTCGAATGCACGATCAACGGCATCGGCGAGCGCGCGGGCAACGCGGCGCTGGAAGAGGTGGTGATGGCCCTGCGGGTCCGTGGCGACGTCCTGCCCTACGATACCGGCATCGAGTCGGCCATGCTGATGCGTGCGTCGAAGGCGGTTTCCACCGCCTGTTCCTTCCCGGTGCAGTACAACAAGGCGATCGTCGGTCGGAACGCTTTCGCCCATGAAAGCGGCATTCACCAGGACGGCATGCTGAAGCACCAGCAGACCTATGAGATCATGACGCCCGCCTCGGTCGGCGTGACCAAGACCTCACTGGTGATGGGCAAGCATTCGGGGCGCGCCGCCTTCCGCTCCAAGCTGAAGGACATGGGCTACGATCTCGGCGACAACCAGCTGGAGGACGCCTTCACCCGGTTCAAGGCCTTGGCCGATCGCAAGAAGCACGTCTATGACGAGGATATCGAAGCGCTGGTCGACGAGAACATCGCAACCGCGCATGACCGCGTGAAGCTGGTCTCGCTGACGGTGATCGCCGGCACGCGTGGCCCGCAGCGGGCCATGATGAAGCTGGATGTCGAAGGGCGCGTCGTCGCCGAGGAAGCCGAAGGCAACGGGCCGATCGATGCGGTCTTCAAGGCGATCAAGGCGATCGTGCCGCACGAGGCCCATCTGGAGCTCTACGACGTCCATGCCGTGACGGAGGGCACCGATGCCCAGGCCGAGGTTTCTGTCAGGCTCTCCGAGGGCGGTGCGTCGGTCACTGGCCGCGGCGCCGACCCCGACACTCTGGTCGCTTCGGCCAAGGCCTATCTCTCGGCGCTCAACAAGCTGATCGCGCGCGGTGCGCGCGTGCATGCGCAGGCGGCTGCGGAGTAGCTGCCACCCTTCAACTGCGGGCCCCGGGCGAGACGATGAGTTCGTCCCGGGGGCTTGCGGTAAAGTGATGTTCCGGCGGTTTGCAACGAGACCGGTGATGCTGCGTCAGCCGGGCTTGCTACCTCTGGCGACCAGGGCCGGCGACGGCACGGCATAGATGCCGTTGCGCTCGTATGCGGAGACCCGTTCGCGCAGATATTCCTTGATCCTGGCCAGGTTCTCCGGACGCTGCAGGCGCAGGACAGCTGCGGCGCGGACCGTGCCGGATGAAATGGCGTCGATGATCGCGTCGGGAGATGAAACGCGCCAGACCAGCGGGACTTCCATGGTCGATATATTCACGAAACCGGCTCGGGCGAGCAACTGGGCGGCGAAGCCCGGTTCGCCATAGCTGAAGAAGTTGGGGCCGGGAGGCAGCCCCACGTCCAGTGAGCCATGAGCGTGGATCGCGTCATAGACCATCGAGAAAGCGATGCACTTCGTCGCGTCGCTCCACGAGGCGTAGGCAAAGCGCCCGGCGGGTTTGAGAGTGCGGCAGGCCTCGGCCAGTGCCTTGTCCGGATCGGGCAGGTGGGGCAATCCGAAGGCGTTGAGGACGGCATCGAACTCACCATCGGCAAAAGGGAGGGCCTCGGCATCCCCCTCCACAAAGCGGATATCTGGATAGGTCTGCTGTGCCAGCCGAATCTGGACTGCGGAAAAGTCCAGGCCGATGGCATCTGCGCCATGATCACGCGCGGCGGCCGCCACATAGCCGACACCGCAGGCGACATCGAGAACCCTATCGCCCGCATTCAGGTCGGCGGCGCGGATCAACTCGGGGATGCAACCCGATGTCACTTCGCCCAGATTGCGATGATAGGCGAGCGCGACCGTCGCCGAGCCCCAGCCCGTCTGCTCGAGATTCCCGAAGGCACTGGATGCGGCCATCAAACGGGCCTCCCCATTACACTCCGCTTGGCCGCGGTCGCGCGGCGCGCATCGTACCTGAGAATAGCACGATCGGAGCGAAACGTCCGCTCGCCCTCACACCGGCCAGCCCTCGTCCGCTTTGATCGTCGCCAGCACGAAGGAGGAGCGCATGTCCGCGACGCCGGGCAGCGTCAGCAGGCGCTGCATCGCGAATTCGCCATAGGCCTCGATATCGTCCGCGACGATATGAACGAGCAGGTCGCATTCGCCGGTCATGGCCTGACAGGAGATCACTTCCTCGAAGGATTTGAGCTTCTCGACCAGCCTTGTCCGCCAGTCCGGGTCGGATTGCGAGAGCTTGACGAAGGCATAGGCTTCGACGCCGTGGCCGAGTGCGCGCCGGTCCAGTTCCGCGCGGTAGCCAGTAATGATGCCGTCCTCCTCCAGCGCCTTGAGCCTGCGCAGGCAGGGCGAGGCCGCCATGCCGATCTCTTCGGACAGCGCTGCGTTGGTGATCCGGCCATTACGCTGCAGGGCGCGCAGGATCCGCCGATCGGTCTCGTCGAGCCGAGACGGGTTTGCAGGATGGTGGGGCATCATCGGACCTCAATCCATTTCCTCGGGTCATATCCTGCCAACAGACGTGTCGAAGAACAAGAAATGGTCAGGACATGACCGTCGGCTCCGCGCATGCTCAGTGCATGCAAGGGAGGTGCGCCATGTCGACCGATCCGTTCTCCCGCTCCGGCTTGAAGCCGCATGAAATACCAGAGGATTTCGTCGTCGATCAACGTTTCGACGCCTATTCGCGGGCTGATCATGAAACCTGGTCGCGGCTGCATCGACGCCAGGCCGAGTTGCTCCGCGGTTGCGTCTGCGACGAATATTTCGAGGGGCTCACTGCGCTTGGCATCGCTGCCGATGGCATTCCCGATTTTCGCGACCTGAACCGCGTGCTCGAAGCGGCGACCGGCTGGACGGTGGTGGCCGTGCCGGGGCTGGTGCCGGACCGGGTCTTCTTCACGCATCTGGCGGCACGCCGCTTCCCAGCGGGCTTCTGGATCAGGCGGCCAGAGGAGTTCGACTACATCGAGGAGCCGGACATCTTCCATGACATCTTCGGCCATGTGCCGCTGCTGATGAACCGGGCCTATGCCGATTTCGTCGCGGCCTATGGCGAGGCGGGATTGCGACTGCATGATGCCGCCGATCTTGCGCGGCTGGCGCGGCTCTACTGGTACAGCGTCGAGTTCGGGCTGATCGAGACCAAGTCCGGCCTGCGCATTTTCGGTGCCGGCATCGCCTCCTCGCCGGGGGAGACGATCTTCGCGCTCGAGAGCACATCACCCAACCGCATCGCCTTCGATGCGGTCCGCGTGATGCGTACGCTCTACCGCATCGACGATTACCAGCAGAGCTATTTCGTGATGCCCGGCTTCGACGCCATGCCGGCGCTTGATGAAACATCGCTGGCGATGACCTTGTCCCAGGCGCGGGCCGGGGCCGATATCGATCCGGAAATGGCGCTGCCGGCGGATCGTCTTTTCCAGCGTGGTGATCAGAGCCACCATCGGCAAACGCAGATCGCCTCCTGAGCTGCCGGGGAGAACCGGTTTTCCCCTGAAATCACAGCGATTTCGCTGCCGCCGTCTTGGCGGCGGCAGCGCGCTTGCCTTCTATGTCCGTTCGTGACGCGAGCATGGTCGCGGCTTGGCTGGGGAGCGTGAGGCATGGCTGGCTATTTTCCGAAATGGACATTGAAAACAACCGGCGCGGTGATGCCGGATGAGCGGCTGCCGACCGGGCAGACGATCGTCGCGGGGTTGCAGCACGTCGTTGCCATGTTTGGCTCGACAGTGCTGGCACCGCTGCTGATGGGGTTTGACCCCAATGTCGCGATCTTCTTCTCGGGCATCGCGACGCTGCTCTTCTTCGTGATCACCAGGGGGCAGCTGCCGAGCTATCTCGGTTCCTCCTTTGCCTTCATCGGCGTGGTGATCGCTGCGACGGGCTATGCCGGGGCTGGCCCCAACGCGAATATCGGGGTGGCGCTTGGCGGCATCATCGCCTGCGGCGCGGTCTATTTCGCCATCGGCCTGATCGTGCAGGCCGTCGGCACCAACTGGATCGAGAAACTGCTGCCGCCCGTGGTCACCGGCGCGGTTGTCGCCGCGATCGGTCTCAACCTGACCGCGGTCGCGATGAACATGATCTMGGCGAGCCCCTATACGAAATGGATCGCGTTGTTCACCGTCGTCGCGGTCGCGCTGGTGGCGGTTTACGGGCGCGGGCTGGCGCAGCGGCTGCCGGTGTTGATCGGCGGCCTCACGGCCTATGTGGTCTATGCTGCGACGGCCTCATCTTTCGGCGCTCCGACAATCGATTTCGGGAAGATCGCCGCAGCATCCTGGTTCGGCTTGCCGAATTTCGTCGCACCGGTCTTCGATTTCAAGGCGATGGCGCTGATCGCTCCGGTCGCGATCATCCTGGTCGCGGAGAATCTCGGGCATATCAAGGGCATTGCCGTGATGACCGGCCGTAACCTCGATCCGCTGATCGGGCGCGGCTTCATGGCCGACGGGTTGGGGACCATCATCGCCGGGTCGGGCGGCGGCACGGGCGTCACGACCTATGCCGAAAACATGGGCGTGATGGCGGTGACGCGGGTCTATTCGACCCTGGTCTTCGTCGCTGCGGGCGTGATCGCACTGGTGCTCGGCTTCTCGCCCAAATTCGGCGCGGTGATCGGCACGATCCCGGTCGCAGTGCTGGGCGGTCTCGCTGTCGTCGTCTTCGGCCTGATCGCTGCGACTGCGGGCCGGATCTGGGTMGAGAACAAGGTCGATTTTTCTGCGCCGAAGAACCTCATCACGGTTGCGACCGCGCTGATCCTCGGCGCCGGCGATCTCAAACTGCCGATTTTCGGCTTCGAACTCGGCGGAATCGGCACCGCTACCTTCGGTGCGATCGCACTTTACCACCTGCTCAATCGCCGCACTGCGTGAGGATTTCTCGCAGTTGCACACAGGCATTTAGCCGGAGTGCATTTTTCTGCTCAAACGGGGTGGACAGGGCAGGGGGCGTTTGTTACACGCCCCCTGCCTGACGCGGTTCCGGCCGGCAGAAAGGCAACGTCTTCGTGGCGTATGGGTGATTAGCTCAGTTGGTAGAGCAGCTGACTCTTAATCAGCGGGTCGTAGGTTCGAGCCCTACATCACCCACCACGAACCTTCCTTGAAGTTCAGATATTTAGCCCCGCCTGGGGACCGGCCTTGCCCGGGACCGGCATGGTTGTTTTGCGGCTCGTGCTGCATGTTCCGGTATGCATTCGTGCCGAGCCGGCCAAATCTTCGACCCAGCGTAGCAGCGGCAACTTCGGCCAGATTCCAGCGCTCCGCACAGCCGGACGAGCGCCCCGTTTGAACGAAGGCGTGTGCGCGGATCAGCCCTGTTCGAAAATCGCCGGCGTGCCGCCGGTGTGCAGGATGCAGGCCGCGTCATCGGGCGAAATGATGCGGTCTTCCGCCAGCTTCAGAAGCCCGGCGAAGGTTTTGGCCACGTAGGTCTGTTCAAGGATCAGCGCCTCATGCCGGGCAAAGAGAGCTGCCGCCTGAACCGATGCCGGCGTGGGGGTGCCATATCCCTCGCCGAGTTGTCCGAGGTCGATGCGGACGCGGTCGAGACACCCTGATGGCAGGGCTCGGCCAACAAGCCCAGCAAGGTCGCGCAGGATAGCGTCGAGACGGCGCCGAAGGGTACAAGCGTCGTATTCGACGCTGACCAGATGGAAGGTCCACGGCAGTCCGAGGACGGCCGCTCCGAAGATCATTCCCGCTTCCGTCACGCCCATCGAGCCGGGAAGTACGATGTGCCGGAGATCGAGACTCAGCGCCTGGGCCTGTTCGGATAACTCCTGCGCCGCCCGGACATAGCCCAACGCCCCCAGAACCGGATCGCCAATCAGATAGGGCCGTCGTCCCGCTGCCACGAGTTCGGCGATTGTCTGCCACGCCAGCCGCCCACGCTCCTCCTCGCCAACGGGGCCGAGCATCTGGATGTCGGCCCCAGTCGCTTCGTCAGCAGGGCGTTGCCGCGCAGAGGAGCCGATGGGTCGCCGGCATAGAGGACGAGCATGTCGATGCCGATTTTTGCCGCCGCCGCCGCGGCCAGCCGGCATTGGTTGGAGGGCAGGCCGCCGGCCACCACCAACATGTCGCTCTTCCGTGCGAGCGCTTCTCCGATCCAGAATTCGAGGCTGCGCACCTTGTTGCCGCCGAAGGCCAGCGGCATGCAATCGTCGCGCTTGATCCAAAGCTGCGGATGCCCGGTCACACGGCCGATGCGGCGCATCGGCTCAAGCGCCGTTGGGCCGCCGACGAGATCGATCCGCGGAAACGCGCTCAGCATGACGTGGTCCAGATCCAGAATGCAGGGGCGCCGCCGCGACGCCGAGCATGGCGAGACAAGCGAAGCGCCCTATAGCAATAGACAAGCCCGGCGGCGGTGCAATCCAGCGCTCGATGCTGACGTTCAGGACGTCCGGGCTTGTCGGCGTGCCGCATTTGCCTCCGCATATTGCAGCAACCGGTCCAGATCATCGCGCGCGATGTCAAAGGTCTCGCCCATTTGCGCCAGAGCTTCGTCGATATCCGCCGCGATGAAGGGCGGAGCTGAGCCCGTCGGGAGTTTGTTCAGCTCGGTTCGTGCTGCACGATGGGGATAGGAGCGGCGCGAGAGGGCATGGAATGCCACCCCGAGCGCAACCAAGGCCAGCGAGTTCAACCCGACGGGGATCAGCGGGAACAGAGAGCCCCATTTGGCGACAGCCGAGCCACCAAGTGCGGCAGTCAGGGCAACCGCGCCGCCGGGAGGATGAAGCGACCGCGTGACCGACATGACGGCGATCGCAAGCGCCACCGCGAGCGCCGCGGCGAGGGTGACGTCAGGAACCGCCCAGGCAACGCAAAGGCCGACGCAGGCGGAGATGACGTTGCCACCAATGACGGGCCAGGGCTGGGCAAGAGGGCTTGTCGGAACGGCGAAGATCAGGACCGCGGAAGCCCCAATCGGCGCAACAACCAAGGGAGAAGGGGCCGGGAAGAGCAGGCCGGCTGCGGCGGTCAACGCAATGGCGACGAACGCGCCCGCACAGGCGATCAGACGTTCCGAGATCGTGGCGCCGGCGAGAATGGGACTGAAGAGTTTCACGCTGCCCGCACTGGTCCGATCGGTCGGGAGCGCTGCTTGTAATATGAGCATTGCGCACAGATCAACGGAAATTGCTATAATTCACGTTATTGTACGTTAATTTGGCGGCGGGGAGCTGGATGCAGCGGGGCGAGACCCAGGCGCCAGAAGTCTTGCCCGGTTCTTCCTGCACTGTTGATCAGTTCCGCTGCCGGGTAGAGAAATGAGGCTTCGCCGTGGCGTCGGGATTCGCTTCGCATGCTGACCGAACTCGACATTGTCCTGAAACTGCTCTGCGGTGCGCTTGCCGGCATCGCTGTGGGTTGGCAGCGGACGCTGAGGCACAAGAGCGCAGGAATTCGCACCTTCGGCCTTGTCGGTGTTGGCGCGGCGGCCGCAGCGGCCATCTTCAGCGGTGAGCTCTACGGGGCGCCCCATCCCGACGCCGCGAGCCGCGTCGTGCAAGGCGTCCTGACCGGCATCGGCTTCCTGGGGGCGGGCGTCATCATTCGGCGCGAGAATGACCGCATGCCGCATGGGCTGACGACAGCAGCGGCCGTCTGGGTGACAGCGGCGCTCGGTTCTGCGGCCGGGCTTGGTCACTGGCGTGTGGCGCTTACCGGCACGGCCATCGCGCTCGCCCTGCTCGCCATCGACCATTCGATCGAGCGTTGGGCGCAGGGACGACCGCCGAACGACGATCAATTCTCGGAGGGAGATGGCTCTCGATCCAAGGCAGGGACCGAGTCCGGAGATTCTTCGGGGCCCTGACCGGCGGGCCGTTCCTCCGCGCTCCTCCGTACGATGACACTGATGCCGCCGCCATCGAGCGGCGCTTTCGGAATGCCGGGGCGTTTGGTGGGCTGGCCGCGAACCTTCGCGGCTTCGACGCGTTGATGACCGAACAAKGAGTTCGTGATGTCCGCGACGACCACCGATCGGCTCAACTCACCGGGCGTGCCGCAGCCGCCATTTCCGCCGCCCGAGGCCCCGCCTCTGACGCCGGCAGAAGTCCCGCCGGCGCCGCCGGTCGAATCGCCGCCAGAGGAAGAGCCGGTCGGCGTCCCGCGCGATCCGCCGCCGGAGCTGCCACCGAATGTGCCGCCGGAGAGGCCTCCGGCGACACCGTTCGATCTGCCGCCCGACAGGGGGCCGCGTAAGCCTGTCGAATAGGCCTCAGAGTGCCGGCGTGTTGCCCTCGCCGAGATCCCAGTAGAGGCCCGCCATCATGCCGAGTCCCTCGCGCGCGATGGCGACGGGCAGGTGCTCGTCGGGAGCATGCTGGGAGCAGCCGGGATAGGAATGCGGCACCCAGATGGTGCGCAGGCCCAGGATCTCCGAGAAGATGTCGTTCGGCAGCGAGCCGCCGAGATTGGGCAGCAGCGCGGGCTTCTTCTCTGTGGTCCTGGCGATCGAAGCGAGCGCCCAATGCACCCATGCATCCTCGGGATCGAGGCGGGTCGCGTTGAAGATCTCGTCACGAGCGAGCGTGACCTCGACCATGCCGAAGCCGTGGCGCTTGAGGTGACGACGCAGCGCCGGCAGCACCTCCTGCGGGTCGATGCCGACCACGAAGCGGAGCTGGCAGCGGGCCCAGGCGCTCGGGGGCACGGCGTTCACGGGGGTTTCCGGCACGCCGGACTTCATCGCCAGCACGTCGAAGGAGCACCAGCCGAACACCTGCTCGGCGGGCGACAGGCCGGGCTCGCCCCATTCCGGATCGATCGTCGGGCCGTCCGGGCCGCCATCGACCTCGCAATCGGCGAGTGCCTTGCGCACCGGCTCGGGCAACTCTTTCGGCACCCACTCATGGATGCGGATCTGGCCGGTCGGGGAGGCGATCGAAGCGATGACATGGGCCAGCTGGATGGCGGGATCGGAGAGGATGCCACCCCAGTTGCCGGAATGGTGGCCGCCTTCGCGGGCAGTGATGGTGAGATCGAAGGTGACCCCGCCGCGCGAGCCGAGGAAGACCGTCGGGCGCTCGGCATTGAGGCGCGGCCCGTCCGAGCCGATCAGCACATCGGATTTGAACAGCTCCTTCTGCTCGGTGCAGAGCTCGCGCAGGCCGGGCGAACCGCATTCCTCGCCCATCTCGATCAGATATTTGGCGTTGAAGCCGAGCTTGCCGCGCGTTTCGAGGACGGCACGCAGGGCGTTGATGTTGATGACGTGCTGACCCTTGTTGTCGACGACGCCACGGCCATACCAACGGTCGCCGCGCTCGGTCAGTGTCCAGGGAGAGAGGCCCTCGCTCCACTGCTTGTCGAGGCCGCGGATCACGTCGCCATGGCCATAGCCGAAGATCGTCGGMAGGCTCGGGTCCTCGATACGCTCGGCGAAAAGGAACGGGCCCTTGGCGCGCGGATGGTTCAGCGTCCTGCAGGTGAAGCCGAGCGATTCCAGCAGCGGCTGCATTTCCCTCTCGAGATACTCGCTCAGAACCGGAGCACGCTCGGGGTTCTGGCTCTCGGTCGGCATCGCTACGAGGCGCGTAAGGTCGCTCTTGAACTTGCCGCTGTCGAAATAGTCATATGCATGCGCAATCGCCTTGGCGCGGGTCATGGTCGTCTCCTTGGATGTCAGGATGCAGTCGCGCCTGAGGCGGCGGATTCGTAGAGATGGCAGGCGACCAGCCCGCTCTCGTCCTGGCGCAGCTTTGGCGTCACCGTCGCGCATTGCGCCATCTTCGCCGGGCAGCGCGGATGGAAGGGGCAGCCGGGCGGCGGGTTGAGCGGGTCGGGAAAGGCGAGGCCGAGGCCGGTTTCCGGGATGCCCTTGCCCGGCTCCGGCGTCAGCACCGAGGCGAGCAGCGCCTTGGTGTAGGGATGGCGCGGCGCCTTGAAGAGGGTCGCGGTATCGGTCAGCTCGACGACCCGGCCGAGATACATCACGGCGACACGGGTCGCGATATGCTCCACCACAACGAGATTATGGCTGATGAAGACATAGGTCAGGCCAAGCTCGCTACGCAGGTCGTTGAGCAGGTTGAGGATCTGCGACTGCACGGAGACGTCGAGCGCCGAAGTCGGCTCGTCGCAGACCACCATCTCGGGGTTTAGGATCAGCGCACGTGCGATGGCGACGCGCTGGCGCTGGCCGCCCGAGAGCTCGCGCGGATACCGGTCCGCGAAGCGCCTGGGAAGGCCGACCTTCTCGAGGATGTCGATGGCGCGCTTGCGCCGCTCGGCCGCTGTGCCAAGGCCCTGCACCGCGAGCGGCAGCGCGACGATCGAGGCAATCGTCCGGCGCGGGTTGAGCGAGGAATAGGGGTCCTGGAAAACCGGCTGCACCCGCCTGGCCATGCCGAGCCGCCCGAGCTTGCCGACATTCTCGCCGGAGAGCGCGATCTCGCCGCTCGAAGGCGGCAACAGGCCGAGCAGCATGCGCGCCAGCGTGGACTTGCCGCAGCCGGACTCGCCGACGATGCCGAGCACCTCACCCTTGGCGATCGCCAGCGATACGCCGTTGACCGCGTGCAGCGTGCGCTTGCCCTTGAACAGGCCCTGGCTGACCGAGAAGGAACKGGTCAGCTCGCGGGCCTCGAGCAGGATCTCGGGTTGCGCGAGGTTGGGAGGCGAGAGAGCGCCGCTCATGCCGCGTCCTCCAGGATGCAGCGCCAACTCTGGCCGTCAGGCCGGTGGCGCAAGGGTGGGGTTTGCGCACATGCCGCTTCAGCGTGCTGACAGCGATCGCGGAAGCTGCAGCCCTTGATCTCGCCGATGAGCGAGGGAACGACACCGGGAATGACGCCGAGCTTGCCGCCCGGCTCCGTGCGTCCGGGGACAGGAATGCAGTCGATCAGTCCCTGGGTGTAGGGGTGGCGCGGCTGGCGGAAGATCGCTTCCGTCGGGCCTTCCTCGACGATCTGCCCGGCATACATCACGCCGACCCAGTCGGCGATGCGCGCGACGATGCCGAGGTCGTGCGTGATCAGCACCATGGCGATCCCGAGCTCCTGCTGGAGGTCGGCAAGCAGTCTCAGGATCTGCGCCTGGATGGTGACGTCGAGCGCCGTGGTCGGTTCGTCGGCGATCAGCAGTTCGGGGCCGCACATCAGCGCCATGGCGATCATCACGCGCTGGCGCAGGCCGCCCGAGAGCTGGTGCGGATACTGGCCGAGACGCTGGGCGGCATTGGCGATGCCGACCTTGTCGAGCAGATGGGTCGCGCGCTCGCGTGCCTCCGTCTCGCTCGCCTTCTTGTGCAGGCGATAGGCCTCGGTCATCTGGTCGCCGATGGTGTAGGCCGGATTGAGGGCCGTCATCGGTTCCTGGAAGATCATCGCCATGCGGTTGCCACGCAGGCTGTTGATGCGCTTGGCACCAGCCCTGGCGAGGTCTTCGCCGGCAAAGCCGAGCTTGCGGGCGCTGCGTTTCGCAGCCTTCGGCAGCAGGTCCATGATCGCAAGCGAGGTCATCGACTTGCCGCAGCCGGACTCGCCGACGAGGCAGAGTGTCTTGCCACGCTCGACCTTGAAGGAGAGGTCGCGGACCGCATGGAGCGGGCCGCGCGGGGTGGCGATGTCGACGGTGAGACCGTCGACATCCAGAATCACGGTGTTGTCGGCGGCCTGCATCAGGTGCGACCCTCCGGCGAGATCACGTCGCGCAGGCCGTCACCGGCGAGGTTGATCGCGAAGATGAGCACGGCGAGCGCCGTGCCGGGCAGGGCGATGAGCCAGAACGAGAAGAACATGTAGGCCTTGGCTTCGGAGATCATCAGCCCCCATGAGGGCAGGGGCGGCTGCACGCCGAGCCCGAGGAAGGAGAGCGCCGCCTCGAGCAGGATGGCGCTCGCCGCTTCCAGCGTGGCGACGACGATGAGATGCGGAGCGATGTTGGGCAGCACCTCGCCGAGGATGATGCGCGTGGTCGAGGCGCCGGCGGCCTGGGCGGCGGCGACATAGTCGAGCGAGCGGACCTGCTGGGTTGCGCTGCGCATGACGACCGCGAACCGGTCCCATTTCAGCAGGCCGAGCACCAGGATGACGATCCAGAGCGAGGAGCCGACGATGGCGACGACCGCAAGCGCGACCAGGATCACCGGCATCGACAGGCGCGTCGTCACCAGGAACGTCATCAGCATGTCGATGCGGCCACCGAAATAACCGGCGAGCAGKCCCATCGTCGTGCCGATCAGGCCCGAGATGACGACGACGCTTATGCCGATCAGCAGCGAGATCCGGGCGCCGTAGAGCAGGCGTGAGAGATAGTCGCGCCCGAGCGGATCGGTTCCGAGCGGGTGGGCCCAATTGCCCTTCTCGTACCAGAACGGCGGCACATTGCGGGCCGTCAGGTTCTGCAGATAGGGATCATGTGGCGCCAGAACCGGCGCGAGCAGCGCGATTGTGATGAAGAGCAGCAGCAGGCCGACGCCGAAGACGAAGGCCTTCTGGCCGAGCATGCGGCGCAGCAGCTTGCGGGCTTCGGAAAGCTCGGGAGCGTCGGGAGCGGAGAGTGCGGTTTCGCTCATGATCAAGCCACCCTGATGCGCGGGTCGAGCCAGGCATTGGCGATATCGGCCGCGAGCGTAAGCAGGACGTAGACGACCGAGAGCAGCAGGACGACGACCTGCATGACCGGGAAATCCTTGTAGGTAATGCTCTGATAGGCGAGGTAGCCGAGCCCATCGAGCGCGAAGATCGTTTCGATCACCACCGAGCCGCCGAGCAGGAAGCCGAGCTGGACGGCGGCGAGCGCCACCACGGGGACGACCGCGTTGCGCAGCGCGTGCTTGAACACGACCTTGCCGGGTGGCAGCCCTTTGGCACGGGCGGTGCGGATGTAGTCGGCGGAGAGTACTTCGATCATGCCGGCGCGGATCAACCGCATGAAGGCAGGCGCGGCGTAATAGCCGAGCGCCACGGTCGGCATGACGTAGTGCAGCCAGCTATCGGAGCCGGAAACCGGCAGCCAGCGCAGGGTGATCGAGAACAGCATCACCAGGATCAGCGCGAAGAAGAAGTTCGGCATCGCCTGGCCGACGACGGCGATCGCCAGCGCAACGCGATCGATCCAGCTATTGGCGTAGATCGCCGCGAGCACGCCGAGCGGAATCGAGATCAGCAGCGCGAAGGCGAGCGATGTCAGGCCTAGGATCAGCGTTACCGGGAGCTTGGCCATCACCAGCGAGGCGACGTCCGTCTTGAAATAGATCGACGTGCCGAGATCGCCGGAGAGTGTCCGCCAGAGCCAGTCGAGATACTGCACGAGGATCGGCCGGTTCAGGCCGTAGGTCTCACGGATCAGGTCGATATCGGCCTGCTGCGCACCTTCGCCGGCGATCGCGACCGCGACATCGCCCGACAGGCGCAACAGGAAGAAGGCGATGGCCGAGACGGCGAGCGCGACAAGCAGCGCCAGACCCAGCCGTTTGAGAATGAAGCCTAACACGTGGTGCTTCCAATGATGTTCATGGGGAACGGAATCCCTGGTCATCCCGGCCTGAGCGCGCCGGAAAGCGGGGATCCACATCTGAATCCCTGTTCCGAGACGCTCAGGCATGGATTCCGGATCGGCGCGGTCAGCACCGATCCGGGAAGACGCTTGGCTCGATCTGAGCGGAGAGCGTGCTACTTCCAGCTCATTTCCCAGAAGCGGACGAGCTCGTCCGGATAGGCCTTGAAGATCAGGTCCTTGTTCGCGACGTAATAGACCGGCAGCGAATAGAGCGGCGCGGCATAGGCCTTGTCGGCGATGATCTTCAGCGCCTCCTTATAGGCCTCCCTGCGGACCTCCGGCGCGACCGAGTTGTTGCCCTTGTTCAGCAGGTCGCGGACCTGCGGATCACGGGTGATGTCCTCGCTGCGGAAGGCGAAATAGTTCGGTGTGTTGGCCGAGACGTCGTTGACCGAGAACGAGCCCCAGGTCTGGTGCGTCAGCATCGCCTTGTTGGTGGCGATCAGCTCGCGCATGGCGGCGTATTGCAGGAAGCGCAGGTTGGTCTTGATGCCGACGGCCTGGAGATAGCCGATCAGCGCCTCGGTCTGATTGCGTTCGCGATAGGCGACGATGTCGAGCGTGAGGTCCTTGACGCCAGCCTCGGCGAGCAGCGCCTTGGCCTTGGCAGGGTCGTAGGGGTAGCGCGCGGCGCCCTCGTCCGTGCAGCCGAACTGCGAGGGGAAGCAGATCGTATTGATGACGCGCGAGCCGTCGCCAACGATGTTCTTGACCATCGCCTCGCGATCGATGGCGTGGATGATCGCCTTGCGGACGCGCTCATCCTTGAGCGCCGGGGAGGGCGTGTTCTCGAGGATGTTCATCTGCATGAAGACGATGCGCATCGTCTCGCCGGAGACGACCTGCAGCATCGGCACGGTCTTGAGCTGGTCGGCCTGATCCTTGGGCACGTGCATGATCAGGTCGCCACCGCCCGACAGCATCTCGGCCATCTGGGTCTGGCGGTCGGGGATGAAGCGGATTTCGATCTTGCCGACCTTGGCCTGCGCCTTGGGCGAATCCTTGAAGTAGTCCTTGTTGGTCTCAAGGGTGATCGACTTGCCGGGGACGTAGTTCGTGACCTTGTAGGGGCCCGAGCCGACCGGCTTCTCGTTCTGCCCCTTGGGGCCGACCTTCTCGTAATACTCGTTCGGATGGATCACGACTGGACCGGCAAGATACTCGATCGCAGCCGGGAAGATCTCCTTGGTGGTCAGGCGGACCTTGTACTTGTCGAGCTTCTCGGCCTTCTCGATCCAGTTGACGTTGCCCTGGGTGACGACCTTGCTTTCGGGCTTGGCGACGAAATTCAGGGTGTAGACCACGTCATCGGCGTCGAATTCCTCGCCGTTGTGGAACTTCACGCCTTCGCGGAGCTCGAACTCGATGGTCTTGTCGTCGATCTGCTTCCAGCTCTTGGCGAGTTGGCCCTTGTACTCGTTGGTGACCGGGTCGCGATAGACCAGCGTATCCCAGACATTGGCGCCGATGATCACGCCGATGCGGACGTTGTTGAAGAAGGGGTCGACGTTCTCAGGTGCCTGATCATAGGCGAAGCGGACGGTATTGGCGGCCTTTTGGGCGAATGCCGGCGTGGCCGCTCCCGCTGCGGCCAGAGCCGTCGAAGCCAGGGCCAACGCGATGGCCTTCGTGACAAATCTCATACTTCTTCCCCTCGCAGCGTTATCGCTCGTCTTGGTGTAGCCACGTGCGGCAACGGTCATCCGTCGCTCTGCATGCAGTTTGAAATCTGCCTAAGGAAAGCGCTTGCCGCCATAAGAATGAATAGAAGGGATCGTTGCCGAACCGGCAAAGCATCGCTAAAGCCCGATCATGCAAACTCCGGCGTTGCGATATTTCCTGGCAGTGGCGCGAACAGGGTCCGTCAGCGCTGCGGCGCAGCGGCTGCGCGTTGCCGGCTCGGCCGTCAGCCGACAGATCGCCAATCTGGAAAAGGAACTCGGCGCCGGCCTGTTCGAGCGGCGCTCACACGGCATGATCCTGACCCAGGCCGGCCAGACGCTTGCCGCCTATGCCCAGCGCCTGGAGCTCGAGAGCGAGCAGATCGTCAACGAAATCCGAGAGTTGCGCAGCGCGAGCAAGGGCCTGATCCGCCTCGGTGTCACCGAGGGCTTTGCCGTCAGCTTCATCCCCGAAGTCATTTACAACTTCCGGAGGCGCCACCCCAATGTTGCTTTCGATCTCAAGGTCATCTCGCCGCAGGTCGTGACCGAGCATATTCGCACCGGTTCGATCGATATCGGCCTGACCTTCGTGCTGCAGCCGGAGCGCGGGGTCACGATCAACTGGCAATGTGCGGCCCAGACCTATGCCTTCGTTGCGCCGCACCATCCGCTGGCKACCAAGACGCCGATCCATATCGAGGACATTTTCGCCCATCCGATCGGGGTGCTCGATGGCGAGGCGACGGTGCGCAGGATCGTCGATATCTACTTCTCGGCGCGGGGCCTGACCGTCGACCCGGTTCTGGTCACGACCAATGTCGCGAGCCTCAGACATCTCTGTAAGCTCGGCGGTGCCGTGATGTTCGCCAGCAGCATCTCCTTCGGCGCCTCGGTCCGCGATGGCTCGGTGGTCGCGCTGCCGCTCAGGGATGGCGAGTTGCCGCCGCGCAGTCTGCAAGTGCAGACCATGTCGGGCCGCGTGCTGCCGCGGCTGGTGACAAATTTCATCACCATGTTGATCGCGGAACTGCAGGCCGCCGACGCCGTGGCTGCGGCGGCGACGCCGCGCACCGGGCAGGCGGCCATGCCTGCCAAAGCGAGAGGAGCCGAGGGAGCATGACGAAGCCGACCGGAAGAGGCGTGGCGCCGTTGGAGATCATGATCCCGCACCCGCACCAGCTTGTCGCGCGCGATGCGATCCTTGCCGCGCGGGCGGCTGGAAAGCCGGGCTTCCTGCTCGGCGATCTGACGGGACTCGGCAAGACGCTTTCGGCCTGGCTCGCCGTTGCCGCGATGCAGGAGGACGAGGTGCTGGTGATCTGCCCCAAGGGCGCGATCCCACAATGGCGGCGCACCATCGCGCATTCCGGCCTGCCGCCGAAGAAGATCACGCTGATGAATTTCGAGCGGACGAAGTCATTGCTCGCAGCCCCCACCGACAGCAAGAAGCGCTCGACGCGGGCAAAGAACAACGAGCTCGCGAAGCTCGGGACGCCGAAGCGGGTCTGGCCGATCGTGGTGATCGACGAGGCGCATCGCATCCGCAATCCGAACTCGCAGCAGGGACTGGTCTGTCGCCAGATGGCCGCGGCGGCCCGCTTCGCGATTTATATGAGCGCGACGGCGGGCCAATCCCCGCACGAACTCTCCTATCTCGGATCGCTGCTGGCCCAGGCCGCCGGTGCTCCGAGCGCCGATCTCGACGGTTTTCGCGCCCTGATGAAGCGCCTGAAGATTGGCCGGGCCAAGGGGCGCTGGAAGAACTGGAGCTGGGAGTCGAACGAGGCGGACCGGAAGCTCATGTCGGATCTGCTGTACCGGGGCGAGAACGCAATCGGATTGCGCCGGCGGCCGGAAGAGATCGCCGGCTGGCCTGAGGTGCAGCGTGAGCTGGCGCCGATCGCGTTGGATGCGTCGGCACGGCGGCTCTACGACGCGACATGGCGCGAGTTCCGGCGGGAGCTCGGCCTGGCCGGTGGTTCGACACGCAAGCCGGCCGGCTGGGCGGCCGATCTCAGGTTCCGCCAGAAGGCGAGCCTGCTGCGTATTCCTGGCACCGCCGATTTCGTCGAAGACCTGCTCGGCAATGACGAACAGGTCGCGATCTCCGTCGCCTTTCTCGAGACCAGCGCGATGCTGACGGAGATGCTGCGCGGGCGCGGCTGGAAGGTCGGCGAGATCAATGGCGAGCATTCCGGGCAGGCCAATGAAGAGACGCGGCTTGCCTTCCAGACCGGGGCGCTCGACGTCGTCGTCTTTACGGTGACGGAGTCGATCTCCCTGCATCGAGGCGAGATGGCCGGCGGCGAGCGCGAGCGGTCGCTGGTMGTCCACGACATGCGACACGGCGCGATCCAGCTGCAGCAGATCGAGGGCCGCTGCCATCGCGACGGTCAGCACGCCACGATCTTTTATGCCTATGCCGAGGATACGGTGGAGGAGACGGTTGCGGCCACCGTCATCATCCGCATGGCGGCGATGGACGGAATGGCCGGGGACGACACGCAGATGCTGGATGCGATCGCGTCCCTCGTCGAGGAGCGAGCCGCGGCCTGAATGCACGGCAACCAGGTGTCACTGTTTGATGCTGCCCAGCAGGGAGTTGGTCAGGCCGACAAGGCCCAGCCATATCTCGCGGGTATAGGCGCCCTGATGAACGACAGCGTCAAAGCCGATGGCGATCACGGCGATGATCAATAGAATCCGGAACATGTGATCCCTCCTGGCCGAACCCTTGTTCAGAACGCAGGCGAGACCGGCCTGTTCCGCAGCGCAGCACGGTTCGCCGCCGCCAGGGGCCATCTATCGGCAGGTTGACCCCTGCACTGTGGCGGTGTCCCTTCGCGTTGCATCGAGGAGCGGTGAGGAAGCGGCATGTTCGAGGATCTGCAGGGCAAGCGCGTGCTGGTGACCGGTGCGTCTTCAGGGCTCGGTGAGTATTTCACCCGGCTTCTCGCGGCGCGGGGTGCGCATGTCGTTGCTGCTGCGCGCCGCCTCGACCGGTTGTCCGAGCTGGCTCGTTCCTGCGCCGGATTGCCGGGCAAGGTGATGCCGCTCGCGCTCGACATCGGATCGGTCGCGGCGATCGAGACCGGCATCCCGGAGGCGCAGGCTGCAATGGGCGGCCTCGATCTGCTGGTCAACAATGCCGGCGTTGCCGATCCCGAGCGCGCGCTGAGCCTGAGCGAGGCGCAATGGGATGCGCATCTCGACATCAATCTGAAGGGCTGTTTCTTCGCCGCACAGGCGGCCGCGCGTTTGATGGCCCAGCAGGAAAGCGGCGGCGCCATCGTCAATATCGCCTCGATCCTCGGCGAGCGCGTGGCGCTCAGCGTTGCGCCCTATGCGATTTCGAAGGCGGGACTGGTGCAGATGACCAAGGCGCTGGCGCTGGAATGGGCGCGCCACAAGATCAGGGTGAACGCGCTGGCGCCGGGCTATGTCGTCACCGATCTCAATCGCGCCTTCTTCGAGACCGACGAGGGCAAGGCGCTGATCAAGCGCATCCCGATGCGCCGCGCCGCCGATCTCACCGATCTCGACGGCCCATTCCTGCTGCTATGCTCAGACGCCGCCCGCTTCATGACCGGCTCGGTCGTTGCCGTCGATGGCGGCCATCTGGTCAGCGGGCTGTAGAGCAGTTCAGCCCGCCGGCAACAGATCCCGCAGCCTGAGCAGCGCGATCTTCTCCACCTGGACGAGCGCGGTCAGGAATTCCTGCTCCGGGGTGCTCTTCAGGCGCTCCTCGAAGGCAGCGACGATCTCATTCTTGGTGAGCCCCTTGACTGCGATGATGAAGGGGATGCCGAAGCGGGTCTTGTAGGCTTCGTTCAACGCAGTGAAGCGTGCGCGCTCGTCGCTGGTCAGCCGGTCGAGGCCGGCCGAGGCCTGTTCGATCGTCGACTCCGGAGTCAGTTCCTTGGCGGCGGCGAGCTTCCCGGCAAGATCGGGATGGGCGAGGAGAAGCGCGCGCTGCTGGTCGCGCGAACCGGAGCGCATCGCCTTCGCCATTGCCCTGTGCAGGCCTTCCGCGCTGTCCTCGCGGGCCGAGAGACCGGCGTCATAGCTGGTTTCGGCTACCCAGGGCGAGTGCTCCCAGACCCGGCCGAACACCTCGGCGAAAAGGGCTTTCGGGAGCTTTGATGGCTGGTAACCCCCGGCCGGCGGATGCTGCCTGATCCAGTGGCGGGCGATATCGAGCCGGGTCGCGACCCAGACGCGGTCATGGCTGCGGACATAATCGAGGAAACGGGCCAGCGCCGCGGCGCGGCCCGGACGGCCGACCAGCCGGCAATGCAGCCCGATCGACATCATCTTCGGCGCCTCGTCGCCCTCCGCGTAGAGGGTGTCGAAGGAATCCTTGAGATAGGTGAAGAATTGCTCGCCGGTGTTGAAGCCCTGCGGCGTGGCGAAGCGCATGTCGTTGGCGTCGAGCGTATAGGGGACCGTGAGCTGCGGGCCCTTCGGTCCGGTGATCCAGTAGGGCAGTTCGTCAGCGTAGGCGTCGGCGGTGTAGAGAAAGCCGCCTTCCTCCATCATCAGCGGCGTCGTGTTCTCGGATGAACGCCCCTGGTAGAAGCCGAGCGGTCTTTCGCCGGTGAGTGCGCGCTGGACACGAATCGCCTCATCGATATCGGCGCGCTCCTGCTCGGCGGGGAGGCTGCGATAGTCGATCCATTTCAGCCCATGGGTGGCGATTTCCCAGCCGGCCTCCTTCATCGATGTGACGATCTCGGGATAGCGCGCGAGCGCACTCGCAACGGCGAACACCGTCACCGGCAGGTGGCGTTCGGTGAACATGCGCCAAAGCCGCCAGTAGCCGGCACGCGAGCCGTATTCGTAGATCGACTCCATGTTCATGTGGCGCTGGCCGGGCCAGGGCGCGGCTCCGACGATCTCGGAGAGAAAGGCCTCCGAGGCCGCATCGCCATGCAGAATGCAGTTCTCGCCGCCTTCCTCGTAATTGATCACGAACTGCACGGCGATGCGGGCATTGCCCGGCCAATGCGGATGCGGGGCATTGCGGCCATAGCCGACGAGGTCGCGGGGGTAGGTCTGGTCGCTCATGGCTGATGCTCGCGAGGGTGATCTTGATTTGGCGGGAGGCGCCAGGATTGAGGCCGGGCGGCGATGTCTGGCCTTCTGTGTTGCATCGGCTTTACCGAAAGCCGCAATCCGGTTTTCGGGCCGATGCCTTAACTGCCGCGGTAGGTCGAGTAGCTCCAGGGCGAGGCCAGGAGTGGGACATGGTAGTGGCCTTCGGCGTCAGCGATGCCAAAGCGGATCGGCACGACATCGAGGAAAGCCGGCTCCGGCATGGTTGTGCCGAGTGAACGAAAATAGGCACCGAGCGCAAAGGTCAGTTCATAGGTGCCGGGCAGGACGGCCTCTCCGGTGAGCAAAGGCTGGTCGGTGCGTCCATCGGCATTGGTCGTGGTCTCGATGATGCGCTCGCGCTTGCCATCGGGCGTCAGGCGATCGAGTGCGAGCGTCAGACCTGCTGCGGGCCTGCCATTGACCGTGTCGAGCACATGCGTCGAGAGGCGTCCCATCCCATCCAATCCCTTGAAAATGCGCCGGCCGAGCCGCTGATGCTGTGTGCTGCTCGTGGCGAAGCTTGCGTTCGGAAAAAGGCCAACCCTAGTCTGGACGCATCATGAAGGTTCCATCCCGGATTCGGCCCTGTCAATCAATTGCGCGCCCTCGGGGAGTGGGGCTTTCCCATGCTTGACGCCTATCTGCTGGAATGGGGGGGCATGCTGCTGCGCTGGCTGCATGTGATCACGGCGATCGCCTGGATCGGCGCGTCCTTCTTCTTCATCCATCTCGACGCGTCCCTGCGGCCCGAGGCCGATATCCCGGCAGGTGAGGGAGGACGTGCCTGGCAGGTGCATGGCGGCGGTTTCTACGAGATGCGCAAATATCTGGTCGCCCCGCCGCGCATGCCGGAGGAGCTGACCTGGCATAAATGGCAGAGCTACTGGACCTGGATCTCGGGCTTCTTCCTGCTGGTCTGGGTCTATTACGCTCAGTCGGAACTCTATCTGATCGACCCGGCGGTCATGGCGCTATCGCCCTTCGCTGCGGGCGCGATCGGCATCGCCGCGCTGGCCCTGGGCTGGCTGTTCTATGACTGGCTCTGCAAGTCCCCGCTGGGCAAGAACGAGGTCGTGCTCGGCCTGCTCGGCTTCGGCTATGTCATTGCCGCATCCTACGCCTTCAGCCAGGTCTTCTCCGGGCGTGGCGCGCTGATCCATACCGGTGCGCTGATGGCGACGATCATGACCGCCAATGTCTTCTTCATCATCATGCCGAACCAGCGGAAGGTCATCGCCGCATTGACGGCCGGGGCGAAGCCCGATCCGAGACTCGGCAAGCAGGCCAAGCAACGCTCGACGCACAACAATTACATCACCCTGCCGGTGCTGTTCCTGATGCTGTCGAACCATTACCCCGTCACCTATGCGAATTCGGCGATCATTCCGGCCCTGGTGGCGCTGATCATCATCGCCGGCGCGCTGATCCGGCATTTTTACAATGTCCGCCATGCCGACCATGCGAAATCGCCATGGTGGACCTGGGCCGTTGCACTGGTTGCGCTCTGGCTTGCCTTCTGGTTGGCGATGGCATCGTCACCAGGCGGGCGCGAACGGCTCGGCCTGAAGGCTATCGAACCGGCCAGGCCGGCACTTCTGGCGGGAATGAACCTGCCGCCCGCCGAGGTGGCCAACATCGTGACCGGGCGCTGTGCCATGTGCCACGCGCCGGAGCCATCCTGGCCCGGCATCCAGATTGCGCCCAAGGGAATCTGGCTGCATGAGCCGGAGCGGATCGCCGTTCAGGCCCGCGCGATCCGGACACAGGCGGTGATGACCCATGCCATGCCGCCCAATAACCTGACCGGCATGACGGATGCAGAGCGGCGCACACTCGGAGCCTGGCTCGCCGCGCAGCGCTGAGGCTTCCGGGCTTTCGAAAGCGTTCAGCCTGTTTTCGACCGGCGCACGAAAATGTGAACCCATTCAGTTTCGGTTCACGTGGGCCTTGGCAAGGTCAGCAATACTGACTGGGCTGGAAGAAGGTTCCCACAACGGGGCCGTCCGTGCCGGGGGACCTTGGGGGTCCGGGTGAAGCGGTTTGAAGGGCAGGTCGCCGGCTATTGGCTGGCGGCCCTGGGATTTGTTTGTGCGTGGAGCATCCTGTGCTGGCCCTGGCTTTCGGGGGCGGTCACGATTCCCTTCGATGCCAAGGCGCATTTCCAGGCCCAGATTCAGTTTCTCGCCCAGGCCCTGCATAGCGGCCAGTCGCCATTCTGGACGCATAATGTCTTCGGCGGCTCGCCACAGGTTGCCGATCCGCAATCCCTTATCTTCTCGCCCGCCATCCTGCTCGCGCTGCTGACGCCATCGCCGAGCTTCCGGATGGTGGATGCCTACGTGCTGGCGCACCTGCTCGCCGGCGGGCTCGCCTTCCTGATGTTCTTCCGCGATCGCAGCTGGCACCCGGCGGGCGGCCTGCTTGCCGCTCTCGCCTTCGCCTTTGGCGCTTCGGCGGCCTGGCGTGTGCAGCATGTCGGTCAGATCGCGAGTCTCGCATTCTTTGCGATCGCCTTCTGGCTGACGGCGCGCATGCTTCAGCGCTCGTCGCTGCGCGCCGGCGCGCTCGCCGGCTTTGCCGCCGGCATGATGGTGCTGGAGCCCGACCAGGTGGCCCTACTGGGCGCCTATGTGCTGATCGGAATGGTCGTCGCGCATTGGTTCTCCGGCGGCTGGGCCGCCGTCCGCGCGAGCCTCGCACCGATTTCGGTCGCGAGCATCGCGGGACTAGCGACGATTCTGCTGCCGCTGATCTGGACCTGGCTTTTCGCCGAGGCGACGACTCGTCCCGAGGTCGATCTCATCGAAGCTGGGCGCGGCTCGCTGCATCCGGCCTCGCTGCTGACCGCCTTCGTGGCTGATCTTTTCGGCGCGCGCGATCCGGCCGTGGACTTCTGGGGCCCCTACAGCCCGGCCTGGGATGCCAAGGAGCTCTTCCTGTCGCAGAATATGGGGCAGGTCTATGTCGGGGCGCTGCCGCTGTTGCTCCTGATCGCGCCGGGCCTGAGCCGTGGCTGGCTCTGGGACAAGGCCATCCGGCCGCTGACGCTGCTCTTCGTCTTCATGGTTCTGTTTGCGCTCGGGCGCTACACGCCGCTGTTTCAGGCGGCTTACGAGTATTTGCCGGGCGTGAAGGTCTTCCGGCGCCCGGCCKACGCGACCTTCCTGATCGGCGCGCTTGGTGCGCTGCTCGCAGGATACGTGCTGCATCGCATTCTGAGCGAGGAGCGTCTCGGTTCACTGTATCGCGATCTCGGTTTTGCCGGAGTGGTCGTCGCTGCGCTCGTCGCCGCGGCCTTGTTCATCTCGAAGCGCGAGGGGCACCTTGCCGACGCCTGGTGGCCGAGCCTGTCGGCGGCCTTCTGGTTTGCGGGTGCGGGGCTGGTCCTGGTCGTGCTGACGCGCTGGCGCGGCGCGCTGGCGCCGCTCGCCAGCGTGCTCCTGGTCGCCGGCGTCGTCGGCGCGGATCTTGGCGTCAATAACGGCCCCAACGACTCGACTGCATTGTCGCCGCAGCTCTACGACGTGCTCCGTCAGGAGACGAAGAACGAGACCGTCCACATTCTCAAGCAACTGGTTGCCCAGCCGGCCGATTCGCCACGCCGCGACCGCGTCGAGTTGCTCGGCATGGGGTTCGAATGGCCGAATGTCGGGATGGTTCACGGCTTTGACCATACGCTCGGCTATAATCCGTTGCGGCTGGCCGATTTCTCGGATGCGGTCGGCACGCGGGACTCAATCGCTGCGCCGGACCAGCGCAAGTTTACACCGCTTTTTCCCTCCTATCGCTGCCGCCTCGCCGATCTCCTCGGCCTGCGCTACATCGCGACGCGGGTTCCGATCGGCCAGGTCGATCACGCGTTGAAATCCGATGATCTCAAGCTCGTCGCCTTCACGGGGGATGGCTACATCTACGAGAACCCACGGGCCTTGCCGCGCGCCATGTTCGTCGGTGGCTGGCAGCTTGCCGATTTCGACGGCATGAAATCTGCGGGCCAGTGGCCAGACATCGATCCGCAGCAGGTTGTGCTGCTCGATAGCGTGCCGCCGGATGCGGTGCCGGAAGGGCCGATTTCGGCGCAAGCCGAGGTCAAGCTGACGCGCTATCAGAACACCGAAGTCGAGATCACGGTCACGACGGACAGGCCTGGCTTCGTCCTGCTCAACGACATCTGGCATCCATGGTGGCGGGCGGAGCTCGACGGCGCGGACGTCGATATCCTGAGGGCGAATGTGCTGTTTCGCGCCGTGCAGGTGCCGGCGGGGACGCATACGGTGCGCTTCAGTTTCAAGCCGGTCGAGGGCGCCATCGCGGAGCTGCGCGATCGCGTCGAACCGATCGTGCCCGAGGAGGCGCCTTCGGCTGCCGAGCCGCGCGTGGCGGCGGGATCCGGCACGACGCCCAATCCACGTCTCTATGAAGACGGCGGCTGGTTCGAAAGCCGCGATCACGGCCAAGCGCCGCAGACTGCGACCCTGGTTCGCTAAATCATCGGACCGGATTTCGTATCCGGTCCGATGGTCTACCTTTCCGCGACTGGATCGGCTTTCCCGAAAGTCGCAATCCAGTTTTCGGGCCGATGCGTCAGATCGCCCCCCAAAGGAAAGGTCCGGCGACACGAACGCATCGCCGGACCCAAATTGCTCGAGGAGAAGCCTTGCGGGTTTCGCCTCGCCTAGCCCTCAGGCGACGCCGAGCTTCTTCTGCAGGCTGGTCGAGGAGGTGGTGTACTGGAAGGTCAACCGCTTCTCCGGATAGACATAACGGTGCACCTTCTGGGCGGCGAGTGCCGCCTCATGGAAGCCCGAGAGGATCAGCTTGAGCTTGCCGGGATAGGTGTTGATGTCGCCGATGGCGAAGATGCCCGGCACATTGGTCTCGAATTTCTCGGTGTCGACCGGGATCAGGTTCTCGTGCAGGTTCAACCCCCAGCTCGCGATCGGTCCGAGCTTCATCGTCAGCCCGAAGAACGGCAGCAGGGTATTGCAGGAGACCTCGAAGGCCTCATTGGCACTGTCGCGACAGATCGCGGCTTCCAGTGCGGTGCCGTCGCCCTTCAGGCCGGTGACCTGACCGATCCTCAGATCCATCCTACCGTCCGCGACCAGTGCCCGCATCTGCTCGACCGAATGCGGCGCAGCGCGGAAATCGTCGCGACGGTGCATCAGCGTCACTCGCTTGGCGAGGGGCTGCAGGTTCAGGGTCCAGTCGAGCGCGGAATCGCCGCCGCCGACGATCAGGATCTCGCGGTCGCGGAAGGCTTCCATCTTCCGGACGGCGTAGAAGACGCTGTTGCCCTCATAGGCCTCGATCCCCGGGATCGGCGGCTTCTTCGGCAGGAATGATCCGCCCCCGGCGGCAACGAGCACCGTCTTGGTGTTGAAGACGGTGCCGGCATCGGTGCGCACCCGGAAGCGCGGCGCCTCCGCCGTGCCGGTCGGCTCGAGCGACTCGATCATCTGGTTGAGATGGAAGGTCGGGCCGAAGGGTTTGACCTGCTCGATCAGATTGTCGACCAGGCCCTGTCCCGTGACCATCGGAAAACCGGGAATGTCATAGATCGGCTTTTCCGGATAAAGCTCGGCACATTGGCCGCCGACCTTCGGCAGGATGTCGACGAGATGGGCGCGGATATCGAGCAGACCGAGTTCGAACACCGCGAACAGGCCGCACGGACCCGCGCCGACGATCACGACGTCGGTTTCGATGACCTCGCTCTCAGCGACGTTCTCGTTGGCAATTTCGGCACTCATCGTGAATTCCCTCGGGGTGTTCCCTGCGGCCATGCGCGGGAGCCGATGCAGCAAATCCTGCTGCGATGCAATGAAAACCCCCGCCCAAGCGTAGGCGGTAGCCGGAAAAGAGAAGAATTTCCTGTTTCAGGCGCCCGTGTCAGCAACAAGGCCTATGCTTATAATCCCGGCGATGGCCGCTGCCTCGTCATTGTCCGAGGTGTCTCCCGAGATTCCGATTGCGCCAAGCAGCACGCCGGCCCCATCGCGCATGAGCACACCACCCGGGACCGGCACGAGCGATCCGCCGACCGCATGGGTTGCTGCTTCAATGAAATAGGGGCGGTCGAGCGCCATCTTGTGCAGGGCGCGCGACCCGAGGCCGAGCGCCACGGAGCCATGCGCCTTGCCGAATGCGATCTCGCCGCGCTTCAGGCTGGTGCCGTCCTGCGCCGCAAAGGCCTTCTGGGCCCCCCGCGCATCGATGATGGCGATCGCGAGCGGTTTAAACCCGGATTTCTCGGCATGGGCGAGCGTGTTGGCGAGGATGGTCTGGGCCTGGGCCAAGGTAAGCATGGGAAGGGCCTTCCGTTGAGGACGCGAGCTTCTTGCCAGCCCGCGGGCACGGAGGGAAGCTGCCGCAGCGCGCAAGCTGCCATGTCATGGTGAAACCTGCCGGCATATCGCCCCCTTTGCCGGCATCACGCAATTCAACTTGAACTTGCAGGGGCAAGCGGGCTTCATATCAGCCCCGACACTGGAGGATAAGCTATGGGTCTGTTCAGTTTCATCAAGGAAGCCGGTGCGAAGATCTTCGGTGGTTCGGCACAGGCGGCGACGCCCGACGCTCTGCAGAAGGAATTGGCCGGGCACGGGCTGCCCTCCGACGTCAATATCCAGATCGATGGCGACAAGGTGAAGGTGTCCGGCAAGGCGGTTTCTACCGAAGAGGCCGAGAAGATCATTCTTGCGCTCGGCAACACGACGGGCGTCGCGCAGGTCGAGTCCGAGCTGGCGGTCACGAAGGAAGCGCCCGCTGCCGTGTTCTACACGGTCAAGAAGGGCGATACGCTCTGGAAGATCGCCGAGGAGCATTACGGCAAGGGGCAGGGCGCGAAATACACCGAGATCGTCAAGGCCAATACGCCGCCGGTGAAGAATCCCGACCTAATCATGCCCGGCTGGGTGCTGCGTATTCCGCCCAAGGCCTGATCCGCTTTCGGGTTACTGAAGCAACGGCATGCGGGATGGCCCGCATGCCGCTCTGATGCTCGTCGAGACCGCGTCAATTTCAAGCGGACGGCTCTTGCGTCAGCCGCGCTTTGGCGCTCATCTGTCATACCAATAAGGCGGACAGGGCATTCCTTATGGGAATGGCCCGTCATGCTGTGCCTGAGCAGGCCTCTGGGGAGGGGATGAATGAGTTTTGATCGCCGCAAATTCCTGACGCTTGCCGGCTCGGCCGTTGCCGCGCCGGCCGTGATGCGTGTCAGTCGCGCCAATGCCCAGGAGGTGACGCTGAAGATGCATCACTTCCTGCCGCCCGTCGCCAATGGCCATTCCAAGTTCCTGAAGCCCTGGGCCGACAAGGTCGCGGCTGAATCGAATGGCCGCATCAAGATCGACATCTTTCCGTCGATGCAGCTTGGCGGAACGCCGCCGCAGCTGTTCGACCAGGCTCGTGACGGTGTTGCCGATATCGTCTGGACGCTGCCCGGCAATACGCCTGGGCGGTTCACCGGCATCGAGGCCTTCGAGCTGCCCTTCGTCTCGAACAAGCGCGCCTTGGTCAATTCGCTGGCGCTGACGGACTACGCCGGGCAGAACCTCAAGGACGAGTTCAAGGACGTCAAA
The DNA here is from genome assembly GCF_056396005.1 of Allobosea sp. 05T439. Taxonomy (NCBI): domain Bacteria; kingdom Pseudomonadati; phylum Pseudomonadota; class Alphaproteobacteria; order Hyphomicrobiales; family Alloboseaceae; genus Allobosea; species Allobosea sp. 05T439. The sequence continues at coordinate 200,173 of NZ_JBFTKP010000009.1, read as the reverse complement.
CCGATCTGCTTCTGGGCGCATGATCACGGGCTGATCCATGCCAACAAGCAGGTGAAGACGATGGAGGACCTGAAGGGTCTGAAACTGCGCTTCCCGACCCGGCTTGCCGGCGAAGCGCTGCGGGCGCTCGGTGCCAATGCGATCGGGATGCCGATCCCGCAGGTGCCGGAATCGCTGGCGCAGCGTGTCATCGATGGCTGCGTCGTGCCGTGGGAGGTCGTGCCGTCGATCAAGGTCCAGGAGCTGGTGAAGTATCACACCGAGATCCCGGGCTCGCCGACCTTCTATGTCGCGACCTTCATCCTGGCGATGAACCGCGCGAAATACGATTCGCTCGCGCCCGAGCTGAAGGCGGTTCTCGACAAGAACTCGGGGGCTGTTGCGGCTGCCATGGCCGGCAGGGTCTGGGACGAGCAGGCGGTCGTGGTGTCCGAAATGGTTCGCAAGCGCGGCAATACCATCACCATGCTCGACGAAGCCGAAGCGGCGCGCTGGCGCAAGACGACCGAGCCGGTGATCGACGGCTGGATCAAGGCCGCCAAGGACAAGGGGCTCGACGGCGCGAAGCTGCTGGAGAGCGCCAAGGCGGCGCTTGCCAAGCACGAGAAGGCGGCTTGACGGCGCATCATGGCGGTCAGCGGCCGGGAGGCAACGATGCCGGGCTTCGATGCTCTGGTGCGTGGGATCGCCATCGCGGGTGGCGTTCTGCTGATTGCGCTGGCGACCATGGTGGTCGTCAGCGTGACCTTGCGCAGCGACCTGATCGGCGCGGCCGGCGTCCCGGGTGATTTCGAGCTGGTGCAGATGGCGACGGCGATCGCCGCCTTCTGCTTTCTGCCCTATTGCCAGCTTCGGCGCGGCAACATCTTCGTCGACACCTTCACGCTGAAACTGCCGTTGCGCTGGCAAAGGGCAATCGATGCGCTCTGGGACATCGTCTATGCGCTGGTMATGGCGTTGATCGCCTGGCGACTCGCGGCCGGTGCGCTGGCGGCCTTCGCGAGCGGCGAGAACACGATGGTCCTGCAGCTGCCGAGCTATCTCCCGATCGCGCTCTGCGCCGTGCTGGCCGCGCTGGTTTCGCTGACCTCGTTCGTCAGCGCCAGCCGGCTGGTGAGGGCGCGCGCGTGAGCGGCTTTACCCTCGCCATCACGGGCTTCGTCGCGCTTCTCGCGCTGATGGTCGTCAGGTTGCCGATCGGGCTGGCGATGATGCTGGTTGGTGGCCTCGGCTACATCCAGCTCAACGGGCTGGAGCCGTTCCTCAACTACATCAAGACGACGCCCTATCAGATCTTCGCCAATTACACGCTGTCGGTGATTCCCCTCTTTGTGCTGATGGGGGCTTTCGCCGAGCGATCGGGCCTGGCATCCGACCTGTTCAAGGCCGCGTCGGCCTTTGTMGGCCATCGCCGTGGTGGGCTCGGGATGGCGATGATCGGGGCCTGCACGGGCTTCGGCGCGATTTGCGGGTCTTCGGTTGCGACGACGGCGACCTTCGCGCGCGCGGCGCTGCCGCAGCTGCGGCACTACCGTTACGACCCCGGCTTCGCCTGTGGTGTCACCGCCGTCGGCGGCACGCTCGGTATCCTGATCCCCCCCTCGGTGATCCTGGTCGTCTACGCGATTTCGACCGAGCAGAACATTGCCAAGCTGTTCAAGGCGGCCCTGATCCCGGGGCTGATGGCGGCCGCGATGTACTGCATCACCATCGCGCTCATGACCCGGCTCGACGCCACGCTTGGTCCGGCGCATGAGCGGATCGCCTGGCGCGACAGGCTTGGTCCGCTGCTCGGTGTCATCCCGGCGATGCTAGTCGCGCTGATCGTGGTCGGCGGCATCTATGGCGGGATCTTTACCCCGACAGAGGGGGCCTCGGTCGGGGCCTTTGTCATGTTGATGATCGGCGTGTTCCGGCGGACGCTGGGCCTGAAGGAGATCGGCGAGGCGATCCTGCAGACGGCCGAGACCTCGGCGATGATCTTTGCGATCCTGCTCGGAGCCGAGATCTTCAACGCCTTCCTGGCGCTGACCCAGGTGCCGACCGCTGCGGCCGAAATGATTGCGGCGTCGGGCTGGCAGCCTTATTCGGTCCTGGTCGGTCTGCTCGTCTTCTACATCGTGCTCGGCGGCGTCATGGACGAACTTGCCATGATCCTGCTGACGCTGCCGGTGTTCTTCCCGATCGTGACCGCGCTCGATTTCGGCATGCCTGTCGACGATATCGCGATCTGGTTCGGCATCCTCGTCCTGATCGTGGTCGGGATCGGGATGACCTGCCCGCCGATCGGCCTCAACGTCTTCGTCGTCGCTTCTCTGGCGCGTGATGTCCCGGTCACGCGGATCTATCGCGGGGTGCTGCCTTTCGTGCTCTCCGATATCATCCGGCTTGGCATCGTGGTGGCATTTCCAGCCCTCACGCTCTATCTGGTGAAGCTACTGGATTAGCCTGGACTGGATGGCAGCCGTGACCGTGAACGATCTCGATATCGACGACATCAAGGCCGGGCTTGCGGCTGATTCCATTCTGATCGTGGATGTGCGCGAGCCGCATGAATTCGCCGCCGGGCATATTCCCGGCTCGGTCTMGCGGCCGCTGTCCCAATTCAACCCCGCCGACCTGCCCAATCCGCCTGGAAAGCGCGTCGTGTTCTCCTGCGCGGCCGGCGTGCGCTCGCTGCGGGCTCTGGAATTCGCGCAGTCGGCCGGGCTCGATATCGACAGCCATTATCGCGGTGGCTTCAAGGACTGGGCGATGCACGGCCAGCCCGTCGAGTAATAGGACCGGGCCTTGCGCGTCATGCATCGCAGCTTTCTGCCTCCGGGGGGCTGACGCGACGCCGATCCTGCTCCAGTTTCCTAAGCGGCGGTTTCGAGATTTTCGTACTTTCAAGGATGTAAGCCCATGCGCCCCATGAAGTTCGGAGTCGGCCAGCCCATTCGCCGGGTCGAGGATCACCGCCTGACTACCGGGACGGGGCGCTATACCGACGATATCGCCGTCGAGGGAGCGCTGCATGCCTTCGTGCTCCGCTCGCAATATGCTCATGCGAAGTTCACGATCCGGGACAAGGACACCGCCCGCAAGATGAAGGGCGTGAAGCTGATCCTGACCGGCGAGGAGGTCGCGCATCTCGGCGACATCCCCTGCAAAGGCTTGATCACGACGGTTACGGGCGAACCGGTGGAGCCGAATCCGGTGCCGGTCTTGCCGACCGACACGGTGCGTCATGTCGGCGAGGCGGTCGCCTTCATCGTTGCCGAGACCCTGAGCCAGGCCCGCGACGCAGCCGAGGCGATCGATATCGCCTGGGAGGTCCTGCCCTCGATCACCGGTATCGCCGAAGCGCTCGCTCCAAAGGCACCGCAGGTCTGGCCGGGGCGTGAGGGCAATGTCGCGTTCGAGGCCGAACAGGGCAATGCGGAGAAGACGGAGAAGGCTTTCGCCAAGGCCGATCGCATCGTTTCCGTCACGATCGTCAACAACCGTCTCGCCTCCAACTACATGGAGACGCGCGCCTGCATCGCCGAATACGACAAGGATTCGAAACGCTGGACGCTGACGCTCGGCAGCCAGGGCAGCCATGGCACGCGCGATATCCTCGCCGGCTACATCCTGAAGGTCGACCCCTCGCGCATCCGCGTCATCACGCCCGATGTCGGCGGCGGCTTCGGCACCAAGATCTTCATGTATCGCGAATACCCCCTGACCATGGTGGCGGCCGAGAAGCTGAAACGCCCGGTGCGCTGGGTCGCGGACCGGACCGAGCATTTCCTCGCCGACACGCATGGCCGCGCCAATCTGACCACGGCTACGATGGCGCTCGACAAGCAGGGCCGGTTCATTGGCCTCAAGGTCGATCTCGCTGCGGAAATGGGCGCCTATCTCTCGCAGTACGGGCCTTTCATCCCCTGGGTCGGCACGACGATGACGCCGGGCTGCTACAATATCCCGGCCGTGCATGTGCGCTTCCGTGGGGTCTTCACCAACACCACGCCGGTCGATGCCTATCGCGGAGCCGGGCGTCCGGAGGCCGCCTACCTGATCGAGCGGCTGGTCGATGCCATCGCGCGCGAGACCGGCAAGACACCGGACGCTGTCAGAGCGCAGAACTTCGTCAGGCCGGCGGAGATGCCGCATTCGACCCAGACCGGGCCAGTCTATGATTCCGGTGAGTTCGAGGGGCATATGCGCCGCGCCATGGATGTCGCCGACTGGAAGGGCTTCAAGGCGCGTCTCAAGGCCTCGACCAAGGCCGGCAAGATCCGCGGCATCGGCATGGCCTGCTATATTGAGGCTTGCGGCGGCGGCGGCCCGGAGAGTTCAACCGTCATCCTCGAGAAGGACGGCACGGTGACCGTGCTGATCGGCACCCAGTCGAACGGGCAGGGGCACGAGACGGCCTACTCGCAGCTCGTCGCGCAGCATCTCGACATTCCGATGGACCGCATCCGCGTCGTTCAGGGCGATACCGACCGGGTCGAAACCGGATCCGGCACCGGCGGCTCGCGCTCCATTCCGGTTGGGGGCGCTGCGCTCGACAAGGCATCCTCGATCCTGACCGAGAACCTGAAGCAGCTCGCGTCCGAAAAGCTCGAGGCCGGTATCGGTGATCTCGAGATCGTCGATGGCGCGGTGCGGATCGTCGGCACCGACAAGGCGCTCGACCTCAAGGCTATTGCCGCCCTGCCTGGAGCGACGGCAGACAAGCTCAGGGTCCATCAGAGCTGGACGCCACCGGAAGCGACCTATCCGAATGGCACGCATATCTGCGAGCTGGAGGTTGATCCCGGTACCGGCGCGACCGAGATCGCCAACTATGTCGTGGTCGACGATTTTGGCGTGACTCTGAACCCGCTGATGCTCGAGGGCCAGGTCCATGGTGGTGCCGCCCAAGGCATTGGCCAGGCTCTGATGGAGGAAATCCGCTTCGATAGCTCCGGCCAGATGCTGACGGCGACGTTCATGGATTACGCTCTGCCGCGCGCGGTCGACGTTCCCAACTTCCATTTCGAGACCCGCAATGTCCGCTGCGTCACCAACGCGCTCGGTGTTAAGGGCGCCGGAGAGGCCGGGGCGATCGGGGCCTGCCCGGCGGTGATGAACGCGATGGTGGACGCGCTCGACCGTGCAGCCGGCATCCGGGCGATCGATATGCCCGCGACGCCGAAGAAGGTCTTCGGGGCATTGAGAGCTGCGGGCTATCAGCACTGACGCAGGCGTAAGCCCCTTCGTTCCGACGTGATCACGGAAATGCGACTTGGCGTCGTGATGCGGATCGGCTGATCTGGAACGCTTCTAAGCGGCGCGCTCGACGCCGCGCTTTCCGGGAGGAGGCTTACGCATGATACGCACCGTACTCGTCGCTGCCGGCCTAGTTGTGACGCTCTCGACCGTGATTGCCCAATCGGATCCGATTGCCGAGCGTCGCAATACGATGAAGGGGGTCGGCGCCGCCACGCGCGATGGCGCGGCCATGGCCAAGGGCGAGGCTGCCTTTGACGCGACCAAGAGCGAGACGATCTTCAAGGTCTACGCGGCCGCCGCCAAGAAGATGCCGGGCCTTTTCCCTGATACGGCCAAGACGGGTGGCGAGAGCACGGCCGGACCCAAAATCTGGGAGGATCCAGCCGGCTTCAAGGCTGGGTTTGCCAAGCTCGATACGGAGGCCACCGTTGCGGCGGCGAGCTCCACCACGGACCTCGACAGCTTCCGTACCGCCTTTGGAACGGTGACCAAGAACTGTGCCGCCTGCCACGAGGTCTATCGCATCAAGAAATAGGTTTCTCTGGGCCACTGCGGTGGTGCCGCCTTGTCGAACATGAGGTGAGGGGCGGGGTCCATATTGGAGCCCGCCCTTTTGTCTTTGCCCTGCACTACGGCCGTTCCAAACTCCCGCAACGTTCGTGGCGGCCGCCTGTCCGCGGCAGCGACAGGTAGATTTGCTTAAATTCCGGTGCGTTCACGAAAATGCGACTTGGCGCTGTCATGCGAATGAGCTGATCTGGAAGGGTTCTAAGCGGTGCCTGTCAGGCGCCGCATCTCCCCGAAAAGGATAGTCGCGCATGATCCGTACCGTAGTCGTTGCTGCTGGCCTCATTCTCGGCCTTTCGGCCGTCGTCGCGCAGTCTGACCCTATCGCCCAGCGCCGCGATGCGATGAAGGCCGTTGGCGCGGCAACGCGCGAGGGCGCGGCCATCGCCAAGGGCGAGGCAGCTTTCGATTCCGCCAAGGTCCAGAATATCTTCAAGGTCTATGCAGACGCGGCCAAGAAGCTGCCTGCCCTGTTCCGGGAGACGGCCAAGACCGGCGGCGAGACCACTGCCGCGCCAAAGATCTGGGAGGATCAGGCTGGCTTCAAGATCGCTCTCGCCAAGTTCGAGACCGAGGCCGTGGCCGGTGCTGCCGCTGCCAAGGACCTTGACGGTTTCCGCGCGGCCTTTGGCGCCGCGACCAAGAATTGTGGCTCCTGCCACGAGGTCTACCGCATCAGGAAGTAAGCTCGGCTGCGCCGCGCGGTTGCGTCGTGCGGTCGAACATGGGTTGATGGGCGGGCTCCACCATGGGCCCGCCCATTCTCGTCAGACCTGCGCTTCGAACTTTTGGAATCCTCGGAGCGTTGAGGCACCAGCAAACCGGGAAACGCTTGATGCGCCGCCTATTTCTCACGCTCGGCATTTTCATCCTGTTGGGACTAGCCGGCTTCTATGTTCTCACCGATCCGCGCGTCGTTTCGCCCGCGCCCGAGATCGGCACTCTGCCGCCGCCGGATGTCGAGAATGGCAAACTGCTCTTTGCGGCGGGAGGCTGCTCTTCATGCCATGCAACGCCCGGTCAGGATGACAAGCTCCGGCTTGGCGGCGGGCTTGCCTTGCCCTCGCCCTTCGGCACGTTTCACGCTCCCAATATCTCACCGCACACGCGGGACGGAATCGGCAATTGGGGCGTGAAGGATTTCGTCGATGCGATGGCGACCGGTGTCTCGCCGTCGGGACAGCATTACTATCCGTCGTTTCCCTACACCTCCTATCGGCTGATGCCACCCAAGGCCCTGGCCGATCTCTTCGCCTACCTGCGCACGCTGCCCTCGGTCGAAGGACGTGCGCCGGGGCACGATCTGCCTTTCCCCTTCAACATCCGCCGCGCGGTCGGGGGCTGGAAGCTGCTGTTCTTCGACGGTACGCCGTTCCGGCCGGACCCGACGAAGAGCGAGGAGTGGAACCGGGGCGCCTATCTGGTGCAGGGGCCGGGCCATTGCGCCGAATGCCATTCCAATCGCAATGCGCTGGGCGCGATCATTCCGGCGACACGCTTCGCCGGTGGCCCAGACCCGGAGGGCAAGGGCTTCGTGCCGAACATCACGCAGCATGCAGACGGGCTGGCGAACTGGTCGAAGTCGGAGATCGCCGAGATGCTCAAGACCGGCTTTACTCCGAGCTTCGACAGCGTCGGCGGCAGCATGGCGGCGGTGGTGCGCAACACCGCACAGCTGTCAGATGCCGATCGGATGGCGATGGCGGAGTTCATCAAGTCGCTGCCGGCGGTCGCCGGCCCGCCGCGGCCCAAGAAGGCCGAGTGAGCCGCATTGGCGCGTTGGCGGTTACGCTCGCACTGTCATCCCGGTCTGCCTTTGGCCGCCCGGGATGATCCAACCTTCTGCGTTTGGATCGGCCTTCGCGAGACCGCAATCCACTCTTCAGGCCGGTGCTTTAGCGCCTACTCCATCACCGCCGCTTTGAGGATGCAGACCATCAGCGCCGAACCGGGCTGGTCGCCGACGCAGCGGACGATATGGCGGCGGTCGCAGCGGTAGCGCAGCGTCTCGCCCGCCTTGGCGCGCTGGATCACGTCCCCGACCTCGACCTCGAACTCGCCGGAGGTCACGGAGAGCGACTCGATCGAGCCGCGCTGATGACCTTCGGAATCGAGCTCGCCGCCGGGCTCGGCCTGTACGTCGTACCATTGCAGCCATTCGACCGTCTTGATCCACCCGATGATGGCGAGCCTGAGCTTGCCGTCTTCTGAGACCAGAATCGGCGTATCGGCGCGGGTGGTCTTGTCGATGAAGGCTTCCTCTTCGCCGCTCGACAGCACGCGCTCGATCGAGATGTCGAGGGCCTGCGAGAGCCGCCAGATCGTCGCCAGTGTCGGGTTGGTTTCGTTGCGCTCGATCTGGCTGATGATCGACTTGGCAACGCCCGACTGCTCCGCGAGCTCGGAAAGCGAGAGATTATAGGCCTTGCGCAGGCGCTGGATCGTCTTGCCGAGCTGGCCCGAGATGACCTGGGCTCCGGATTCGAGCTCGCGCCCGCCACGTTCCTTGGTCTCGATACCCATCCTGATACCTGTCACACGAATGCTGATCGTTTGCGGAAGCGAACAAACGTTTGTCTAACCGGACAATGCCTGTTCCAGTTGGAAGGAGCAAGCTGGAGAGGGGCGGGCGACGGCCGAGGGCGGCTTCGTCGGGGCGCCTTTCACACAATTCTGCCCGTGTTCTCAGGTCGCCCGCGTCGGGCCGACCTCGCGCGTCTCCCGCTTGAGCAGACCGAGCTGCTTCTCGCGCAGGATCACATAGATGCCGGATGCGATGACGATGGCTGCGCCGATGAGCACGGCTGAAGCCGGCCAGTCGCCGAAGACGAACCAGCCGATCGTAACGGCCCAGAGCATCGTCGAGTATTCGAACGGCGCGATCAGCGAAGCGTCGCCGTAGCGATAGGCCTGGACCAGGAAAATCTGGCCGAGCCCGCCAAGAATGCCGATCGCGACCATGAGTGCGGCGTCCTGAAGATCGGGCATGCGCCAGCCGAGCAGGATGGTGAAGAGGCCGAGCGTCGTCGTCATCAGCGTGAAATAGAAGACGATCGCGCCGGTGCGCTCCGTCATGGTCAATTGCCGCACCTCGATCGAGGCAAAAGCCGAGCAGCAGGCGCCGGCAAGGCCGAAGGCCGCGCCGATTGCCGGTGCATTGCTGCCAGCGATCTGGAAACTGCMCAGATGCGGGGACAGCATGATCAGGACGCCGATGAAGCCGATCGTCACCGCGCTCCAGCGATAGATGCGGACACGCTCCTTCAGCACCAGAGCTGCAAGCACGACGACTGCGAGCGGCGCGGCATAGCCGAGCGCGACCGCGTCCGGGAGCGGCAGAAAGCTCAAGGCTACGAAGCCGCAGAACATGCCGGTCGAACCGATCACCCCCCGCTTGAAATGGCCGCGCAGATTCTTGGTCTTCAGGGCAGCAGGAATTTCGCCGCGCCAGCCGAGCCAGAGCAGCAGCGGGATCAGCGCGAAGAAGGACCGGACGAAGACGAGTTCCCCTGTCGGATAACGGGCCGCGATCGCCTTGATGCCAGCCGACATCAGGGTGAAGGACAAAGCCGAGATCAGCTTGAGCGTGATGCCGAGGAGAGGAGACAACGGTGCTGCGCGTACGTGTCGGGGGAGAGAGTCTTATAAAAGACTTGTCCCTCTAGATCACGTTCGCGCGTCCGGTCCAAGCGCAATGCTTGCAACCCTGATGCCCGCGGCGGCGCATGCGTGCCGGGGAAGCGTGCTGGATGCGGGTCTTGCGCGGCAGGAACTGGGAGAGAATTCCTGCCCCGGACAGCAAGGCTCACCGGGGCAGATGCTGGCCTTGCCGCGTCTCAGAACGTTCCCTTGAAGACGCCGCCGTCGATCAGCAGGTTCTGGCCGGTGATGTAGCCGGCATGGGCGCTTGCCAGGAAGGCGCAGGCCTTGCCGAACTCCTCGGCGCTGCCGAAGCGCCTCGCCGGGATTTCGGCCATGCGGCCCTTCGTCATTTCTTCGGGCGTGATCCCCTTGATCGCCGCCATCTTGGTGGTCGAGCCCTTCAGCCGATCGGTATCGAACATGCCGGGCAGGATGTTGTTGATGGTGACGTTGGCATATGCGACCTCGCGGGCGACGCCGGAGAAGAAGGCGGTCAGACCGGCGCGTGCGCCCGACGAGACATCGAGCCCGGTCAAGGGGGTCAGCACGCTCATCGAGGTGATGTTGACGATGCGGCCGAAGCCGCGCGCGATCATGCCGTCGACGACACGCTGCATCAGTTCGACCGGCGTCGCCATGTTCTGGATGACGCCTTCGAGTAGCGCTTCGCGCGAGACTTCGCGGAACGGCTTCGGCGGTGGGCCGCCATTGTTGTTGACCAGGATGTCCGGCTCCGGCGCGGCGGCGAGCAGCGCGTCCTGACCTGCGCGGGTCGAGACGTCGGCAACGACCGCGATCACGGTTGCACCATACTTGGCCCGGATCTGGCTTGCCGTGGCCTCCAGCGTGGTCGCGTCGCGGCCGTTGATGACCACGGTGCATCCGGCCTCTGCGAGGGCCTCGGCGCAGCCGCGGCCAAGCCCCTTGCTCGAGGCGCAAATGATGGCCGTACGGCCGGCAATACCCAAATCCATCGCGTTTCTCCCGAGCTTTCGCTGATGTTCAGCTGAGCAGAACCACGGATTGAGTTCTGCGTCATCAAAGCGCAATGCAAATCAGACACACGCCGCAAGCAATGCAACAAGATGGGCTGGCGGCATGAGCGACGAGGACGAGGCGAAGCAGGTTCGCAGCATCTTCATCTCCGACCTGCATCTGGGAACGCGAGGAGCACAGGCCGATCTCGTGCTCGAATTCCTGCGGGCCTATGATGCTCCGCAGATTTATCTCGTGGGTGACATCATCGACGGCTGGCGGCTGAAGAGCGGCTGGTACTTCCCGCAGGCGCATAACGACGTCGTGCAGAAGCTCTTGCGCAAGGTGCGCAAGGGTTCGCGGCTGATCTACATCACCGGCAACCACGACGATTTCCTCCGCGACTTCACTGGAAGCGAGTTCGGCGGAATCCACATCGCCGACCATGCGCTGCATGAAACCGCTGACGGCAAGCGCCTGCTGGTGATCCATGGCGATCTGTTCGATCTGGTCGTGCGCAACGCAAAATGGCTCGCCCTGCTGGGCGACTGGGCCTACACGGTTGCGCTTGCGTCCAATACGGTCGTCAACAAGGTCCGTCGCCTCTTCCATCTGCCGCACTGGTCGCTCTCGGCCTGGGCCAAGCAGAAGGTGAAGAATGCGGTCAATTATATCGGCGAGTTCGAGACCTGCCTTGCCGCCGAGGCCCGCCGCCATGGTGCAGACGGCGTCGTCTGCGGCCATATCCATCACGCCGCACATCGCAAGATCGACGGGCTCACCTACATCAACACGGGCGACTGGGTCGAAAGCTGCACGGCTGTGGTCGAGCATCATGACGGCCGCTTCGAGGTCATTCGTTGGCCGCAATACCGGCTCAAGAGCGAGCCCGTGCGGCCGATCCCGCTGCCGGCTCTGGTCAGCGAGGCCGCCTGATGCGCGTCCTCATCGCGACGGACGCCTGGCGCCCCCAGATCAATGGGGTCGTCCGGTCGCTGGAGCGGATGGTCGAGGCAGGACCGTCATTCGGTGTGACGCCGCATATGCTGACGCCCGACGGATTTCGGCAGATCGGCTTGCCATCCTATCCCGATATCCGCATCGCGCTGGCAACGCAGGGCGCCATCGCCCGGCGCATCACCGATTTTGGGCCGGACCACATCCATATCGCGACGGAAGGGCCGATCGGCTGGCTGACCCGCGCCGTCTGCCTCGCGCAGAAGCGGACGTTCACGACGAGCTACCACACAAGGTTCCCGCAATATGTCGCGGCCCGCTGGCCCATCCCGGAACGCTGGAGCTACCAGTTCCTGCGCCGGTTCCATGGGGCGGCTGCCGGGGTCATGGTCTCGACCGCGACAGTCGAGGCCGAACTGAAGGAGAACGGGTTCGAGCGCATTCTGCGCTGGGGGCGAGGCGTCGATCTCCAGCAGTTCCATCCGCGCCAGGCAAGCGTGCTCGACCTGCCGCGTCCCATCTTCCTCAGCGTCGGGCGCGTCGCGGTCGAAAAGAACCTGGATGCCTTCCTGTCGCTGCGCCTGCCCGGCAGCAAGGTCGTCGTCGGCGATGGCCCGGCGCGCGCGGATCTGCAGCGGGCCTTCCCGGATGTGACATTCCTGGGCACGCGCGAGGGCGACGACCTGGCCGCGATCTATGCGTCGTCGGATGTCTTCGTCTTTCCGAGTCTGACCGACACCTTTGGTATCGTGCTGCTCGAAGCCGCGGCAAGCGGGCTGCCCGTTGCCGCCTTTCCGGTGCAGGGGCCGAGCGATGTCTTTGCCGGCAGTGGTGCCGCCGTGCTGGACGAGGATCTGCGGCGCGCAGCGCTAGCGGCCTTGCGCATCCCGCGCGAAGCTTGCCTGGGACTTGCCGCAGGCCATAGCTGGCAGAGCAGTGCCGAGCAGTTCTACGGGCATATCCAGCGGATTTCCCGGCGCGCTCCGGTCCAGAGCATTACAACCTTCGCGAACGCCCGTGCCGGGGAAGCGCAGGCGCAGGAGCGGCAGCGGGCTTGAGTTCGCGCCGAAACACATCCCTTCTTTCGTGCACGGAGGCGATGACGAGGCCCATTGGCACGCCAAGGCCGACAAGTGCTGCCTCCGACAATTGCAGACTGGCCTCGATGGTCTCCGGCACTGCGTCGTTGACGCCGAGTTCATAGAGATGCCGGGCATGGGCGGCGTCGCGGGCGCGCGCCACGATGACGAGATCGGGGCGCAGAGCCCTTGCCGCCTTGACGATCTCATCGACCGCACGGTGGTTGTGGATCGTGACGATCAGGGCGCTTGCGTCGACCACGCCGCAGAGTTTCAGGAAGTCGGGCTTGGTCGCGTCGCCGAAGAAGGCGGGTCGGCCAGCGCGCCGTTGGCCGGCGATCAGGATCGGGTCGGAGTCGAGCGCGATATAGGGCTTCTTGTGCTCTTCCAGCATCGAACCGACGAGCCTGCCAACCCGGCCGCAGCCGATGACGATCGCACGCCCCGCATGATCGTCGGGCGGCAGGATCGTAGCCTCCTCAGGCAGTATCACCGGCGGCGCGAAACGCGCCGCCATATGGCGTGCTACACGAGCCAATAATGGCAGCGCCACCATGGTGAGGGACACCGCGGCAAGCACGAGGCTTGCCGCGTGCTGGTCAACAAGCTTCGCGCCGACAGCCGCATTGAGCAGCACGAAGGCGAATTCGCCGCCCGGAGCGACCATGATCGCGGTCTCGAGCGCTGTCGGGACGGAGAGAGCCAGCAGCCGGGCCAGGCCCAGCACAACCAGCACTTTGGTCAGGAGAAGGCCGGCCGCGATGCCGAGGATGATTGCGGGCTGGGCTGCAAGCTGCGCGGGATCGACACTCATGCCCACGATCAGGAAGAAGACGCCGATCAGCAGGGATTTGAACGGCTCGATCGTGACTTCGATGGCGCGCCGATACTCGGTTTCGGCCAGGAGCAGGCCGGCGATGAAGGCGCCGAGGCCCATGGAGAGGCCAGCTGTTGCCGCCACAAGTCCCGTGCCGAGTGCCACCAGCAGAGTTGCGGCAAGGAAGCTCTCGGAGCTGTCCGTCGAGGCGACAAGGCGAAAGAGCGGACGAAGCGCCAGCCGCCCGACCACCACAATGCCGGCAATCGCTGCGAAGGCGTGCACGAGCGCCTGCGCAAGGCCGGCGATCAGCGAGCCGCCATTCTGCGCACCGAGGACGGCGATGAGGAAGAGCAAGGGCACGACCGCGATATCCTGGCAAAGCAGGATCGCAAAGCTGGTGCGCCCGGCCGAGGTCATCATGCGGCGCTTGGCCGAGAGCAGTTCGACGACCATGGCGGTCGAGGACAGGGCGAGGCCGAAGCCGATGATMAAGGCCGCCGCAGCGGGCTGCTTCAGCAGGAAGGCGCCGCCGCCGATGATTGCGGCAGACAGCGCGACCTGCCCGAGCCCGAGGCCGAAGACCAGCCTGCGCATGGTCATCAGGCGCTCGAAGGAGAGCTCGAGCCCGATGACGAAGAGCAGGAAGGCAACGCCGATTTCGGCGGGGCCGGTCAATGTGCTCGAGTCGGACACGGTGATCGTGCGCAGCAGCGGCACCGAAGAGACGAGGCCGCCCAATCCGAAGGGGCCGAGCAGCGCGCCGCAGGCCATGAAGGCGACAATCGAATTGACGCGGAAGCGCTTGGCAAATGGCACGATTACGCCGGCCGTGGCGAGGACGACGATGGCGTCTTTATAGGCCGAGGGGTCGATCGTGGCTGCCAAGCTATCCTCGCGTTGCCGATTCAGGGGGCGAATCATGTTTGCGGTCCAAGAGCTTGCGATACAAGCGCTTGTGCGGACCCCAGCAAAAAACTTGCCGTTGGCGGAGACGGCCCGTAGCTTCCGCCCGCATTGTTCGAAGGGGTTTCCATGCGTTTTGCCGGCACCGATTCCTATGTCGCGACCGAGGATCTCACCGTCGCTGTCAACGCGGCGATCCGGCTGGAGCGGCCTCTGCTGGTCAAGGGAGAGCCGGGCACCGGCAAGACCGTGCTGGCGGAGGAGATCGCATCGGCCCTGAAGGCGCCGCTGATCACCTGGCACATCAAATCGACGACCAAGGCCCAGCAGGGTCTCTACGAGTATGACGCGGTCAGCCGTCTGCGCGACAGCCAGCTCGGCGACCCGCGGGTGTCCGATATCTCCAACTACATCAAGCGCGGCAAGCTCTGGGAAGCCTTCGCCTCGGGCGAACGACCCGTGCTGCTGATCGACGAGATCGACAAGGCCGATATCGAGTTCCCCAACGACCTGCTGCTCGAGCTCGATCGCATGGAGTTCCATGTCTACGAGACGGGCCAGACGGTTCGGGCCGCGCAGCGCCCGGTGATGATCATCACCTCCAACAACGAGAAGGAACTGCCGGACGCCTTCCTACGCCGCTGCTTCTTCCACTACATCCGCTTCCCCGATACGAAGACGATGCAGGCGATCGTCGAAGTGCATTTCCCCGGCATCAAGAAGCGGCTGATGGAGGAGGCGCTGCGCCTTTTCTTCGAGGTGCGCGAAGTTCCGGGAATCAAGAAGAAGCCCTCGACCTCGGAGCTGCTCGACTGGCTGAAGCTGCTGGTCGCCGAGGATATCGGCCCCGAGGTCCTGCGTGAGCGCGACCCGCGCAAGCTGATCCCGCCCCTGCACGGAGCGCTGCTCAAGAACGAGCAGGATGTCAGCCTGTTCGAGAAGCTCGCCTTCATGGTGAGGCGGGAGAGCCGCTGAGCGGCTGACCGCTCAGGGATTGCAAGGCGGGATCGCCACCGCGAGATCGATCTTGGCATCGACCTCGCGCACGGCTTCGCGCAGATCGAAATCGCGCGCCACGACGACGTAGTCCTGCGTTTCCGACGTCTTCAGATAGCTCGTCATCAGGATTGGCTTGTCGCCGAGCTCTCCCGTACGGCAGGCCTTGTCCGCGTTTAGCGCCAGGGAACCGCGATTGCCGCTGTTGCCGACCCCGACAAGCAGTTCCTCGCGGAACACCGAGAGCTTGGTTGCATCCGCGGGGCTAAGCCGGAACACGGCCAGACGCCGTCCCGGCGAAGTCATGACCGGCAATGCGGCGAGCTCGGTGGCGTCGCGCACTTCTTCCAGCACCACTTTGCGCTCATGGCGCCCGCCGCCCTTGGGGGAGACCACGATCGTCATGGTGACGCCGCCCGGCAGGGGGCGGATGTCGGACGGCAGGCTGATGGCGGCACGCAGATCGGCCAAAGTCGTGCTGCGCATGTCGATGCGCGACAATTTCGGCAGGGAACTCAGCGGGACATGGCCGCACGCGCCGGCAAGGGCGGCCACGATCATGGAAGCGAACAGGGAGGGACGCATGGTGAGGCTCGTCAATTTCAAATGAGGATGTAGCCTAGACATTCAAAAATTCATCTATTAGTTTAATTTTGTCAATCGAGGGCAGAATGAAATGAGCGCGGAAAACACTCTGGGGTCGAGCGATGCGCCGCTGGCCAGGCTGAAGCGCGTCAGCATGGCAGCACGGCTCGCCAGCTATGCCGCAGCATTGCTCATGGGATTTGGCGTGGTCTGGTTGTGGAGCGACCCTGAAAGCCTCGCCAATCATGCGCGTGGCACCATTGGCGTAACTGTCGCGCCGCTGACGACGGCGATGCGCAGCTACTGGCTCGCCCTGTCTGTCGCCACCGTTCCGGCTGGCTTGTTTATCTACGCGATGCTGCGTCTCGCAAACCTGTTTGGGCGCTTCGGAAAGGGACGGGTCCTTGAAGTCGTCAATGCCGTCGAGCTCAGCCGGATCGGCTGGCTGCTCATTCTGTTTGGTGCGGCGACCCCGATTGCGCGCGCCCTGCAGAGCGTGGCGCTGACCTATGACAATCCGGCCGGCCGCAGGCAGCTTGCGATCACGCTCGATCCCGGCATGTTCGGCGCGCTGGCTGCAGGTGCTGTCCTTGTCGCCTTCGGGCTGGTGCTGCGCGAGGCGATGCGCCTCTCTGACGAGAATCAGAGTTTCGTGTAGGACAGGGCGATGCCGATCATCGTCGAACTCGATGTCATGCTGGCGCGTCGAAAGATGCGCTCGAAGGAACTTGCCCAGCGCATCGGCCTGACCGAGCAGCAGGTGTCTCAGCTCAAGTCCGGGAAGGTCCGTGGCATGCGTTTCGATACGCTTTCGCGCATCTGCGACACGCTCCAATGCCAGCCCGGCGACCTGCTGCGCTACGAGCCGGGCGAAGAGGAGGAGGGTGGGGGCGCAGAGGCTTGAGAGTCGTGCGCGGCCTCTCGCAAAACCCGAAGCAGATGGTTAGGTTCTGATTATGCTGCGCCTTCTGCTTCTCCGCCACGCCAAGTCGAGCTGGTCCACCGGTCTCACCGATCGGGAGCGACCACTAGCGGTCAGGGGCCGCGAAGCAGCCCCTGTCATGGGGCGCTATCTGGCAGAGGAGATGCTGCTGCCCGATCTCGTGCTGGTCTCGCCAGCACGACGGACAACCGAAACCTGGGAGCTGGTCGGGCCGATGCTGCCGGAGCGCCCCGGGAGCCATCTCGAACCACGCATCTACGAGGCCAAGCCCGAGCGATTGCTGCAGGTCGTCCATGACACGGAAGCCAATGTCCGCACGCTCCTGATGATCGGGCATAATCCCGGCTTTGAGGAATTGGCCGCAAAGTTGACCGGCCATGGCGACCGTTATGCGGCGGCGCGAATGGCACAGAAATACCCGACCTGCGGGCTTGCCGTGCTTGATTTCGCCGTCGAAGACTGGCGCGATGTCGCACCGCGCGGCGGGCGGCTCGATCGTTTCGTGACGCCCGCCTCGCTGGGCGAAGGGCCGGACGAATGAGCGGACCTGCTCCGTTCCTCGCCACATGAGCTCCCCCTCCTATCTCGACGAGGCGCGCAATGCCGCGCTGGCCTTCGGTGACAGCCTGCTTGGACTTGCCCGGCCGCGCCTGCGCCTGGGTGTCACCGGGCTGTCGCGCTCGGGCAAGACTGTCTTCACCACGGCGCTGATCCAGAATCTCATCGAGGGCGCCAGGCTGCCGGTGCTCAAGGCGGCGGCAGATGGACGGATCACGCGCGTACGGCTGGTGCCCCAGCCGGATCCCGATATACCGCGTTTTCCCTATGAGGCTCACCGCGCCGCCCTGTCAGGTCCCGACCGGCGCTGGCCCGAGTCGACCCGACGCATTGCGGAGCTGCGGGTCGAGATCGACTACGAGCGAGCGGCCGGCTGGTTCAAGGGGCCGGCGACGCTGACACTGGATATCGTCGACTATCCCGGCGAATGGCTGCTCGATCTCGCGCTGATCGGCGTCGACTACAAGACGTGGTCGCGGCAGGCGATCGTGGATGCGCGCAAGCCTCACCGGATCGGTTCGGCCAAGCCCTGGCTCGATGGCCTCGCTGTCCGCGATCCGTCGGGGCCTCCTGATGAACTGGCCGCGGAACTCGCGAGCGATCTGTTTAAGGCCTATCTTGCGAGGCTGCGCGCCGATCCGGAGGCTGTCGCCGTGACCCCGCCCGGGCGATTCCTGATGCCCGGTGACCTCGAAGGTTCACCGGCGCTGACCTTCGCGCCGCTCGACGTCGCTCCCGATACCGAGGTCGCGCCAGGCACGCTGGCGGGGCTGATGGCGGATCGCTACGAGGCCTATAAGCGCGTCGTGGTGACGCCGTTCTTCCGTGATCATTTCGCCCGCCTGGACCGGCAGATCGTGCTGGTCGATACATTGGCGGCGCTCGATGCCGGTCCACCGGCGCTCGCCGATCTTGAAACGGCGTTGGGCCAGGCCCTCACGGCATTTTCCGTCGGTCGCAACTCCTGGCTGACGAGCCTGTTCGCGCCACGCATCGAGCGCGTCCTCTTCGCTGCGACGAAAGCCGACCATATCCACCACACCAGCCATGACCGGCTGGCAGCAGTGATGTCTCATCTCGTGGCGCGGGCGGCCGCACGGGCGCAAGGCGCCGGCGCCAAGGTCGAGGCGATGGCGCTGGCTGCGGTGCGGGCGACGAGGGAGGTCAGGATCAAGCAGGGAGGCGAGGATCTGCCGGCGATTGCGGGCGTTCCGGAGGCGGGCGAAAGGGTCGGCGACGAGGTATTCGACGGCATCGCCGAAGCGGCGATCTTCCCGGGTGAACTGCCCGAGCGTCCCGAGGCGATCTTCGATCCGAAGGCGCAGTCCTGGCAGGTGAGGGCGCCACGCTTCAGGCCGCCGCTGGTGCTGCCGGATGCAGGAGGGCGGAGCCAGCCTCCGCCGCAGATTCGCCTCGACCGTGCGCTCGAATTCCTGATCGGTGACAAGCTGGCGTGACGGAGGGAGGCAGATACATGAACAAGGCTCCCCGCGCCGTTCGTCTCGATGCCACCGTGCCGGGCGAGGACGCTCCACGCATGACGAAGGGCGTCGCGGTCCTGCCCGAAAGCGAACCGCTCGACCCGGTCGAGCCGGCCGTCGTCCCGGTGGCGAGCCGAAAGGGCTTCAGCTGGGGCAGCGTGTTCGTTGCGGGTCTGTCCGCCTTCCTGACACTCTCGATCGGCGTCTGGGCCGAGCGGACCATCTCCTCGCTGATGAATGAGAGCCCAGTGCTGGGTTATGCGGCATTGGCCTCGGCGGCGCTCGCCGTGCTCGCCCTTCTGGTGATTCTGGGCAAGGTTCTGCGCGACATCCTGCGCGAGCGGCGCGTCGAGTCGTTGCGGCTGCGTGCCACGGCGGTGCTTGCCGGTGGCAGTCTCGACGAAGCCAAGGCGATCACCGGCGAACTTCAGCGCCTCTATGCGACGCGACCGGAGACTGCAAAGAGCCGGGCAGAGCTGGCGGACAGCCTGCCCCAGCTCTTTGCGCCGCATGACGTTCTGACCGTCGCAGAGCGGAGCCTGATGACGCCGCTCGACGCCGCGGCGCAGGCGCAGATCGCGCTGGCCGCGCGCCGGGTCTCGCTGGTCACGGCCGTCAGCCCGCGGGCCCTGATCGATATCGTCTTCGTGCTTGTGGCCTGCGCGAGATTGCTGCGGGCGATCGCCGGCATCTATGCCGGCCGCCCCGGGACGCTGGGCCTGCTGCGTCTGGCGCGGCAGGTGCTCGGCCACCTGGTCGTGACAGGCGGCATCGCGGCCGGTGACGCGCTGGTCCAGCAGGTCGTCGGGCAGGGGCTCGCCGCTCGGCTTTCGGCCAAGCTCGGGGAGGGCGTGCTCAATGGCCTGCTGACGGCGCGCGTCGGGCTCGCTGCGCTTGCCGTTTGCCGGCCTCTGCCATTCATCGAAGCCAAGCCACCCACCCTGTCGGATGTGGCAAGCGACCTTCCGTCCTGGCGCGGCACGGCTTCCAGCTGACCTTCGGGCTCGGCAAGATCTTGGGGCTCGGCAAAATTTGCCGGCCGGCACGGAAACTGCCGGGCGGAATTCGCCGCGATACGGTTTCGAAACTATCCAAGTGATTGAAAAATAGAATTCTCCTGCATGGCACGGGCCCTGCAGTGGCTGCCTCGACGTATTGGGCGCCCATCCGGGTGCCAGGGTTGAGGCGAGGGTATCATGGGTGTCTTCAGCGCGCTGACGACGGCAGTTTCGGGCATGCAGGCGCAGTCCTATGCGCTCGAGAATATCTCAGGCAACATCGCGAATTCGAGGACGGCCGGCTTCAAGCGTGTCGATACGACGTTCTCGGATCTGGTCCCGGATTCGGCTCTCAATCGCCAGATCGCTGGTTCTGTCGCGTCCTATAGCCGCGCGACCAACACGATCCAGGGCGATCTCCAGGCCACGCGCATCGACACCAATGTCGCGATCAACGGCGATGGCTTCTTCGTCGTCGACCAGCGCCAGAGCGGCCTCGGCGCCAATACCCAGTTCACCAACAGCAATCTCTATACCCGCCGCGGCGATTTCGATTTCGATGCCAATGGCTATCTGGTGAATGGCGCGGGCTACTATCTGAAAGGGCTGAAGATCGACGCCGTCACGGGCCAGTTGGTCGGCACCCAGCCAGAAGTGCTGCGCATCACCAAGGAACAGTTCCCGGCCAAGGCGACGACCTCGATCGAGTATCGCGCCAATATCCCGGCCTTCCCCGGCACGACGAACGCCAAGACCACCGTGCCTGGATCCGAGCTGTTGAAAGCTACGGGCTACGCCTCCAATCCGCTGTCCACGACCGCCGGCGGAACCGGCCTCGTGACCGGMGCCGACGTCACCCGATTCCTGAGCGATTCCATCGCGGGCGGGTCCGTCACCGTCTATGACGCGCTCGGCAAGGCGACGAGCGTCGAATTGCGCTGGGCCAAGACCACGAATGCGGCGCCGGCCCAGGTGGGGCCGCCGGCCGTTCCGGCGACCGTCGACACCTGGAACCTCTTCGTTGCCGAGAACACCGGCGCGACGGGCGGCGCCGTGGCCTATCGTAATGCCAATGTCGACATCACCTTCGGCTCCACCGGCCAGATGGTGAACCCTGCCGGCGGCAACATCACGCTGCCGAACATGACGATCGCGGGCACGGCGATCTCCGGCATCAATCTCACGACCGGCGGCAACGGCCTGACCCAGAACGGCGATGTCAGCGGCCAGATCGACGCGCGTAGCATCCGTCAGGACGGCTATACGGCCGGCACGCTCGACCGCGTCTCGGTTTCGGCCGAAGGCCAGGTGATCGGCACTTTCAGCAACGGCCAGGTCGTCGCGATGGCCCAACTCTCGGTGGCCCGCTTCAATGCCGGCAACGCCCTGAAGCGCCTCGACGGTGGCGCCTTCGAGGAAACGATCGAGTCCGGTCCTCCGATCATCGGTCTGGGTACGTCGCAGCTCATCGGCGGCAATGTCGAGCAATCCAACACCGACATCGCCGACGAGTTCTCGAAGATGATCGTCACCCAGCAGGCCTACTCGGCCAACACCAAGGTGATCAGCACGGCGCAGGAAATGCTGCGCGATGTGTTCAGCATCATCCGCTGAGCGGCTTTGACCGCCGGCGGAGGCGGTTCCGGGCGATCCAGGAGGATCGCCGGTGACGGCAGGAGTTGACGATGGGTCTGAGTACTTCCCTGGGCACCGCGATTTCCGGGCTGCATGTCACGCAGACCGGTATCGGCGTTGTTTCGCAGAATGTCGCCAATGCCGGCGTTGCCGGTTATGTCCGGCGCGTCGTCAGTACCTCCGATACGCTCAGTGGCGCGACGATCGGTACGTCGAGCACGGCTGTTCAGCGCCTGCTCGACAAGATCGTCCAGCATCAGCTCTGGCAGGAAAGTGCCGGCGCCGCTTACACGTCGACACGGGCGGATGCGCTCTCGAATCTCGACAAGCTGTTCGGCGCGCCGGGAAGCGCGACGGCGCTCGATTCTGTCTACAGCTCCTTCACCACCTCGCTCCAGGCGCTGAAGAACGATCCGTCATCCTATACCAACCGCACGGCTGTGCTCGATGCAGCCAGCCAGCTCGCAAACCGCCTGAACGGGCTGTCCGCCGGTGTTCAGGCTGAGCGCACCCAGGCCGAGACGAAGATCGGCGGTGCCGTCAACCAGATCAACCAGCTGCTGGACTCGCTGACCAGCGTCAATGCCCGGATCGTGCAGGGGCAGAGCGACCAGGCGACAGCGGGCCTGAAAGACCAGCGCGACCGTATCGTCTCCGAACTCTCGCAATACATGGACATCAAGACCAGCGAGGATGCGCGCGGCTCGCTCAGCATCGTCACTGGATCGGGTGCCCAGATCTTCGACGGCCGACCGGCGGTGAAGTTCAGCTTCGACGGCCGCTCCGCGCTTGGCCCGGAAGCGCAATGGAGCCCCAACGCGGCGACGCGTGGTGTCGGCACCATTACGATGACCGACAATTCCGGCAACCAGATCGACGCGATCGCCAACAAGGTGTTCCGGTCGGGCGAGATCGCAGCCAATCTCGAGCTTCGCGACAAGACGCTGGTGCAGATGCAGGCCCAGCTCGACGAGATGGCGGCGCAGCTCTCGAGCGCCTTGTCCGATCGGGAGATCGCCGGAACGGCCATCACCGCAGGCGCGGCCTCAGGCTTCGATGTCGACCTCGCCGGGCTTCAGTCCGGCAACAGCGTGACGCTCGACTACCAGGTCACTCCCGGTGGCGCGACGCGGCGTTTCACCTTCGTGCGCGTGGAATCCGGTGCATCGCTGCCGCTGCCGGCATCGGCCAGCGGCGATGCCAACAACACCGTGGTCGGCATCGATTTCTCGGGCGGCCCGGCGTCTGTCGCAGCCCAGATCCAGGCCGCGATCGGCGGTGGGTTCACGGTTTCGAATACCGGTTCGATGCTGCGCATCGTCGACGATGGCGCGGGCAATACCCGCGACGTGCTCGGCCTGACGGCACGCCCGACCACTACAAGCCTGTCCGGGGCCAACGGATCGCCCGAACTGCCCTTCTTCGTCGATGCAGGGAACGGCAACGGCGCCTATACCGGCTCGTTCGAGGGCAAGTCCCAGGCTCTGGGCTTTGCCGGCCGTATCACGATCAATCCTGGACTGATCGCGGACCGCTCGAAGCTCGTCGTCTTCAACACCACGCCGGCGACGCCGCAGGGCGACGCCACCCGGCCGCAGATGCTGCTCGACCGGCTGACCAAGGGCCTGCGGAGCGTCACCAACGCGGTCTCGCTCGACGGCTCGACGGCGACCTCCAACATCACCGTCTCGAACTTCGTGCAGCGCGTCGTCGCCTCGCAGGGGCAGGCGGTCGAAAACGCCAAGCGCCTCGATGAAGGCCAGCAGGTGGCGCTCGCCTCCGTGCAGAGCCGCTTCGCCGAGACCTCACAGGTCAATGTCGACCAGGAAATGGCGACGTTGATCGAGCTGCAGAACGCCTACGCCGCCAATGCCCGCATCATCTCCACGGTGAAGGAGATGATGGACATGCTGATGAGAGTCTGAGGGACGCCATCATGACGATTACCTCCTATGGCACCGGAGCCTATCGCGCGGCTAGGCCGAGCGAATTCGTCTCGACGCGGGCGAAATTCGATGATCTTCAGCGCCAGCTCGATACGGGCAAGAAGGTCACCAGCTACGGCGATCTCGGGATCGAGCGGCGCACCAGCCTCGACCTCAACGCCAAGAAGGCCTCGCTCGATTCCTGGCTCTCCGGAATCCAGCTTGCCGACGTCAATCTCAAGCTCTCGACCAAGGCGGTCGAGGGGTTTGCCAAGCTGACGGCCGAAACCAAGAACGACGCGCGTCCGGGCAGCTATGTCGAGAGCGCCAGCGGCCGTTCGGCGCCGCAGGTTCTGGCCGAGGAAAAGTTCAAGCAGGCGCTCGACCTGCTCAACACCAATGTCGGCGGGCGCTATCTGTTCTCGGGGCGGACCTCGGATACCGAGCCGGTGGTCAGCTATTCCCTGATCATGGATGGGGACGGCGCCGGCCGCGCCGGGCTGAAGCAGCTGATCGCCGAGCGCAAGGAAGCCGATCTCGGCCTGACCGGGCTCGGGCGCCTCACGGCAGGTGGCGCCGGCACGACGGCGACAATCGCGGAAGAGGCGGGCAATCCCAATTACGGCTTCAAGCTGAAATCCGCCACCACGACATCGGCGGGATTGGTCCCGACCTATACTGCGGGTCCGCCGGCCGATGTCTCCGTGAATGTCGCGGCTCAGCCGCAGCCCGGTGACACCTTGCGCTTCAAGGTCGATCTGCCCGATGGCACCCAGAAAGAGATCGTCCTGACGGCGCGGGCGGCCGGGAGCAATGGCAGCGCGACGGACACGTTCGAGATCGGGGCCGACGTCAATGCCACGGCTGCCAATCTGCGCGCTTCGGTTTCGGCCGCCTTCGGCAAGGAGGCTCAGACGACGCTGTCGGCCTCGTCGGCCCAGGTCGCGGCCAAGAACTTCTTCGATGGCAGTTCCAGCAATCCGCCGGTGCGGGTGCCGGGGCCGCCCTTCGCCACCGCGACGGCTGCGCCGGCGCCTGGAACACCGGCGAATACGGTGATCTGGTACCAGGGCGACGATGCGCCGGGGTCGGCGCGCGCGACGACGACGGTGCAGGTCGATCAGAGCGAGACCGTCGCCATAGGCGCACGCGCCAATGAGGAGGCCTTCAAGGTCGGGCTGGCGCAGTTTGCCGTATTCGCGGCCGAGACCTTCCCGGCCGGCGATCCCAACTCGAAGGGGCGTTACGAGGCCCTGGCCGAACGCGTCAGCAATACGATCGGCTACGGCACCGGCGTGCAGAAGCCGGCCGAGATCATCGTCGAACTCGGGACGGCCCAGAAGGCGATGGCGAGCGCCAAGGAGCGCCACACCGCCACCCAGAATTATCTGACGACGACGCTCGCCGGGGTCGAGGAGGTCACGACCGAGGAGGTTGCAACGCAGATCCTGGCACTACAGACACGCCTGCAGGCGAGCTACCAGACGACCGCGATTCTCTCGAAGCTGACGCTGACGAACTACATCTGACTCAGCCGAGACTTGGTGAAAACGAAAACGGCGCCAGAAACTGGCGCCGTTTTCGTTTGAGGGTTTGGTCGGTGTCGGACGCAAGGGCCGTCGGATCAGCGCCCGCGCAGGCCGGCGGCGATGTCGCGGTTGATGCCGATCAGCACGGTCAGGGATTCCGGGACCGGGTTGGCGGAGATGCGGAAGGTCTGGTTGAAGATGAAGTTGGCGAGGCCGAGGATGTTGCGCTTGATCTCGACCGGCAGCGGGTTGTCCTCGGCGATCACCGCAGAAACCAGCAGGGTCCAGAGCTTGCGGTTGTAGTTCAGGGCATCGTCGAGCTCGCGCTGGCGACCGAGCCAGTCATCGGCAACGGACTGAAGCCGGACGGCGGCTTTCAGGAGCAGGGATGCTTCGAGTTCGCGAGGGGAGACGGCAGACTGGGCAGTCCTGGCGGCAGAGGCGTACGCGTTAAACCCGTGTTGCATTCTCGATGAGTTCCGCTTCGTAGGCGATCAGCTGCTTTGCTGCCTTCAGGGCTTTGTACAGATCGCCGCTTAAGATGCGGTTATTGATCTCGGTCATATGCGGCAGGGAACTCGGGGCAGCCTTCATGAAATCGCGGACGAGCGCGAAATAGGTCTCGTGCTCATGCGTCGGATCCTGCGCCAGATACATCAGCTGGATGGCGAGATAGATCTTCTTCGCCGGCGTGTTGGCGGTGGTAGCTGTGAGGATGTCCTTCTCGCGCAGGATCGGCGCCTCGCCTTCGATGAAGAAGCGCGTGCGCTGCTCGTCGTTGCGGATCACCACCTGGCCGATGATGATGCGCTCGTTCGGCTTGAGCTCGACTTTGAGAGCCATGACGATCCTGCCTTCTGGCTTTTGGGAGGGGAGGTCGGGTGCTTCGGCGCGATCAGCCGAAGAGCCGGAGCACGCCCTGGTCGGCCTGGTTGGCCAGCGAGAGCGCGGTCTGCGAAAGCTGCTGGCGCGTGTTCAGTGCCAGCAGGCTTGCGCCTTCCTCGTTCGGATCGGCAAGGACGAGATTGTCGGCACCGATCTTCAGCGTATTGACTAGCTCCTTGGTGAAGTCCTGACGGGTCTGGGCGACCGAAAGGTTCGAGCCGAGCGTCGAGGCCAGCGACTTCAGCGAGGTCAGGGCGCCGGTCAGGGACTGGGTCGCCTTCTCCAGGTCGAGGTCGTTCTGGAAGTTGACGAAGCCAGCCAGCTGGGTGTTGACGGCCTGGTCGATGCCGAGATTGGCGGCGCTCAGGGTCGAACCCTGGATTTCCAGCTTGGTCTGGTTCGTGCCGGTCTTCTCGTTGAAGACGATCGAGAGGCGGTCGCCTGCGAGCAGGTTGATGCCGTTATAGCTCGAATCCTTGGCGAGCTTGTCGATCTGGTCGCGCAGGTCGTTGAACTGCTGGATCAGGTTCGAGCGGACGGCCGAGGTGACGTTCGACGAGGTGATCGTCGAGGTGCCGACGACGGCATCCAGCGCGCTGAAGCCGATCGCGGCGTTGTCTCCGCCTGCCTGGGCATCGGTGATTGCAGCACCACCGTTAGCGCCTGAGCCGAAACCAAAGGCGACGGTCTCGGAGCCGGTGCCCTTGACGTTGAGCTGGCCCTTCTCGTCGACGAAGGCTGTGGCAAGCCCGGACTTGTTGATCTCGTTAACGACATCCCGGACAGTCGTGTTCGCGGACGCAAAGGAGGCTGTGTAGGTGGTGGTGCCGACGGTGATCGAAATGCCGAGCGACGGCGTTGCTGTCGTGTCGATGCCGAGGTCGCCGGCGGAGGCGGGGGTCGCGGTGGAAACAGCCGTATCGCCGGCGCTGCCAATACGCTTGTCGAGCGCGATATCCTTGAGGCTCTTGCTGGTCACAGCCGCTTCGGTAGCGTTGGCGAGAGCCGTGCCGGCCTTGGTCGGGCGGTTTTGGGCCGCGTCGGCCTGGGCCTGCTTCACCGTCGATTGCAGCGACTGCACCAGCTTGGTGACGCCGTCGATACCCTTGGATGCCGACTGAATGGTCTGGATGCCGTTGGAGATGCCGTCGAGCAGGCCGGTGAGCTGGCTGGAGCGGTCGTTCAGCGAGGCCGAGGTGAAGTAGTTCACCGGGTTGTCGATGGCCGAGTTGACCTTCTTGCCGGTGGCGAGGCGATTCTGGATGACGCTCTGCTGCGCGGTGGTCTGCTGAAGCGTCAGGAGGTTGTTGCGCACGCCGCTGGAAAGAATCGTATTCGCCATCTTCGGTCCCCTGGAACGCGCGATTCGGCGCTGAGCCAAATTTTCTGGGCCGATAATCCCTTGTTAGGGATAACAAATGGTTAAACGAGGGATGCGGCGTGCTCCTCATGCCGTCCGTCAAATGCAAAAGAGGCGGAGCTTTCGCTCCGCCTCTTTTTGTCTTCGGCCCACATTCTGTGGGCGAGCCCGCTTCTGCGGACGAAGGATCAGAACAGGCGCAGGACCGCCTGGTCGCCCTGCGAGGCCATGGAGAGGGCGGTCTGCGAGAGCTGCTGACGGGTCTGCAGCGAGAGCAGGTTGGCGGCCTCTTCGTTGGCATCGGCATTGACGAGGCTATCGGCACCAGCCGCCAGCACGCCGGCGAGGTCCTTGGTGAAGTCCTGGCGGGTCTGCGCCACCGAGAGGTTTGCACCAAAGCCCGAAGCAAGCGACTTCAGCGAGGTCAAGGCGCCGGTCAGGGCCTTGGTTGCGCCTTCCAGATCGGCGTCGTTCTGGAAGTTGGTGAAGCCGGCGAGTTGGGTGTTGCCGGCCTGGACGATGCCAAGGTTGTCGGAGGTCAGCGTCGAGCCCTGAATCTCCAGCTTGGACTGGTTCTTGCCGGTCTTCTCGTTGAACTGGATCGAGACCTTGTCACCGGCCAGCAGGTTGACGCCGTTGAAACCTGAATCCTTGGCGAGTTCATCGATCTGCGTGCGCAGGTCGTTGTACTGCTGGATGAGGTTCGAGCGAACCGCCGAAGTCACGCCAGATGAGACGCCGCCGGTGGTGCGATCAGCCGCTGTTAGACCGAAGGCAGCATTGCCAGCGCCGGTCGAGGCTGCGGTGGTCGAGGCCGTGGCATCGGCACCGGTGCCAATGCCAACGCCCAGTGTCTCCGAACCGGTTCCCTTGACGTTCAGCAGGCCCTTTTCATCGACGAAGGCAGTAGCGACACCCGAACCATTGATGGCGTTGACCACATCGCGAACAGTGGTGTTGGCCGTCAGGGCGATCGAAACGTTGGTCGTCGAAGTTGGGGAGGCTGGCGTGCCAGTGGTGAGCTGGATGGTCAGCGAGGGAGCGGCCGTGGTGTCAACACCCAGGTCGCCGGCGCTGCCGGCAGTGGCTGCAGAGACCGCCGTATCGCCGGCGCTGCCGATGCGCTTGTCGAGTGCGATATCCTTCAAGCTCTTGCTCGTCGCAACAGCTTCTGCTGCGCCGGCGAGCGTGGTGCCGGTGCCGACGACGGTCGGACGGTTCTGAGCGGCGTCGGCCTGGGCCTGCTTCACAGTGGACTGCAGCGACGAGACCAGTTTGGTGATGCCATCGATGCCCTTGGAGGCAGCCTGAATGGTCTGGATGCCGTTCGAGATGCCGTCGAGCAGACCTTTGAGCTGTCCCGAGCGCTCGTTCAACGACTGGGCGGTGAAATAATTGACCGGGTTGTCGACCGCGGTGTTCACCTTCTTGCCGGTGGCCAGCTTATACTGGGTGGCCTGGGCGGCGGCAGCGGTCTGCTGGAGAGTGGCGACCGAATTGCGGACAGCCGAAGAGAGCGTAATAGCCATAGTCGTTATACCTTCTGGTATGGTGCCATTCTGGCGTCATGGCCTTCTGGCCGCGACCCGAGGACACTCGGTCGCCAACCCGTAACGAGTGGTAAATTTCACCGGTCGAATTGCCGTCAGATTGGGCAAAGCCACTGCATGGTTAAGCGCGCGATAAGACGGTGGCTGGGTTCCATCGGCCCAAACGCAAACCGCCCGCGGGAGCGGGCGGCTGGGATACAAATTCGGGAAGGCAGCCCTTGTCAGGCGGTGCGCTCGACATAATGCTGCGCGCTGGTTTCGTCGGCGAGCCGGGCTTTCTCGGCGAGTTCACGTGAATAGATGCGCAGCCGGAGCAGCGTCTCGTCAGGCAGTTGCGAAACGGTCTCGCCGGTCACCCTGTTCTTCTTCTGGATGACAACTTCGCGGGTGCGCGGCTCGATCACGATGCGACGCTCGATGAGATCGCGCAGATCCTGTTCGCGCTGGCGCGCCGCCTGCCTGTCCGTGGTGGCGTTCTGCTTTGCCATGGCGTCGTCGCGCCGCGCTTGTTCAGAGCGGGCCTGCAGATCGAGCTGGACCGCTTCACCCGCTGTTGCCGACTGGACGGTTTGCGCCGCCGGCAGTTCGACCGGGATGCTCCCCTTGGTCGCGGCGGCATCGCTTCTGGCGGTCACGTGATAGGCGCCGACCGCTGTCGCCCTCGTCGAGGCCCCGAAATCCATCGCTCACTCCTTCTGGAGTCGGATAACAGCCACCCCTCGCGGCCGTCGTACGAAAGGCGCGGCCAAGCCGCACCCTTCGCATCATATCGACAATGACCGCGAAGATTGAATCTTCCGTAAGGAGATTAGGTAAATTTTGACGATTGCCGTGGCAGCCGCCGCCTCCCCCCTGGCACGCTGGCTCCCCGTGGCTCAGAGACTGCGGGAGATCACGAGCGGCCCGGAGTTCGGGCGGACAAAGGCGCCGGCTCCCACAGTTGCCGTCGGTCCGTAGCCGGCGGCCCGCATCGGACGGTTTGCCTCGAAGGCGAGATCGCGGACGATCGATTCCGAGACGGCTCGCGCGGTGGCAAGCACGATCTGGTTGATCTCGATCAGGTCCTGGAATGCGACATGGGCGGCCTTCAGGCGCTTGACCTGATCGGGGACGAAACGTGCCAGTGCGACAGCGTTCAGCTTCACCTGCTCAACGCCGCGCATATAGATGCCGGCAAGCTCGGTCTTGCGCGGTTCGCGTTCCATCGCGTCCGACAATTTGCCGGCGCGGACCAGTTCGGTTTCCTCGCCGACGACATGGGACAGGGCTCCGAGCGTCTCCAGCACGGCTTCGATCAGAGCCTGCGCCTCGAGAGCGCTTGCGATGCGCGGCCGCTCGTCCAGTACACGCCTAGCCAGCGACACGGGCAGCTCCGGTCGTTGTCGCCGCGGTGGCCTGTTCCTGAACCTGCAGCAGGCTGCGCATGATCGGATCGGACAGGCCGATGCCACCGGCGCGCTGCAGATTGCGGGCATATTCCTGGGTCAGCATCGAGCGATAGACGCCACCGCCGGTGCCGTTCTCGCCGAGCGGCCCCTCGGTCTCGCTGGAGGCCATCAGCTTGTCCGTGACCTGTTCGAGGAAGACGGTCTCGAACTCGTCGGCCTGCTTCTTGGCCTTCGCCTTGGCGGGATCGAGAGCGTTTGCCAGGCCGTTGACGAGGCTTCCGGCAACGCCGAGCGCCAGTTTCGCAGCGGGGAGGGCGAGTGCGGCGGTCATTACATCACCTCGATTTCTGCCTGGAGGGCGCCGGCGGCCTTGATCGCCTGAAGGATGGAGATCATGTCGCGCGGGCCGATTCCGAGGGCGTTCAGTCCGTCGACGAGCTCGGCGAGCGTCACGCTCTCCTTGACGAGGGCGAGCTTGTTGCCGCCTTCGGTGTCGACCTTGACGTTGGTGCGGGGCACGACGGTGGTGCGGCCGCGGGCGAAAGGCTCGGGCTGGCTGACTTCCGGCTGCTCGCTGATCGTCACGGTCAGGTTGCCCTGCGCGACGGCGACGGTGGAGACGCGGACGTCCTTGCCCATGACGATGATGCCGGAGCGTTCGTCGATGACGATGCGGGCGAGCTGGTCGGGCTCGACCCGCAGCTGTTCGATCTCGGTCAGCATGCGGATCATGTTGCCCTGGAAGCGCGGGGGGATCTGCAGCACGACAGTCGAGGGATCGGTCGGCTCTGCCGCATCGCCGCCGAGGAAATCATTGATCGCAGCGGCGACGCGGCGCGCCGTCGTGAAGTCCGGGTTGCGCAGCGAGAGCCGCAGCGTCTTCAGCTTGTTCAGCGCGAAGTCGATCTCGCGTTCGACCAGGCCGCCATTGGCGATGCGGCMGACCGTCGGCACGCCACGCGTGATCTTGGCGGCGTCGCCCTCGGCCGAGAAGCCGGAGATCGCGACCGGCCCCTGCGAGACGGCGTAGACCTCGCCATCGGCGCCGAGCAGCGGGGTTGCGAGCAGGGTGCCGCCCTGAAGCGACTTGGAGTCACCCAGTGCCGAGACCGTGACATCGAGGCGCGTGCCTTGGGTGGCGAAGGGCGGCAGGTTCGCGGTCACCATCACGGCGGCGACATTGGCGGTGCGCATATTGGCGCCGCGCGTATTGACGCCGAGCCGCTCCAGCATCGCCTGCAGCGACTGCTTGGTGAAGGGCGTATTGTTCAGCGTGTCGCCGGTGCCATTGAGGCCGACGACGATGCCGTAGCCGAGGATCTGGTTGCTGCGCACGCCTTCGACGGCGGCGAGATCCTTGATGCGGGAGAGCGCCTGCGCCGGCTCGGCCGCCCAGGACAGGCCGATGGCCAGCAGCGCGGCCAGCGGCGTCACAAGGCGTTTCAGGGAGGGCAGGCGAACCATAGGGCACCGGCGGGAATGAGACAGTAGCGGCTCATGCCTTGCGAGGGGCGTGCCAACTGCCGATTTCATGAAAGCCCTTATTTGCCAGCCTGTTGTGAGGTAGGCTCTGTCAGGCGCTTGCCGTTGTCGCTATGTCGTTCCTGCCGGATCGGCAGTTTTTGCCGGGCGATTTACCGCTTGTTAACCATGCGGGTCCAAGGCTTGGCGCATCGTCAACCGAGGCCGTCATGATCCGTATCGACCCGCGCACGCCCGTTATCGGGGCAGGCTCGGCCAGCCAGACCCGGCGGGCCGGCGCGGCGTCGTTCTCATTGCCCGGTCGCGAATCCGCGACGGCGACACAGGGCAGCACTGTCAGCAATGCGGGTTCGCTCGACCTCCTGCTCGCGGTCCAGGCCGAAGGCGATGCGCAGGAGCGCAAGAAGCGTCAGGCACGGCGCGGGCATGACCTGCTCGACGGGCTCGACAGGCTGAAGGCTGCGCTCCTCTCCGGCCGCGTCCAGATCGCCGAGTTGGAACGCCTCAAGACGACGCTCTCGTTGCGGCGCGAGACCACCGATGATCCGCGCCTCGACGATGTGCTGGCTCATATCGAGCTGCGGGCGGCGGTCGAGCTCGCCAAGCTCGGGCGTTAGATCKGACCGGAAATCGTATCGGACCGATAACCTAACCCTTTGTGTTTGCGTCGGCTTTGCCCCGAAAACCGCAATCCACTTTTCGGGCCGATGCAACAGCCTTTGAACCTGCCGCCGGTCCGATGAGGACCGAGCGATCGCGGCGAGACCCTTGCTGCGACCTGACGCAAACGCTCGGCGGCGTCACGCCCTTGAAGCGCTGATCCATCCAGGCGATCGCCGCGTCGGCGCTGTCACGCGCAGCCGGGAGATGGCCGACGCCGGGCAACGCATCGAATTGCACCGCGCTGCCGGCGCGACAGAGCTTGTCTGCGTAGTCGCGTGTCACCTGGGGCCGGACGAGCGTGTCGCTCGTGCCCTGCGCGATATAGACCGGGACGCTGCGCGGCAGGAGGCCGGGGGTATTGCGGCTGAGAAGCGCGCGCCAAGGCTGCTGCTCAGCAAAGGCGTTGTCGACGAGGAAGCGGCGCTCCAGCGCCTTGGTCGGGCGCAGCCTGCTGAAGATGTCCGTCAGGCTCTCCAGGCAATCTGCGGCCAACTGATCGACCACCGGGATCGCATCCGAACTGACGATCTTGTTCAGGGGCGCCTTGTAGACACGCGTCCAGGACCACAAGGTCATTGCCGTCAGGTTCCGGCCGCCATCCGTGTCGATGTCGTCGGACAGCAATGTGGCGAGTTCGGTCGCAGGCGCTGCAGCGGCGACACCGACGAGGTCGAGTTCGGGCGCGAGGCGCTTCGCCAGGATGCCGGTGAACAGCGCCGCGTGCCCGCCCTGCGAGTGGCCCCAGACGGTGAAGCGCCGCCCGGCGGAGGCATTGGGGAGCTGGCCGGCTGCGCGCACCGAGTCGACGACGGAACGGGCCGCGCTGGGGCCGACGAGATAAGGATGGACCCCCGGTGCACCCAGGCCCGGATAGTCCGTCGCCGTGACGATGTAGCCACGCGCGAGCATCGGACGCAGGCCCTGAATGGATTGGAAGATACCGCCGGAGCGCGACGGTCCGCATTGCGGCTGGACCCCGGTCGTCGGGTGCGCCCAGGCGACGACGGGACGTCCCTCGGCCGGACCGGGGCCGGGCGGGACGATCGCGACGCCAGACAAGGCGATCGGCCGCCCGTCGAGACCGACCGAGCGATAGAGCATCCGGTAGGCGCTGGCGCCCTCGGGCGTTCCGTTCAGAATCTCGGTCCGGATCAGCGTTCCGGGGCGCCCTCCGGCGATCTCGGCAGGCGTCGCCGTATAGAAGTCCGATTGCGCGTTGGCTGGCGAGAGGAGGCCGGCCGCCGACATCCACATCAGCAGGGCGAGGACGGCGCGCATGAACGGTTCTCCAGAGGTGGCATAGGCTTCGGTCGGTTTGACCGGAACTAGCCGAGAGACCGTTTAGGATTCGTCCGTGCTGCCGAACCGACGCGTGTCGATCCGGCACGGAAACTGGTCGTCAGCGAATGAACTGGTCCGCGTAATCCGCTCCGAGCCCGTTGCCCGCGTAATGCGTGCGGCATTTGTCGAGGCGGGTGAAGACGTCGTCATAGCCCAGGCACTTGCCGTCGGGATCGACATAGATCATCGCGCCATTGACCTGGAACATGGTGATCATTTCTTCGACGTCAGGATCTACGACGAGCGTATGGGTCTCGCCCGGCGCCTCGTAGACATAGGACCCTTCGGTCGCCACCCAGTCGTGCTCCAGGTAGCGCCACTTTCCCTTGAGGACATAGCCGTGCACGGGCAGGGGGTGGCGGTGGCGCGAGAGCACGCCGGCGCGGCGTACCTTCAGGAGGTTCATCCAGTATCCGCGCGTCACGCAGAAGAGCAGCGGACGGAACCAGACATTGTCATCGACCGGCACCCAGACCCGCTCGTCGGTTGGAATGACATTGGGCACGATCAGTTCGGGTGGGGAATCCTTCGGCTGAGGGTGGCGATAGGGCGTCCAGCGGTCCTCGGCGCTCGCCTCGACTGGCATGGGGTTCGGGTTGGTCATGGCGTTTCCTGGCTGAGATCTTGATTCAAGTCGTTGCCGGAGTGATTCCGGAAGCGGTTGCATGCCGTTGCCGTGTTTGGCGTTTCTGGTGTTGATGTGGATGGCGTCAGATGGCGAGATACCCGCCATCGACGGGCAGGATGGCACCTGTCACGAACTTGGCCGCATCCGAGAGCAGGAAGGCGATGGCGCCGCCGACATCGCTGGGTTCGCCCCAGCGACCCTGTGGTGTACGCGCCAGGATCGGCGCCGAACGGGCAGCATCCTCGACCAGGGGCCTGGTCAACTCGGTCGCGATCCAGCCGGGAGCGACGGCGTTGACGCGGATGCCTTCAGGTGCCCAGGCGGCCGCGAGCGACTTGGTGAGCTGGCCGATGCCGCCCTTCGATGCGGAGTAGCCCGGGGCGAAGGGCGAGCCGTGGAAAGTCAGCATGGAGGCGATGTTGACGATCGCCCCGCCATTGGCGGCGAGCTTGTCCTTGGCCGCCACGCACATCCGCATCGAACCGGTGAGGTTGACCTCGATCGTCAGGCGAAAGGCTTCGATCTCGAATTCCTTGCCGCCGCGCTGGATCATCCCGGCGCAGTTCACCAGCGCATCGATACGGGGGCAGAGCGCGACGATGGCCGCGACCTGATCATCCCTGGTCACATCGAGCTTGGCGTGACGGATCGCGGGGTGAGGCGGGGACGCCGCGACCTCATCATCGGTGAGGCCGGTGGCGATGACCTCGTAGCCGGCCTGGGCGAGCGCAAGCGCAGCGCCTGCGCCAATGCCGCGTGTGCCGCCGGTTACGAGAGCGAATTTGGGAACGGGAGTATCTGTCATGCCTAAAGGCTAGAGCGACCGGGGCGATCACGGAAGGCCGGCAAAGGCAGAGCAGGGTCCCTTCATTCGAGGCTGTATTTCAGGCGCAGCAGGGCGGTGCCGCGCGTCTCGTACTGGCTCGCGACGAGCGGCATCTGACGTGCCAGCGCCAGATCGAGCGAGGCCTCCCAGGAGAGATTCGCCAGAGCTGCGAAATCGGCGCTCAACTTGACCTCCGGCACAAGCGTCGAGTGCGGGCCACCATCGGGAGCGAAGACGTAGCTGCCGGCCATGGAGAGCTGCGAGCTCATGGTCAGGTACTGAAAGAGCTGGTGGCGGAACCCGACCAGCAGACTGGCGTTCTGCTCGGGTTTTCCCGCCGTGCTGCTGCCGCCTCCCGTCGAGATCGTCCAGATGAAGCCGGGCCCCTTGTTGGCGACAGGCCGGGCCAATTTCCAGTCGATCCGTGCGTCGCCGACCTGCTCGTGCCCGGGCGGTGCGATCAGCTTGGTCGAGATCGAGAACGTGTCGGCGCCGAGCTGGAGGCCGACGCTCCGTTCGGGCGCAGACCCTGTCGGGCCACGTGTCGAAAAGCCCTGGCGAATGACGCTGAGCGGGATTTCCCTAGGCAACTGCCGGTTGGCCTTCGGCGTGGCGGGCCAGTTTGCGCGCGCGCTCAGAGCCGGATCGAACGGCACGGCGTCCAGATCGTCCTGCGCCTCTTGAGCCTGTGGTTCGACCGCGTCGTCAGGCTCTTCGTGGGTGAGGATAGGTTTGGGAATGGGGAAGCGCGGGCTGTAGGCACCGTCGTCATTGGCCTTCGCCGCCCAGCCCGTGACGAGCAGGAGGGCAACGATGCCGGCCCGAGCCCCGATGGACCGGCCAGCACGAATACTGCAGCGATGGTGATACAAAGTCGGCATTCTTCCTCGGCGGCGATCTCAAATCGAAGTTAGAACGGGAAGGTGCAGTTTTTGCGGCAGTGCAGCATGAAGGCAGTGCGGCATGAGGCTTGGGCAACTCGGCCAAAAGCCGTGCTTCCCCAGTGGCACGTAACCCGCTAGGAAGCGCGCGGGCGGGCTGCGGAGCTATGGCTGCAGCCCGGAAACGTTCCAGACTGGCCAGCAGCAGGGGTCGAAATCACATGAGCAAGATCAAGGTCGCCAATCCCGTCGTCGACATGGACGGCGACGAGATGACCCGCATCATCTGGCAGAAGATCAAAGACACGCTGATCTTCCCCTATCTCGACCTCGAGCTGGATTATTACGACCTGTCCGTCGAGAACCGCGACGCGACCAATGACCAGGTCACGATCGATGCCGCCAACGCCACCAAGAAGCACGGCGTCGCGGTGAAGTGCGCCACCATCACCCCGGACGAGGGCCGGGTGAAGGAGTTCAATCTCAAGCAGATGTGGAAGTCGCCGAATGGCACGATCCGCAACATTCTCGGCGGCGTGATCTTCCGCGAGCCGATCATCTGCAAGAACGTGCCGCGCCTCGTGCCGGGCTGGACACAGCCGATCGTCATCGGCCGCCACGCCTATGGCGACCAGTACCGCGCCACCGATTTCAAGTTCCCCGGCAAGGGCACGCTCTCGATCAAGTTCGTCGGAGATGATGGCGCCGTGATCGAGAAGGAGGTCTTCAAGGCTCCGGACGCCGGCGTCGCCATGGCGATGTACAATCTCGACGATTCGATCAGGGATTTCGCACGCGCTTCGCTGAACTACGGCCTGATCCGCAAGTACCCGGTCTATCTCTCGACTAAGAACACCATCCTCAAGACCTATGACGGCCGCTTCAAGGATATCTTCGAGGAGATCTACCAGGCCGAGTTCAAGGCCGAATTCGACAAGCTCGGAATCACCTATGAGCACCGTCTGATCGACGACATGGTCGCTTCGGCGATGAAGTGGTCGGGCGGCTATGTCTGGGCCTGCAAGAACTACGATGGCGACGTGCAGTCCGACACCGTGGCCCAGGGTTTTGGTTCGCTCGGCCTGATGACCTCGGTGCTGATGACGCCGGATGGCAAGACCGTCGAGGCTGAAGCCGCGCACGGCACGGTGACGCGCCATTATCGCGAGCATCAGAAGGGCAGGGAGACCTCGACCAACTCGATCGCCTCGATCTTTGCCTGGACGCGTGGCCTCAGCCACCGCGCCAAGCTCGACAACAATGCCGAACTCGCGAAGTTTGCGACGCTGCTCGAGAAGGTCACGGTCGACACTGTCGAGGCTGGCGACATGACCAAGGATCTGGCGCTGCTGGTCGGTCCCGACCAGAAGTTCCTCTCGACCACCGGCTTCCTTGAGAAGGTCAGCGAGAACATGCGCAAGGCGATGTCTGCCTGATCTCTGCGATCCTGAGTGAATGACTTGAAGCGCCCGGATCCCGATCCGGGCGCTTTTTGCTGTCGAGGCCAAGGTGCATGCGACGACACAGCGTGTCGTGCCGTGCAGACCAGGTCAGCCGCTGGCGTAACGTCAGCGGGGTGATCCGCACGCGCTGCTGCCGACATMCGTCCTCGACGAAGGGAACCTGGTCGCTCGGTTGGGCGGGCTCTGCGGGATGACCAGCAAACTCACTGCGGAGCCGTCTCGTTCGGAGAGCTCCGCGCTATCGCTCGCCTTGAGAACGCCGATCGCGATGCCTGGGCACGCGGCCGGGATGATCGCTACTCGATCGTGAGGGGGCGGCGAGCGAGGATACGCTGGCCGCTCAGCGGTGCGTTCATGACATAGCGAAGTTCATAGCTGCCCGGCTTGTCCGGTGCTTCCAGCAGCGCTTCGACATTCTCTGCCGGATAGAAGGATGGGCCTGCCGCGTCCACGGCTGCATCAGGCGCCGTGATGACGACGCGATCGCGCTCGCCATTGGGACCGATCCCGCGAACCGGGACGTTTGTCTTGGCCTTGGCGCGGTCCGGCGCCGACAAGGTCGCCGAAGGGGATGTGGTTGCCAGGGGCTGCCTGGCCAGGATCTCGGGCTTGCCGGAATCCTGGCGAAGGAGGCGCAGTTCATAGCTGCCGGGCTCGCCGGGCGTCGTGATCGCGGTTGCGGACACGGCGCCGAGAATGACCGAGACGATGGCCGCTTCAGCAGGATCGCCGGGGTGCGCGATGGTAAGCTGTGATTGTGCCGGAGCCTTGCTGGCGAACACCGTCAGCATGGAGCCGGCCATCGCGCTACGCGAGGCCGACAGGGTTGGCTGGACGGGCTGGGCCGGTGCGCCAGCGCGGGGGCGCACCTGCTGGGCAAAGCCTGGGGCGCTCGCTGCCACCAGGGCAAGAGCAATGGTGGCGGCGAGACGATACTGCACCCCGTCTTCTCCGTCGTCCGAACCCGGTCAGCTCATCGCGGCTGCGACGGCGTCGAGCGCAGCCTGCGCCTTGGAGCCGTCCGGGCCACCGGCCTGCGCCATGTCGCGGCGCCCGCCACCGCCCTTGCCGCCGAGCTGCTCGGAGGCGGCGCGCACCAGCGCCACCGCGTCGAAGCGCGAGGTCAGATCCTCGGTCACACCGACGACGACGCCGGCCTTGCCGTCTTCCGCGACGCCGACAATGGCGACGACGCCCGAGCCGACGCGGGACTTGGCTTCGTCGGCGAGGCTCTTCAGATCCTTCATCTCGACGCCGGTGACGGCGCGGGCCAGGAGCTTGGCCCCGGAGATCTCGAGGATCGGATCCTCGGCGCTGCCGCCGCCGCCCATGGCGAGCTTCTTGCGCGCCTCGGTGAGTTCGCGGTCCAGTTTGCGGCGCTCCTCGACCAGGGCGGCGAGGCGTGCCTCGGCTTCGGCCGCGGGGACCTTGAGCAGGCTGGCGAGGTCGCGCAGACGCCTCGAATCTGTATTGAGCTGACGCCGGGCTTCCGTGCCGGTCACCGCCTCGAGACGGCGCACGCCAGCCGCCACCGCGCTTTCGCCGGCGATGCTGACGATGCCGATATCGCCGGTGCGCGAAACATGGGTGCCGCCGCAGAGCTCGACCGAGAAGGCCTTGCCCGCCTCGGTCGTCCCCATCGAGACGACACGGACCTCATCGCCGTATTTTTCACCGAACAAGGCGCGGGCACCCGAAGCGATGGCTTCGTCGACGCTCATCAGGTGGGTCGCCACCGGCTCGTTCCGCAGCACGGCTGCGTTGGCGATATCCTCGACCTGAGCCAGCTCCGCCTCGGAGATAGGCTTGGGGTGCGAGAAATCGAAGCGCAGCCGCTCAGGCGAGACCAGCGAGCCCTTCTGGGCGACATGATCGCCAAGGACGAGCCGGAGCGCCTCATGCAGCAGGTGGGTCGCGGAGTGGTTGGCGCGAATCGTGCTCCGGCGCGCATGATCGACTGTAAGCTCAGCCGGTGTGCCGAGCTTGATTTCGCCCGAAGTGACCTTGACCGCGTGGGCGAAGATGTCGCCGAGCTTCTTCTGCACATCCGAAACCTGTGCGGCGAAGCCCGCCCCGGTGATCGTGCCGGTATCGCCAACCTGGCCGCCGGACTCGCCATAGAACGGGGTCTGGTTGAGTACGACGAAACCGGTCTCGCCGGCCTTCAGGCTCTCGACTTCCGCATTGTCGCGGATCAGCCCGGTGACGACCCCCTCGGCCGTCTCGGTGTCGTAGCCAAGGAACTCGGTGGCGCCGACGCGGTCGCGCAGCGGGAACCAGAGCTTTTCCGTCGCAGCCTCGCCGGTGCCGGACCAGGCGGCACGCGCCTTCGCCTTCTGCTGCTGCATCGCCGCGTCGAACCCGTCGAGATCGACGCCGATATCGCGGGCGCGGAGCGCATCCTGGGTCAGGTCGAGCGGGAAGCCGTAGGTATCGTAAAGCGTGAAGGCGACATCGCCCTTCAGCTTCTGGCCGGCGCCGAGATCCTTGGCAGCATCGTCGAGGATCGAGAGGCCGCGCGCCAGCGTGGTGCGGAAACGGCTCTCCTCGAGCTTCAAGGTCTCGGTGATCAGGGCCTCTGCACGCAGCAGTTCGGGATAGGCCTGGCCCATCTCGCGGGTCAGGACCGGCACGAGCCGGTGAAGCAACGGCTCCTTGGCGCCGAGCAGCTGGGCATGGCGCATGCCGCGACGCATGATGCGGCGCAGGACATAGCCGCGGCCTTCATTCGAGGGCAGAACACCGTCGGCGATCAGGAAGGCAGAGCAGCGCAGGTGGTCGGCGATGACACGATGGCTCGCCTTCATCGGTCCGTCGGACGAGACCGATGTCATGTCCGCGATAGCGCGGATCAGGGTCGCGAAGAGGTCGATCTCGTAATTGTCATGCGTGCCCTGAAGCACGGCGGCGACACGTTCCAGCCCCATGCCGGTGTCGATCGAGGGCCGCGGCAGATTGGTGCGGATGCCGCCGGCGGCCTCCTCATACTGCATGAACACGAGGTTCCAGATCTCGATGAAGCGGTCGCCGTCCTCATCGGGCGAGCCGGGAGGGCCGCCGGGGATATGGTCGCCATGGTCGTAGAAGATCTCGGAGCACGGGCCGCAGGGGCCGGTGTCGCCCATGCGCCAGAAATTGTCCGAGGTCGGAATCCGGATGATCTTCGAATCCGAAAGTCCGGCGATCTTCTTCCAGAGCGCGTGCGCCTCGTCATCCTCGGAATAGACCGTGACGGTCAGCTTTTCCTTGGGCAGGCCGAATTCGCGCGTGACCAGCGTCCAGGCGTGGGTGATCGCCTGCTCCTTGAAGTAGTCG
Organism: Allobosea sp. 05T439; assembly: GCF_056396005.1. Lineage (NCBI taxonomy): Bacteria > Pseudomonadati > Pseudomonadota > Alphaproteobacteria > Hyphomicrobiales > Alloboseaceae > Allobosea > Allobosea sp. 05T439. Next base: position 159,551 of record NZ_JBFTKP010000009.1, on the reverse strand, counting down.
CCGAAGGAGAAGTTCCCCAGCATCTCGAAGAAGGTGTGGTGGCGCGCGGTGTAGCCGACATTGTCGAGGTCATTGTGCTTGCCGCCGGCGCGCACGCATTTCTGCGCCGACGTGGCGCGCTGGTAGGAGCGCTTTTCCTGTCCGGTGAAGACGTTCTTGAACTGCACCATGCCTGAATTGGCGAACATCAGCGTCGGGTCGTTGCGTGGCACGAGCGGGCTCGATGGCACCACCTCATGGCCGTTCGCCTTGAAATAATCGAGGAAGGTGGACCTGATTTCGTTGACGCCGCTCATCGCAATTCGAACTCTGCTTCAGGATGGGTGGCCGGGCGGGCCTGCTGGTTGGGATCGGTTCTAGTCAGCGGCTTTGCACCTGTCCAGAATTCCCGTGACAAGGCCTTGGCGCATAAAAGAAACGGGCGGCCCCGAAGGGCCGCCCGACGAAAATACCCTGCCGCTGGCGCGGAGATAAGGCTCAGGCGTCGCCCTCGTCGAGATCATCGTCGGTCGGTGTCGCCTCATCGAGGATGCGATCGGCAACGAGGCCTGAATTCTGCCGGATCGTGGCCTCGATGCGCGCCGCGACGTCCGGATTGGCCTTGAGGAAGGATTTGGCGTTCTCCCGGCCCTGGCCGAGGCGCTGGCTGTCGAAGGAGAACCAGGCTCCAGCCTTCTCGACCATCCCGGCCTTGACGCCGAGGTCGATTAGTTCGCCGACCTTCGAGATGCCCTCGCCGAACATGATGTCGAACTCGACCTGCTTGAAGGGCGGCGCCACCTTGTTCTTGACGACCTTGACGCGGACCTGGTTGCCGGTGGCCTCGTCGCGCTCCTTCAGCGTCGAGACGCGGCGAATGTCGAGGCGCACGGAGGCGTAGAATTTCAGGGCGTTGCCGCCGGTMGTGGTCTCGGGCGAGCCATACATCACGCCGATCTTCATGCGGATCTGGTTGATGAAGATGACCATGCAGTTCGAGCGCGAGATCGACGCGGTGAGCTTGCGCAAGGCCTGGCTCATCAGGCGCGCCTGGAGGCCGGGCTGGACATCGCCCATCTCGCCTTCGATCTCGGCGCGGGGCGTGAGGGCCGCAACGGAGTCGACCACCAGCACGTCGATGGCGCCGGAGCGAACCAGGGTGTCGGTGATCTCGAGCGCCTGCTCGCCGGTATCGGGCTGCGAGATCAGGAGGTCGTCGAGATTGACGCCGAGCTTGCGGGCATAGACCGGATCGAGTGCGTGCTCGGCATCGACGAAGGCGCAAACGCCGCCCTTCTTCTGGGCTTCGGCAATGGTGTGGAGCGCAAGCGTGGTCTTGCCGGAGGATTCTGGTCCGTAGATTTCGATGACGCGGCCCCTGGGGAGGCCGCCAACGCCGAGCGCGATATCGAGCCCGAGCGAGCCGGTCGAGATGGTCTCGATCTCGATCGCCTGCTGGTTCTTGCCCAGGCGCATGATCGAGCCCTTGCCGAAAGCCCGTTCGATCTGCGAGAGCGCCGCATCGAGCGCTTTAGCCTTGTCCATCGAAGAGCCTTCCACGAGCCGGAGATTTGCCTGATTCACAACGTGCGCTCCTTATGGCAGGGGCGCGATCACTTCTCAATGTGCGCCGTGAGCAAATATGGTCACGGTTTGTTCCTGTCTTCAAGTTCTTTTTTTGTTCTCACTCGTCGCCTCCCTGCAGAGCTGTTTAAGCCCGGCTGTCGCCCTTCGCTTGCATGGCCCGGATCTGCATCGCGTTGCCGAGMCGCTCCAGCTCCAGAGTATAGCAGTAGAGCGCGAAGATGACGGCGATGAGGAGTGCCCCGCGCCAGCTGAGATCGAGATAGCCAAGATCGAGCTCCGGGACGTGCCGGAGATAATAGAGCGAGAACAGAGCGCCGCCGAAGATGAAGCCGATCCGGGCTGCGAAGGAGACGAAATGGCCGATCACCAGGCCGCCATAGGTGGCGGGGATGGTCACATGACGCAGGCGCCACCAGTAGCAGGCCTGGCCGATCAGGACCGCGAGCGCGGTCTGCAACGCGCTGCCGCGAGTGGCAGTCATGATCGTTCCGATATTGTCGATCAGCAGGAGGAAAATGCCCCGCACATTGGCGAGCACGACCATCGCACACAGGGTCTGGGCGAGAAGCAGGATCAGGTATCTGCGTGAGTTCCCGTCCGACATCGCGCTGCCCGCATCGTTCGTGGACGCCGCGCCTCGCTACCTGCGCGGCGTCGCGCCTCAGCTCATCGCGGCCTTCACTGTCTCGACCAGCTGCTTCATCGTGAAGGGCTTGGGCAGGAAGTGGAACTGCTCGCCTTCCGGCAGGTTCTTGCGGAAGGCCTCCTCCGCGTAGCCGGAGACGAAGACGACCTTGGTGGCCGGGTTGCGCTGACGCAGCTCGCCAAGCAGGGTCGGGCCGTCCATCTCGGGCATGACCACGTCGGAGACGACGAGATCGATCTTGCCGTCATGCTTGAGGAAGATATCGAGGGCCTCCACGCCCGAGGCCGCTTCGTGCACGGTATAGCCGCGCGAGATCAGCATGCGGGCATTGAGCGCACGCACCGCGTCCTCGTCTTCGACCAGCAGGATGACGCCGGCGCCGGTATGATCGGCTGCGACCTTCTTTGGGGCTTCCTTGGCGGCGTTGTCGGCGGCGATCTCCTCTTCCGTCGGCACGTGACGCGGCAGGAAGATGCGGAAGGTCGTGCCCTTGCCGAGGGTCGAATCGACGAAGACGAAGCCACCGGTCTGTTTGACGATGCCATAGACCATGGAAAGGCCGAGGCCCGTGCCCTTGCCGACCTCCTTGGTGGTGAAGAAGGGCTCGAAGATCTTGTCGAGATGTTCGGCCGGGATGCCGGTGCCGCTGTCTTCGACTTCGAGCATGACATAGTCCGCGGTGGGCAGGGCCTGATGGCCGAACCCGGCGCATTCCTCCGCTGCGACGTTGCGCGTGCGGACCTGCAGCTTGCCGCCGTCCTGCATGGCATCGCGCGCATTGACCGCGAGATTGACGATGACCTGTTCGAGCTGACCGAGATCGGCCTTGACCGACCAGAGGTCGCGGCCCTGGCGAATGTCGAGCGAGACCTTGTCGGCGACGACGCGCTTCAGCATCAGCGAGAGATCGGAGAGCACATCGCCGAGCTCGAGCACCTGCGGGCGCAGCGTCTGGCGGCGCGAGAAGGCGAGCAACTGCCGGACCAGCGAGGCCGCCCGGTAGGCGTTCTGCTTGATCTGCATGATGTCCGGGAAGGACGGGTCGGTCGGCTTGTGGCTGGCGAGCAGGAACTCGGACGCGTTGATGATGACCTGGAGCACGTTGTTGAAATCGTGCGCGATGCCGCCGGCGAGCTGGCCGACAGCCTGCATCTTCTGGGCCTGGTCGATATTGTCCTTGAGCTTGCGCTCGGAGGTGGTCTCCAGCGCATAGACGATGGCCCGCTCACCATCGCTGTCCTCGGTCGCTGCGACCGGAGAGAGATAGAGTTTGGCCGAACGTCCGTCCTCGCCCGAGAGATTGGCATCGAGCGGGGCGATGTCGCTGCTGCCGGCCATGGTCGCTGCGAGCGCCTCGTCGAGGCTGCCCGGCGCGACGAGATCCTGGATCGTCGCGGGCTGGCGGCCCTGCTGCGTCAGCCGGGTGAAGGCGGCGTTGGAGCGCAGTATCGCGCCGTTGCGGTCGACGGTCGCGATCGCCATCGGCGTCGAGTGGAAGAAGCGGGCAAAGCGCACTTCGGCATCGCTGCGTCCGTCGGACCCGGCTTCGCCGGTCGTCCGGTTGAGCACGAGCGTGCGTGAGGGGCCAGCGCGGCTGTCGCTGCCGAAGGCGACCTGATGATGCAGCCTGACCGGCAGGGTCGTGCCATTGCGCCGGCGCAGATCGACATCGAGGACCTCGACGCGGACATCGCCGGGCTGCCCGCGAATGGCCTGGATCAGGGCAGCCGCGTTCGAGGTCGCGATGTCGTCGAGATGCAGTCCGCCCGAGCCGAACCGCGCGAGGTCATAGTCGAGCCAGCCCGAGAGCGTGGCATTGAGATAGGGCACCTCGCCATCGGCGTCGATCGAGAGGAAGCCGGCCGGCGCATGATCGAGATAGTCAATCGCGTGCTGGAGTTCCTGGAAGGCGTTCTCCTGACGCTCACGCTCGGGCGTTACGTCCGAGACGCTCCAGAGCATGGCGGCCTTGCCCTCGCGGCGCACGGGGGATACCCGGATTCGATACCAACCGACCGTGTCGCGACCGTTGAGGGCGGGCTCGAGCCGAACTTCCTCCGCCAGCCGGCGGCCTTCGCGCGCGGCGGTCGCCAAACGGTAGATCGCTTCCGACACCTCCGGGCGGCCGGTAAACAGGCGTTCGACCGGCTTGATGTCGCTGGCTCCGCGGGCTCCGGCGAGCGCCAGATAGGTTTCGTTGGCGTAGACGATGCGGTTCTCGCCCTCGGTGACGACGACGCCGTCATCGGCGCTGTCGACGATGGCCTTGGTCAGGTCATTGCGCGCTGCGCGGCCCGAGAATTGAACAAGGCCGATGGAAAAGGCAAAGAGGCCGAAGACACCGATCACTGAAAGCAGGGCCAGCAGGCCCAGGATCAGCGGCTGCGCCCATTCATTGGCGATGAAGCCGAGCGCGATCGCGGCTCCGACGAGCAAGCCGGCGACAAGCAGGATCAGGCCGATACGGCCCGGCTTGTCGGAGCGATCGATCGCGGTTGTCGCCGTGGTTCCGCTCATGCGGCTGGTCCGTCCCGTTTCACGCCTCCTCGCCGCCAGCGAGGGGCTTAGCGCGCAGGTCGCGCAGATTGCGAGTTAGGCGCGCCTACCCTTCAGGCGCAAGACGTAACCGATGACTTCGGCGACGGCCTGATAGTGTTCGACAGGAATTTCTTCGTCGATATCGACCGTCGCATAGAGCGCGCGGGCCAGCGGCGGGTTCTCGACGATCGGCACGCGATGCTCCCCCGCGACCTCGCGAATCTTCAGGGCAAGCGCGTCGACGCCCTTGGCGAGGCAGAGCGGGGCGCCCATGCCCTGCTCGTATTGCAGCGCGACGGCGAAGTGGGTCGGGTTGGTGATGATCACGGTCGCCTTGGGCACCGCGGCCATCATGCGTTTCCTGACCCGCTGCGCGCGGATCTGCCGCAGCTTCGCCTTGACCTCGGGATTACCTTCGGAGTTCTTGAACTCCTCCTTGAGCTCCTGCTTGGTCATGCGCTGACGCTGGTACCAGCTGAAGCGCTGATAGACGAAGTCGCCGATCGCGATCACTGCGAAGAGCGCGAGTACGCTCGCCATCAGCTTGATCGTCAGTGACAGCGTCGCCGGCAGCATCGCGGCGACACTCATCTGCGCGAAGCTCTCGAGCCGGTCGTGCTCCTTCCAGAGCGTCAGGCCGACGGCGGTGCCGATCAACAGGATCTTGGCGAGCCCCTTGGCGAAATTGACCCAGGCCTCCTTGCCAAAGATCCGCTTGGCCCCAGCCATCAGCGAGATCCGGCTGAATTTCGGCATCAGCGGCTCGAAGGTCCAGAGCGGCTTGTGCTGGATCAGCGCACCGGCAAGGCCGGCGCAGAGGATGAAGGCGAAGGGCAGGCCGAGCGCCATGAAGCCCGCCATCACGCCCTGCTTGGTGACGTTGAAGAAGGCCTCGCCGCTGGAAGGCACCTGATGCGCGTTCATCAGGAAGGAGCGCAGGGAGAGCGCCGCACTGCTCGCCGACCAGCCGGCTCCGACCAGCAGCGCCAGCGTGAAACCGCAAAGGACGAAGAAGGTGCCGATCTCCTGCGAGCGGGCGATGTCGCCCTTCTCGATCGCCTGGTCCAGCTTTCGCTGGGTCGGGTCTTCTGTCCTGTCCTCGTTGTCGGCATCCTCTGACATCGCCGCTCCTCAGTTGCCGGTGAACTGGCGAAGGAAGTTGCCGAGATCCTCGAGGAAGACGCCCATCATCACGCCGACGACGGCGAGCAGCACGAGCATGCCGCCGAGGATCGAGGCCGGTACGGCGAGGAAGAAGACCTGAAGCTGCGGCATCATCCGCGCCAGCACGCCGAGCCCGAGATTGAAGAGCAGACCGAAGACGATGAAGGGCGCGGAAATCTGAACGGCGAGGGCGAAGCCCTGCGTCGCCGCACGGATCGCCAGGGTCATCATGTCTCCGACGTCCGGAAAGCCCCCGGGCGGCAGGAGCCGGTAGCTTTCATGAATCGCCGCGATGGCGACGTGATGGAGGTCGGTGACCAGGATCAGTGTGATGCCGAGCATCGTCAGAAAGTTGCCGATCGACGGGTTCTGCATGCCTCCGGTCGGATCGACCGTCATCGCGAAACCCAGGCCCATGGTCTGGGCCACGATCGCGCCGGCGCTCTGCAGGCAGGCCATCACAAGGCGCACGCTGAGCCCGATGGTCAGTCCGATCAGGAGTTCGCTGATGAGAAGGCCGACCAGCGCAGGCATGTCGCCGGGCGGGGTGATGATCGTGCGCGCCATGGGGACGATCATCAATGCGATGAAGAAGGCCAGCGACAGTCGCGCGCGTGAGAAGATGAAGCGTTCGCCGATGCCGGGCATCAGCATCACGAGGGTGCCGACACGCGCGAAGACGAGCACGAAGAGCGCGCCGATCTCGGGCAGGATCGCGATCTGCATCGTGCCGGCTGGGCCCCTGCGCCACTCGGGACGCCACTGCGGCAGCCCCAGAGCCGGTCGCGGCAGCGTAAGGTTCATTCGCCCGTGGCGATTCGGACGGCGACCCGCCCCATATAGCCTGCAAGCGCATCGCCCATGAACGGCAGAAACAGCATCATGGCGGCAAAGACCGCAACGATCTTGGGGACGAAGATCAGGGTCTGCTCCTGAATCTGCGTCAGGGCCTGGACGAGCGAGACGGCGAGGCCGACGCCGAGCGCGACCATCATCAGCGGGCCGCCGGCCTTGAGGAAAACGACGATGCCGTCGCGCGCGACGTCGAGGATGGCGCCTGAGGTCATGGTTTGCGTCCTGATCGAGCCGGGAATCAGACCGGCATCCGCATGATTTCCTCATAGGCCGCAATCACGCGGTCGCGAACCGCAACCAGCGTTTCGATCGCGGCCTCGCTTTCCGCGACCGCCGTGACGACATCGACGATATCGGAGCGGCCGGCGGCCACGCTCGCGGTCTGGATGTCGCTCTTGCGGCCGGCATCGGCGGTTGCTTCCAGCGCCTTGCCGATCAGCGAGGAGAAATCCGGCATGCCCGCGCTGGCGCCGGCGGCCGCACCGAGCGGCTTGCGCATCAGGTTGCCGGCGCCGAGACCCTGCGTCGAGGCGTAAGCGCCGGCGGCGAAGCTGGATGTGGCCATGGTGCGAGGTTCCGTTCCGCTGGCGCCGGTCAGACGCGCAGGATGTCGATGGTGCGCTGGATCATCCGGCGCGTGGAGGAGATCAGGTTGAGGTTGGCCTCGTAGCTGCGCTGTGCCTCGCGCATGTCCATGGTCTCGACCAGCGAGTTCACGTTGGGCATGCTGACATTGCCGGTGGCGTCGGCGGCGGGGTTGCCGGGCTCGAATTTCGTCCGGAAGGCGCTTTGGTCGCGCTGGACGCGGCCGAGATCGACGACCTGGGCTTCGAGCTCACGGTCGACCCGCCGCTGGAACGTCGGAATCTTGCGGCGGTAGGGATCGACGCCGGCGCGATCCGGTCCCGAATCGGCGTTGGCCAGGTTTTCGGCGATGATCCGCATGCGGCCGGACTGGCTGCGCAGGCCCGATGTCGCCACCGCGATGCTCTTGAGAAGATCCATGAGGCTGCTGCTCCTGCGTCCGCTGCCTTAGCGGCCCTTACCGATCGCGATCTTCATCAGTCCGAGGCCCTTGCTGTAGAGCGAAGCGGCGAGTTGATAGTCGGACTGGTTCTGGGCCACCTTCATCATCTCGTCCTCGAGATTTACGCCGTTGCCGTTGGGAGTGACCTCGAAGCGGGGTGCCTTGGCGGTATCGAATCCATTGCGCTGTCCGGAGGGGCCCATATGGCCGGCAGAGGTCTGGGCCAGGGAGACGCCGGACGAAGCCGTGCCGATGGCCGGCGCCTTGAGATCCATGGGGCGGAATCCGGGGCTGTCGGCGTTGGCGACATTCTCGGACAGCACTTTTTGCCGGGACTGGTGCCAGTGCATACGCGTCTTCAGCGCCTGCATCAGGTTGCCGCCAGTGCCTAAAGCATTGCCAGACATGGAGTTTGTTCCGTTTCCTCAGGGGATGGCCGTGATCGGAGCCGCCGAGCGATTCCGTCCTGACAGGCGATCCACTGGGAAAATATTGCCGGGTGCTTGGTTAATTTCGCGTTAAGATCCACGAATCCGGTGAACCAAATTAACCAAGTGCTAACCCTGTTTCCCGAAAATGCGGGCGTTATGCTATAGCCAACGTGTTGAACCTTGGGTGGAATTGCGGTCCGCCAAGGGCTGTCGCCGTCKCACATGAGGCAAACCTTGCAGACGTTGTTTGGCTTCGAACTCTCGACCGGCCTCCGCTGGATCATTGCATTCGCTATCGTCCTGATTCTGGTGGCGCTCTTCGCCTTCCTGTTGCGGCGCATCACCGGCGGGCGACTCAGGATAGGAGGGCAAGGCGGTGGCCGCGCCCGGCAACCGCGCCTCGGGGTGGTCGATATCCATGACCTCGACCGGCAGCGACAGCTCGTGCTGATCCGACGCGACAATGTCGAGCATCTGGTGATGATCGGCGGCGCGTCCGACGTGGTGGTCGAGACCAATATCGTGCGCGGCAGCAGCAGCGGACGGATTGCGGTACCTGCGCAGGCCGAGGCCCCGGTCTTTGAACGCCCTCTGGCGATCGACCCGGCGCTCGGTTTCGAGGCTCTTCGCGCCGATCTGCAGGAGGAAACGCGTCGCGCCTCTCCGCCGCCGCCGGCCGCCCCGCAGCCGGATAGCCTGCCGCCGCTGCCGCATCGTACCCCTGGGCCTGTTTCGCGCCTCGAACCGGCTGTGGCACCGGCAGGCGCTGCAGCGGCTGGCATGGCCGGCCTCGCGGCAGGAGCTGCGATTGTGGCCTCACAGGCTCCGAATTTCGGGCGCAATCAGGCTCCCGCGCCAAGCGTGAGTTCCGATGAGCTTGACGATATGGCCCGTCAGCTCGAGGAGGCGCTGAAGCGTCCGCACTCGGCTGTCCGGTCGTCCCAGGCGCCGGCGATCCCGGTTCCGGACGTCGTTCTGCCGGTGACGCCGCCTGCGCCGGTCAAGCCTGAAGAGCCGAAGCCCGCAGCAGCCGCGCCGGTTCTCGCTCCGGTTCCGACTGCCCCTCCGCCGGTCTTCGGGCGGCCCGTCGGCGTGCCGCCGGATGTCGCTGCCGAACTCGAAATGGCCCTGGGCCTGAAGCCCAAGCCCTCGGACGTGGTGACGCCACCGGTGCCCGCCGTCGAACCGAAGCCCGCTCCCTTCCGCGAGCCTCCCGAAGCCGCCAAGCTGCCTGAGCCTGCACCGGTCATGCATCCCGAACCGACACCAGCGGAGCTTGGGGAGAGGCTTTCGGCAAAGGACGAGGACGACGCTCTGGAGGTCAGTGAGGACGAGGCCGATACGGAGGCCGAGGCAGAGATCGCCGAGTCAGAGACCGAGGCCGAGCCAAAGCCTGAGCCATCCTCTGTTCCCGCCGCCGAAGAGCCGAAGGCCGAATCGAAGCCGGAGGAGAAGCCCATTCAGATCGATCCGTTCTCGGTCGATGCGATCGAAGCCGAGTTCGCGCGACTGCTCGGGCGTGATCCGAAGTCGAAGTCCTGACCGGACGGGCGTGATCAACAGGATTGTCGGGCTGCGACGATCCTGATGCCGCCGGCTTGGTTGCCCTGGCGGACATGGGCGCCCTAGCGTCGTCTCGCCCGATCGGTTGAGTCGGGCTTTGATGGCGGCTTTGCGTGATCCTGACCCTGACGGATGCGAGATGGCATCGCGGTTGCCGCGTCGCTTGTGCCGGCGCGATGGTCGCGCTTGCGCTCTGCGAGCCGGCTCGGGCGCAAACGCTTTCGCTTGATCTCGGGCAGGGTGGGGGCGTCGCCGAACGGGCGCTGCAACTCATCGCCGTCATCACGGTGCTCTCCCTGGCGCCGTCTATCCTGATCATGGTGACGTCGTTCACGCGGATCGCGGTCGTGCTGTCCCTGCTGCGCTCGGCCATCGGCACGCAGACCGCGCCGCCCAACGCCGTGATCGTCGGGCTGGCGCTGTTCCTCACCGGCTTCGTGATGGCGCCGACCTTGCGAGAGGCCTATCGCGTCTCGGTCGAGCCGCTGGTTGCCGGGCAGATCCAGCCCCAGGAGGCCTATAATCGCGGCGTCGTGCCCTTCAAGGCGTTCATGCTCAAGCATGTCCGCGAGAAGGACCTGATGCTGTTCATCGAGATGTCGCGGGAGCCCCGCCCGACGCAGCCGGAAGATATCCAGATCCAGATTCTCGTGCCGGCATTCATGATCTCGGAGCTGCGCCGGGCGTTTGAAATCGGCTTCCTGCTGTTCGTGCCATTCCTGATCATCGATCTCGTCGTGGCCTCGATCCTGATGTCCGTCGGCATGATGATGTTGCCGCCGGTGACGGTCGCGCTGCCGTTCAAGCTGATCTTCTTCGTCCTGGTGGACGGCTGGGGCCTCGTCACGGGATCGCTGATCAAGAGTTACGGAACGTAGCGGTCAACCGCGGCCTGGCGCTGCGCCCGGGCTCGCCTCGGCGCCGGTCGAGCTGGGTGGTGCTGCCTGTTCGGGCTCGGCTTTGGGCCGGCTGCGCACCGCGCTTGAATAGGCMGGATAGCGCTCGCGATAGGCCCTCATGAACTCCGACAGGTTGTCGGCACCGGAAACGGCGCGCGCCATCTCGCGGATATCGGCGGCATTGGCCCGGTTGGCCCCGGTCGCGAAGGCGAAGGTGCGAGCATCCGTGCTCTCGGCCATCTTGGCGGCGAATTTCGTGCGCAGCCGGTCGAGCGACAGAGCCTCGTTCGACATCACATAGGAGACGGCGGCGCGCATCACGTCGGCGCGCTCACGCTCGTTCAGCGGCGCGTTACCGCGCCAGTTTTCGCCCAGAATGCGTTCATGCGCTTCGCCAGCCTCGCGCCAGCGGCGGCCCGTCCAGTAGATATCCGAGCGCAGTCGGTCGACTTCCGGACCGCGCTCGATTTCGAGCATCTCGAGCGCCTGGTCGGTGCGCGAGAGATCGGAGAGGGCCTTCGCCTCGAGCAGGAGCCGCGCCCGCTTGACGTCTCCCGGCAGTTCGATCAGCCGCGTCGAGGAGATCGCTTGCAGCGCTTCGGCTGGCTTGCCGTTCATCAGCGCGATCATCGCAAGGCGTGCAGCCATCGTCGACCGCGCGGCGCCGGTCAGGCGGGCCTGCATCTGATAGCGCAGAATCTCGCTCGCCTGGTCGAGCAGGTCGAGTTCCACCAGCCGGTCGGCGAGAAGGCGGGCGATTTCGTCGCCGCGCCGGCCGATCGGCAGGAATTCCTTGAAGTCGTAGAACAGGGCCAGCGCTTCGATGCGCGGCAATTGTTCCTGCGCTGCGTCGCGATTGCTGAAGATCTCGGCGAAGCGCTGGGCCGTTTCATCGTGAAGGCGGCGCGTCAGCGGATTGTCGGGGTAGTTGTTGTTGGCGCGGCGCGCGATCTGGAAGGCGTCACGCCAACGGTGCTGCGCGGTATAGAGTCGGCCGAGCTCGGACAAAGCCTCGATCTCGATCTCGCCGCCGCGCCAGATGATCGACACCGTCTCGAGCCTGCGGGTCGCCTCATCAGGCGAAATGTCCTGGCGTTTCTCGGTCTGTACCAGCCGGATGGCACGCAGTTGCGCCTCCGCTGCGACTGGCCTGCTGGCGGCCTCGAATAGCGGCTTGTAGCCGTTCAGCGCGGCCTCTGGGCGACCGCTGACATCATCGAGCATGGCGCGAAGGAGTGCGAGCTCCTCCTTGTCCACAAGATCGCGCGGCAATTCCGAGAGCCGCTCGATCTGGCGCTCGGCCGTCGTCATATCCTGCATGGCCATGGCTGCGCGCGCCATCGCCGGGCGGAACTGCACCTGCAGATCATCTGGGTAGCCGTCGAGCGTCGCCTCGGCGCGCCGGAAACCGGCAAGCGCCTGGGCCTGCCGCCCCAGCCTCTGTTCGATCAATGCGCGCCAGAGTCCCGCCTCGGCATCGTCCTTGAGCGGGCCGGCCTCGAAGGAAGCGAGAGCCTCGGGATTACGGTGCATCTTCGCCGCGATCACACCCTTCAGGAACAGAGCCTCGCGATTGCCGCGCATGGCGGCATCGTCGGCCAGCATCGCCTGGAGAGGCCCCGCGGCCTCCGGCATCAACCCGTTTGCGGCATAGAAGCGGGCGAGAGCCAGCCGTGCTTCGGATTTGCGGCTGCGCGAGGCGTCGGCGACATCGCGCAGCAGCTCACGCGCACGGTCACGGACGGCTGCAACGCGCAGCTTCGCCCAGAGCTCCGGGCTCAGCAGGGGCGGGGGCGCCGCGACCGGCGTCGTCGTTTTGTCTTCCTCGCTCTGCGGAAGATCGAGGGTGACGGTCAGGCCGCCGGCGCGCCCGATCAGCGCTTGCTCGGTGCCGGCGCGGACGACGATGTCGTCGGAGCGCGGCATGATGGCGAGGCCATGGGCGGTCTGCATCAACCCGAACTCGACGAAGCGATAGGGCTTGGTCACAGCCCGCGTTGGTCCCAGCGCGGTTGCGATGGCCATGGGCATGCCCGCGGTTCCGCCCTCGATCCAATGCACGCCGGTMATGCCGGGCAGGGGAATGGCGAGGATCGTCTGGCCGCGCTCATCGACCGTGCGTGCAGGGGCGACAGGGTTCGTCGGCTTGCCTGCCTGCTCACCGAAGCCAAGCGTCCAGCCGGTGCCGTCATCGCTGAAGCGCACCAACTGCTGGTTGGACAGGCGCAGCCGGACCAGCGTGGCCTTGCCTTCGCGCGTGACAACGGTTTCCTCGATCAGCTCCGGAAGCATCTGCCGAAAGCTCGCGGGGTCGATCGTGTCGCGGGTGTCGAAGACGAGAGTCACCAGGCCGGCATCGACGAAGGCCGCAGCCCCGGTCGGGCGCGGGAAGCGGAAATCGATGCGACTGCCATCCGGGCCCGCCGATGACTGGATCTTCACGAGCTGAGGCGTCGGGTCGATGGCCGGCGCGGTAGGCTCTGCGGCTGGCTTGGCGACTGGAGCAGCTTGCTGTGGTGCCGGTGCCTCGCTTGCAGCTGCCGGCTTGACGGCAGGGGCGGGTGGCTTGTCCGGCTGATCGGCGGCACTCGCCTGGAAGCCGGTCAGGCTGAGCACGCCGGCCTTGGCCGGCGGCAGCAGATCGACGACGAGGCGGTCGTCGTCGCGGAAGCTGCGAGCCTGCCAGTCCTTGGGCAGGGAAAGGTCGAGCTGGGTATTCTGCGCACCGGTCTCGGTCGAGACGAGCCCGACCCGTTCCGGCAGGGCCGACCGGATCGCGGAGGGCTCCACCGTGAGCGATTGGTCGAAGGTGAGCCTGAGCGTGCCGTCGACAAGCTCATGCGCAAGCTTGGTGTCGGAGGGCGCCTGGAAGATCAGGCGCTCGAGCGTCGGCAGCTTGGCGCTGGTCAGCAGGAGAGGCTTGGGCGCAGGTGGTGGGCGGCGGTCGATCTCGCGAGCGCGGGCCTCCGCCAACCGGACACGCTCGGCCAAAGCGGCGATGACCTCGGGCGGAGGGCCGGGCATCACGCCCTTCCAGGTCTCCGGCAGCAGGTCGATGAAGGCCTTGTCGCCGGCCTCGATCAGGTTCGCCTTGTAGGGGCGAGCGAGAGCAAAGCGCATGCCGCGGCCATCAGGGTCGATCCGCGCGATCGAGACATAGTCCGGGAGTTGCTTGGCGATCTTGTTGACGTCGATCTTGACGGGACCGCCGAAGGCAACGACCAGAACGCCATTGGCGACCCTGACGCGCACTGGCATCGGCTCGTCGAACGTCAGCGACAGGCGCCCGAAGCCGGGCGGCATGGCGGCACCCTGCAAGGTCGCCGTTGCCCCAAGCGCGGGCATGGAAAGGCTGGCGGCAACGCCAAGCGCGGCCAGTCCGACACCAAAGGCAAGAGAACGCGGGAAACGCAAACCGGTACACTCACGCAACGCGACACCAGTGCCCGGCACGACCGCAAGACGGCAGCCCGAGCGCTACCGACGATAGGGCGTCAAGGATAATGGCCGGTTAAGGACGCGGGAGGGTCAGCGTCGCTGCGGCAGCGCGACGGCGGGCAGCTCATTGCCCGACAGGGGCGCCGATTCGGCGGCAAGACGCGGGAGGCTGGGCGCGCGCGCCGGGGTCGCCAAGGCAACGGTCAGCTTCTCCGCGGCATCCGGGGACATTGCAGCGAGCACATCCGACATCTTGCGCGGGTTCATCTGCTGGACCACCGGAACCAGCACGCTGAGGTTCAGACGGTCGAAGACCTTTGCGGCGTCCTTCGGCTTCATGGTCTCGTACATGATGACGAGGTTCTTGATTGCCTTGCTCTCTTCCTCGGCCTGTTTGGCCTTGGGGCCGTCGACCTTGTCCTCGAGCTGCTTCAGGTCGCCGACGCGGCCGTCGAGTTTCTTCTCTGCCGTGTCGAGCAGGCGCTCGCGCATCTCCAACTCGCGCATGCGCGCCTCGATCTCCTCGCGCCGCTCGCCGAGGCGCTCCAGTATCGCGCGCTCGGCAGGCGAGGTGGTCCTGGCGGTGCCATTGAGGACATCGGCCTTGTTGTTCGGGTTGGCCGCGCGTGCAGCCTCGGCCTTCGCCTCTTCCTCCGGATTGGCCTTGGGCTTCTCGATCGTGCCGGTGGTTTCGGGATCGAGGAACGTATCGGGAGCGTGTGCGCGGGCGATGACCTTGGCGAGGCCCCAGACTTCGGGTTCCGTCTTGAGAGGCTGTGCGGCGGGCTGGGTCTTCGCAAGCGCCTGCGCGCTGGCAGGCCCCTTGGCGGGATAAGGCTCCGACGTCCAGGCGATCAGCTTCAGCGCCAGGAGGCCCATGGCGCCGAGGATCACTGCCGGGATGAGGCGGGGCCTCTCGATCACGCCGCCTGACCTTCCAGCCGCTTGGCGGCACGGGCGCGGATCGCGGCGGCGGCGTGCGCGGCATTCGTCAGGCGCGAGACGGTCGGTTCTTCGGCAACCTCGGGCACAGCATCCGCGGCCTTGGGCGCAACCAGCGTGGCGGCGCTGACGATCTGGGCGATGCGTTCCATGACGTCCTGACCGGCTTCGACCTGGGCCGCGAGATCGGCGGCATAGCGCTCGGCCGTACGCAGTCGCTCGGCCAGCGTCCGGTCGCAGTCGCCAAGCGTCAGTTTCAGGCCGGCGATGGCGCGCTCGGCCGTGTCGGTGGCGGAGATCAGGGCGCCGATGGTCTGTCGCATCGCGCCTTCATCCGCCTTGAGCCGCTCGATTCGCTTGGACAGGACATAGCAGGTGATGATGGTGGCGACGAGGAGGCTGGCGACCAGCGCATCGGCGATAAGGGTAATCGTCATGGCGTTGTCCCCGGGCGTCAGATCGGCGAGCCGAGATGGCTGGTGGCGCTGTCGAAGGCTGCGATCGTGGTCTTGGAGCGGCGTAGCGGGCTGACGACCTGGACGGCGATCTTGTCGTCGACGCGCCCGATGCGACCTTCGCTGACCATGAAGTCCCCGCAACGCAGCGAAACCACTGAATCGGGGCGCGCGTCGAACATCAGCGTGTCGCCGATCTCGAGCTTCATCACGCGCTTCAATGGCATCTGGGTTTCGTGGAGCACGCATTTCACCGCGACGTCCGTCTGCCAGACCTCGGTTGCGAGGTGGTTTTCCCAGATCGGGTCGCGGCCGAGCTTCTCACCCATGAAGCTCTCGAGGAGCAGTTCACGGATCGGCTCGATCGTCGCATAAGGCAGGAGGATGTGCAGCGAGCCGCCGCGCCCCTCCATGTCGAAGCGCAGTTCGACCCGGATCGCTGCGTTGGCAGGGCGCGAAATCGAGACGAAGCGCGGATTGGACTCGATCCGGTCGACCTTGAAATTCACCGGCGAGAGCGGCTGGAATGCCGCTTCGGCATCACTCAGGACGAGCGCGATCACCCGCTTCAGCAGATTGAATTCGATCGACGTGAAGGGACGCCCGTCGACCCGCGGGGCAGGCTGCCCGCGCTTGCCGCCGAGCATCGTGTCCAGCACCGAGTAGATCAGGGAGGACTCGATCGTGATCAGGCCGAAATTGTCCCATTCCTCTGCCTTGAAGACCGAGAGCATGGCGGGCAGAGAGATCGAGTTGATGTAGTCGCCGAAGCGCACGGAGCGGATGCTCTCGAGGGACACCTCGACGTTGTCGGTGAAGAAGTTGCGCAAGCTGGTCGAGAGCAGCCGAACCAGACGCTCGAAGATGATTTCGAGCATCGGCAGGCGTTCATAGGATACCGAGCCGGATTCGACGATCGCCTGGATGCCGTTGCGACTGTCCTTGTCGTCTCCAGCCGAGAAACCGAGCATCGTGTCGATTTCGTCTTGGCTCATCAGGCGGTCGGTACCGCCTTCGGCCTCGCCTTCCTCCTCGACGGTGTCCGGCATGGTGGCCCATTCCGCCGCCATGTTCTCCGGCGTCAGAGGCTGGTCCTTGGGAAGGCCGCCGGTCTGTTCGAGTTCGCTATCGGCCATGGGACGCTCGGCTGATGGTCAGGGATCGGAGAGGCCGGCTCACTGGACCAGCAGTTCCTTGAACAGCACCGCTTCGACCTTGGCCGGATAGACGGTGACGTTCACGCGACGCAGAAGCTCTTCCTTCAGCCGGTAAATTCCGGCGGAGCCGTCGAGATCGGCGGGGCGCAGCTCGCGCATGAAGACCTGAAAGGCATCCTCGACACGCGGCAGCAGCGGCTTGATCTCCTCGGAGGCCTTGGCATCCGCGATCTCGAGCACGACCTTGATCTTCATGATCGGCTGGCGGTCCTGCTGGCCGCCGCTTGAAATGCCGATCATCATGTCCTTCATTTCGACGAAGGTTGCCGGCTTCTTGACGTTCTTGGCCGCTTCCGCTGCCGCAAGCTGCTCTGGTGAAGGCTTCTTCAGGAAAAACCAGCCACCGCCACCGAGAGCGGCCAGCAGCACAACGCCACCGACGATCATCACGAGCTTCTTCTTGCCCGCCTTCGGCGCGCCGGCGCCGTCTGCGGCCTCGTCGTCGCTGCTCTTGGTCTTCTTGGCCATACCTGTCTGCCCGGGTCCGGAGCGCGGCTCCATTCTGGGCGGCTCACTCCCGCAAATCTGCCGAAACAGGGTTAATGTCTCGTTAAGGACGGCAGTTTTTGCCGGGTCGTTTCTGCCCGTCGACACGCTGTTGCCGAGCGGGTGGCGCAGTCCGGGTTGAATAATATCTCTTATATTTCAAAGCGATGATATCAGTTAACCACGTTGGCACGGGGGTTGCGGTGACTGATCTGCGAAGGCTGCGCTGGGGAGCGTCGAGGCTTTCGCGGGACATGATCGGGAGTTACCGCCGTGGAGAACATGCTTCTCGTCGGCCTGTCGCGCCAGATGGCTCTGGCGCGTGAGCTGGATGTTATCGCCAATAACGTGGCGAATGTCGGCACGAACGGCTTCAAGGCGCGTTCGGCGCGCTTCAATGAGTTTCTCATGCCCCAGGCGAGTGCCGAGGGCTTCAAGGCGCCTGACCGCAAGCTCTCCTATGTCATCGACAAGGGCACCCCGGTCGATCTGTCTCAGGGCGTGATCGAGCGCACCGGCAACCCGCTCGATGTGGCGTTGCGCGGCGACAATTTCCTCGTGGTGCAGACCCCGCAGGGCGAGCGCTATACGCGCGCCGGTTCGCTCTCCATCAATGGCCGCGGCCAGCTCGTCACCCAGGGTGGCCAGCCGGTCCTGGGAGAGGGCGGCCCGATCCAGTTCGGCGATACCGAAACCGGCGCCAGCATCGCTACGGACGGCACTGTGTCGACCAATCTCGGCACGCGCGGCAAGCTCCGCCAGGTGCGTTTCGCCAATCCGGCTGCATTGAGCAGCGACGGCACCAATCTCTTCGCTTCGACCGCTCCGGCTCAGCCGGCCGGGCCACTGGCCCGCCTCGAGCCCGGCGCGGTCGAGACATCCAATGTCAAGGCGGTGATCGAGATGACGCGGCTGATGGAGGTCCAGCGCTCCTACCAGAGCATGGCGAACCTGATGTCGAAATCCGACGAATTGCGCAGCCGGGCGATCTCGCGCCTGGCTGACCAGCAGGCCTGACAGGAAAAGGAGCCAGCACGATGCGCGCCCTTCAGACCGCCGCGACCGGCATGATGGCCCAGGAACTCAACGTTCAGGTCATCTCGAACAACATCGCCAACGTGCGTACCACTGGCTACAAGCGGCAGCGCGTCCACTTTCAGGATCTCCTCTACGAGAACTTTCGTCGGGCCGGTTCCGCCACCTCCGATCAGAACACGCAGGTGCCGGCGGGGACCTTCATCGGCTCGGGCGTCAAGACGGTTTCGACCGGTCGCGTGATGACGCAGGGCAACATGACGTCGACCGAGAAGGAATACGATCTCGCGGTCAAGGGCGAGGGCTTCTTCCGTATCCGCATGCCGGATGGACGGACCGCCTATTCCCGCGACGGCTCGTTCGATCTCGACTCGCAGGGGCAACTCGTCACCCGCGACGGCTATCAGGTCGAGCCGGGCATCACGATCCCGAACAATGCGACCAGCGTCAGCATCAACGCGCAGGGCACGGTCGAAGTCAGGCTCCCCGGCCAGACCGCGCCACAGCAGATCGGGCAGATCCAACTTGCCCGCTTCATCAACAAGGTCGGACTTGAGTCGCTCGGCGACAACCTCTTCATCGAGACGGCTGCCTCGGGCCAGGCGATCGATGGCGTCGGCGGGGCGGAGGGGTTCGGCACGCTCCAGCAGTATTCGCTCGAAGAAGGCAATGTGCAGGCCGTCATCGAGCTGTCTTCGCTGATCTCGGCCCAGCGTGCCTATGAAATGAATTCCAAGGTCATCACCGCCGCCGACCAGATGCTGTCGGCGACGACCCAGATGTTCCGAGGATGAGGACCATGCTCATGATCTGCTCCTCCGGCCTTCTTGTTTCCCTGCTCTTCGCTGGATCTGCGCTGGCGGCTCAGCCGCACCAGGCCGCGTCTGTCGCGACGGCCGTCTTGCCGGCGGAAAAGGCGCATCCGGCCCCGGCCCTGCGCCGGATGCAGTTGCGCAACGAACTCACGCTGTCGCGCGACCTCGTCACTTTCGGCGATCTGATCGCCGGCCTTTCCCCGCAGGACGCCGCCATGCCGGCCTTTCGGGCGCCGGCGCTCGGCGAGACCGGCACGATCCAGGCCGCCCGCATCATCGAAGCCGCGAAAAATGGCGGCGTCATCCGGGAGGCCAGCGATATCGACAGCCAGGGCATCGCGCAGGTCGTCGTTACCCGTGCGGCTCGCCGCGTCATGGCCTCCGATGTCGAGGCTGCGGTGAAGACCGGGCTGCTGGAACGCTTCGGTGTCGATAGCCGGATCTTTGCGCTGGCCGTGGACGGGGGCACGCCTTCGATTGCGGTCGAGCCCGAACTGACGGGCGCCATGACGGTGGTCGATCTGAGCTATGACGCCCGCTCGCGTCGCCTCCAGGCTTTGCTGACGGTGCCCGGTAGCGCTGCGCTGCGCCTGAAGCCGGTACGGATCTCGGGGCATCTGGTCGAAACGACGGAAGTCGTGGTTCCGCTCCGCGCGATTGCCCGCGGCGAGACGCTGACCGCCGCAGACGTGATTGTCGAGCGGCGCCCGCGTGAAGGCCAGGGCGGGGAGCTGATCGCCGAGATGAAGGGCGCGGTCGACAAGGTTGCACGACGTGCGCTGATGGCCGGAATGCCGCTGCGCAATGGCGATGTGCAGCGCGAGGAGATCGTTGGCCGAGGCGATCTTGTCACCATCGTCTACGAGGCGCCGGGCCTGCTTCTCACCATGCGTGGGCGCGCCGGAGAGGCTGGCGCGAAGGGCGATGTCGTCAGCGTCACCAATCCCCAATCCAAGCGTGTGTTGCAGGGCACGGTCAGCGGTCCCGGCCGGATCACGGTCAAGTCGGCCGGTATCGGCCGCGTCGCCAACGCGCAGTAGTCACGAAGATGCGGAATATCATCATGTCCCAGGCCAAGCTTCTCAGGTTCTCGAGCATCCTTGCGCTCGGTCTCGCGCTCGGCGCCTGCGGTGCTGCCGACCGGCTTGCCAATGTTGGCCAGGCACCAGCGCTCTCGCCGATCGAGGATCCGACCGCGGTGAAGGGCTACAAGCCCGTGCAGATGCCGATGCCGGCAGTCGAACATGCCTCCTTCGCGCCGAACTCGCTGTGGCGCACAGGCTCGCGCGCCTTCTTCAAGGACCAGCGTGCCCGCATGGTCGGGGACCTCGTCACGGTCAAGGTCAAGGTCACCGACCGGGCCCAGCTCGACAACACCACCAAGCGCAGCCGCAAGAACGGCGAGGATTTCGGCGCAGCGAGGATCATGGGGTTCGAGAACAAGCTCGACAAGTTCCTGCCGGACGGCTCCAGCGCAGGCGAACTGCTCAAGCTCGATTCCGAGGGGTCKAGTGAAGGCTCGGGCTCGGTCCGCCGCGCCGAGCAGCTTGCCACCAATGTCGCTGCCGTGGTGACCCAGACCCTGCCGAACGGCAATCTCGTGATCGAAGGCAAGCAGGAGATCCGGGTCAATTTCGAGGTGCGCGAGCTGATCGTCGCCGGTGTGATCCGGCCCGAGGACATCGAATCCGACAACACGATCGATTCCAGCAAGATTGCCCAGGCGCGTATCGCCTACGGAGGCCGCGGTCAGATCACCGATGTCCAGCAGCCGCGCTACGGCCAGCAGGTCATGGATATCCTGCTGCCCTTCTGACGGCCCTTCGAGAAACCCGGCCAGGCGAGGTACGCTCCCCGCCTTTCCCTCCCTGGCCGGCGGGCTGCTTCCTCCCGAGGCAAGCCCCTGTCCCGGATGCCAGCCACGCTCCCCAAGCTTTTATGGGTGGCATCCAGTGAAACCCCGCGCCTCCCGCGCGGGGTTTCCTCCATTCCAACAAAAAAGCCTTTCGCCGGCGGCGAAAGGCTCTCTTCAGACCGTGGATGGCGGAAAAGGTTCAGTCGTCGCGGAAAACACGTTCGTTGCGCTCGTGACGCTCCTGCGCCTCCAGCGAAAGGGTTGCGATCGGCCGGGCCTCGAGGCGCTTGAGCGAGATCGGCTCGCCGGTCTCCTCGCAATAGCCGTAGTTGCCCTCGTCGATCCGTGCGATCGCAGCTTCGATCTTGGCGATCAGCTTACGTTGACGGTCGCGAGCGCGCAGCTCGATCGCGCGATCGGTCTCGGATGAGGCGCGATCGGCGATATCAGGGTGATTCTCGCTCTCGCTCTGCAAGGTGACCAGCGTCTCCTTGGCTTCCTTGAGGATCTCCTCCTTCCAGGCGAGCAGCTTGCTGCGAAAATATTCGCGCTGACGCTCGTTCATAAAGGGTTCGGAGTCGGAGGGTCGGTAGTCGGCGTCCAGGATGATCTGTTTCGACATAGGCGCGCTCTCTGAGTGTCTGTTTCCGGCGTGCCTACCGACTCTGCCTTAGTCGGGCCGCCGATTTGGCGCCCTTATAGCGAGGGAGAGAGACAGTAACAATCGCGATCGATGCAGTTTCAACCAATCTCGCGAAGTCGTTGTCATAAAAATGAAATCCGTCGTTCTCCGGGCATCTTTGCCAAGCTTATCGCAGAGACGTGAGCGCTGCCGCAATGCTCGTTTCGACCTCGCGGGCGACAATCTGACGGTAATGGCTATGGTCGAAGAAATTGGAAGGCTCACGGATCAGGGGCGTGTCGCGACGCAGATCGACAAGCTTCGTTGCAGGGCGTTCGTCGGCTAGCGCCTGGAAAGCGGCCCGGCAGGCCGCCTCGGCGCGCCCTTCGGGACTGCCAGGTGCCGGCAGCGCGGTAATATGGAGCGGCGGACGCACCAGCACCACGGGAGCGCCCTTTGATTCTGCCTCAAGAAGAGCAGCGAGCGCGGTGGCCGCCGGGAAAGGTCCGGTCTCGTTACCACCACTCATATCCTGGTGCTCGAACAACCTGCGTCGAAGCTCGGGCTTTTCGACATATCCCAGGCCGACATAGCCAGCCTCATAGTCCCAGTATCCATCCGGGCTAGCGCGTTTCGGTGCGTTCCTGATCTCATATCGGATGCGGCGTGGCAGTTCTTCGACGACGTCGTAGCGCATCAATCCGAAGAGATACTCCGCGAAATTGCGGCTGAAGAGCCAGAACGGGAAGGGTTTGCTGACGGGCATGGCCGGGTCGGGCGTGCACCAGGTGTGGTCGACGCTGATGACCAGAGCCTTGGCCGGTTCTTGCCTATGGCGCAGGTACCAGTCGATCAGCACCAGCGTCTCCTTGGGGCCTGTCGCGGGGGCGATCAGCGAGACGAAGGGGATTCCAGTCAGCGTTTTCAGGAGGTCGGGTTTGACCAGTTGGATATGGGAATTGCCGAATATCGCTCCCGAGAATGCAGGGTCGCGGCCGCGGCTGGCGGCGGCTGTGCGCGGACCCTGCGGGCGAACGCCCTGCTTCAATGACAGTGGTGAGCGCCCGCTGTCATAGGGGTCGATCAGGATGGCCGCGGTGAAGAAGGCGGCTAGCAAGAGGCCTCCCGCAGTCAGAGAGACGCGGATAAACCGCTGCCAGCTCATTCCTGCGGCGGGGTTGGCCTCGGCGCTGAGCCGTTCAGAACTGGAAGTAGATGAATTCATAATTGGCGTCGTCGCCGATCTTGAACAAAACAAGCACGAAGAGCACTGCCATCAGCACGGCGATCCACCGCGCCGGCGGCAGCCGGTGCACCAGGGCCCATGCGGTCGGGCCGAGCATCGCAAAGGCGGCTGCGGGCAGCAAAGCGCGCCATTTGAAGCCGGAGCCGAAGGGCGCGAAGCCGAAGAGGCCCTTGTAGATCGTCAGCGCCGCCGGGAAGGAGGAGGCGCGGAACAAGACCCAGCACAGCGTCACAAAGAGCAGGGTCAGGGCCCAGCCGAGCAGCGCCGGCATCGGCAGCTTGGCACGGCGCCAGAGCAGGCAGATGATCAGGGCCACGCCATGGGCGACGCCCCAGGCGATGAAGGTGAGGCCGGCGCCATGCCAGAGGCCACCAAGCGCCATGGTGGCGAAGAGCGCCCAGATCTGGGTCGGCAGTCCCCGGCGCGAGCCGCCCATCCAGATGTAGAGGTAGTCGCGGAGGAAGCGCGACAGCGTCATGTGCCAGCGCCGCCAGAAATCCTGGATGCTGATGCTGCGATAGGGCACATCGAAATTCTGCGGCAGCACGATGCCGAAGAGAAGGGCCAGGCCGAGCGCCATGTCGGTATAGCCGGAGAAGTCGAAATAGATCTGGAAGGTGAAGGCAAGTGTGCCTTGCCAGGCCTCGGCTACTGAAACGACCTGTCCGGCGGCTGCCGCGGCGAAGACGGGGTTGGCGTATTCGGCCAGCGGGTCGCCGAGCAGCACCTTCTTGGCGAGACCGGCAGTCAGGAGCATCAGCCCACGTGCGATGCGTTCGGCCGCGTCGGACCGCAAATAKGGTCGTTCGTCGAACTGATGCATGATCTCGCGCCAGCGCACCAGCGGTCCGGCCAGGACCTGCGGGAAGAAGGCGATGTAGAGCGCATAGCGCACCAGATCGTAGCGCGGGGCCTCGCCGCGCCTGAGATCGGTCAGGTACATCACATGGTGGAAGGTAAAGAAGGAGATGCCGAGCGGAAGCGCCAGATCAAGCTTGGGGACGGGTAATCCCGGAACCATGCCTGCGAACTCAGCGAAAAAATTGAAGTATTTGAACAGCGCCAGCACGGCGAGGTTGAGTGCGATCGCCAGCGAAATCAGGCCGCTTCGCTTGGTCTTCAGGAAGGCTTCGGCGGTCCACCAGTTGAGCAGGATCGAGAAAGCCAGCAGCGGGACGAAGCGCCAGTCCCAATAGCCGTAGAAGACAAAGGACAGGAGCGCCAGAACAGGCAGCCGCAGGCTTGGCTGAAAACGCTCGACCAGCCAGTGCAGGGCGAGTGCAAGCGGCAAGAAGCCGAGCAGGAAGACGAAGGAATTGAACAGCATCGAGAGCGGGAAATCTCTTGGGGGCGAGCGCCGCCTTAGACGATTATCTTCCGGGAGTCATGTCCGGGGTCGCGGGCCGGGAGGCCCGGTGAAGCGGGCTTTGGGACGAAGATGCTCGTCAAACGCGCAGTTATTCCGATCTGCAAAGCATGCGCGCCGTTCTGTGTCGCTTGTCGAAAGCGTATTCTTCTCATTAGAATAATTATAATAAATATTCGCGTGATAAATATCGTAATATTGTTGATGCGCTACGAAACAATGCTAGTCAGTCGCGCGGGCGCCGCCGCCTTGCTCTGAAACAATCGTAGTAGCCGTGTCCAAGGGACTGCCCATATTCTTGCTGTTGGGACTGCTCTGGTCTGTAGCCAGTGTGCTCGGTCTCGTTTCGCCCTTCCTGCTGCCTGGGCCGGTCGCGGTCATGGAGGCGGGACGTCAACTCATCGCCGATGGCTCCCTTGTCAGGCATGTGGCGATCAGCTTGCAGCGCGTGATCCTCGGCTATGGCCTTTCCGTCGCCACTGCCTTGCCCCTGGCACTGCTGTTCGGTCTGCTGCCGCGGTTGCGCGCGCTGGTCGAGCCGGCGCTCGAATTCCTGCGCCAGGTTCCGCCGCTTGCGCTGCTGCCTCTGCTGATCCTGTGGCTCGGTATCGGCGAAGTGCAGAAGATCGGTGTGATCATGCTCTCCTGCTTCTTCCCGATCTTCCTGGGAGCCCTTGGGGGGATTGCCCAGGCGGATCCGAAGCTCGTCGAGGTCGGCCGGGCCTGTGGCCTGAGCAGCTCGGAAATCCTGCGTCKGATCGTTCTTCCGGCCTCGCTTCCGGCCCTCGTCGTCGGTTTGCGGATCGGGCTCGGCTATAGTTGGCGGGCTCTGGTCGGAGCCGAGCTGATCGCGTCGAGCTCGGGGCTCGGCTACATGATCATCGACGCCCAGAATCTTGCGCGCACCGACATCGTTCTCGTCGGGGTCTTTGTCATCGGCGTGCTCGGGCTGATCGCCGATGCCCTGGCCCGGGCCGCGATCCGCCGCAGCGCGCCGTGGCTGCGCTCCCATCTGGAGCTCGGCCGTGTTTGAGGCCCGCAATCTCGGCATGAGCTATTCGGTTGCGGGGCGCAGCGTCGCCGCTCTCGAAGACGTCGATCTCGATCTGCCGCGCGGCAGCTTCACAGCGATCGTGGGGCGCAGCGGCTGCGGCAAGACCACGTTGCTGCGTATCCTGGCCGGGCTTGCCGAACCGACGTCCGGCACATTGAGTTTTGCTGGCGGCGGGCGCCCGCGCATCGGCTATGTCTTCCAGGAGCCGCGGCTGATGCCGTGGCTCAGCGTCGCGCGCAACGCCGGATTCGGGCTCTGCGGCCGCATCCCGCAAGAGGTCATCGATCAGCGCGTCGGCGAAGCGTTGGCCCTCGTCGGGCTTTCGGGATTTGCAGAGGCAACGCCGGA
Organism: Allobosea sp. 05T439; assembly: GCF_056396005.1. Classification (NCBI taxonomy): domain Bacteria; kingdom Pseudomonadati; phylum Pseudomonadota; class Alphaproteobacteria; order Hyphomicrobiales; family Alloboseaceae; genus Allobosea; species Allobosea sp. 05T439. Next base: position 133,983 of record NZ_JBFTKP010000009.1, on the reverse strand, counting down.
GCAGCTCTCGGGCGGCATGGCGCAGCGGGTCGCGATTGCCCGCGCGCTCGTCCTCGAACCGGATCTTTTGCTCATGGACGAGCCCTTTGGCGCGCTCGACGCCTTCACGCGCCGCACCATGCAGCAGGAGCTCGTCGAAATCTGGCGCAAGCGCCGGCMGACCGTCGTCTTCGTCACCCATGACGTCGAGGAGGCGGTTCTGCTCGGCGAGGCCATTGCCGAATTGTCGGCGGGCCGGCTCGTCGGTTTGCGCCGGGTCGATCTTCCCTACCCGCGAGACCCTACGGATCCCGCGCTGCTCGCTCATCGCCGTGCCGTGCTCGAGCGCCTGCTCGAAACGAGCAGGCATCCCTTACAGAAGGAGATTGTGTCGTGAAATTTCTGAAGCTGATCGCCCTTGCGGTCATCGTTGCGGCTGCGCCTGCGATCTCGGTCCATGCTGCCGACAAGCCATCGAGCGTGCGCGTTACTTATGTGGCGTCACCCTTCAACGTTCCCTCCATCGTCATGCGCAAGAAGGGCTTTCTCGAGGAAGCTTTTGCGGCGGCGGGCATCAACAAGGTCGAGAATCCCGAGATCACCTCGGGCGCGGCGCAGATCCAGGCGCTTGCCGCCGGTGCGGTCGACATTGCCAGCGTACTGGGCGGGACCTCGGCCATTCTCGGGCGCGCGAACGGCATCGACCTCAAGGTGATTGCCGCCTATTCGCGTTCGCCCAAGGCCTTCTTCGTGATGACGACGGCGAACGGCCCTGCTTCGGTCAAGGATCTGAAGGGCAAGAGCGTGGGCGGCCCCAAGGGGACGACGCTGAACCAACTCCTAGCCGCGGCGCTGGCCGCCAATGGCATGAAGCTCGGCGATGTCGAGTATCTCAACATGGATATCCCGGCGGCGCGGGCAGCACTTCTGGCGGGTAAGGTTGATGCGGCGACGCTGGCCGGCGCCAATGCCCTGCAGGTGGAAGCTGCCGGCGGGCGCATCCTGGCGAGCGGCGAGGGGCTGATCGCTCCGACCTCGGTGATCGCGGTACGAACCGATTTTCTCCGGGACCATCCGGACCTGGTGCAGGCCTATCTCGCGGCTCACGGGAAGGCACTCGCGTTCATGAAGACCAATCCCGAGGAAGCCCTGAAGATCGCGGCCGAGGACCAGAAGATCTCGGTCGAGGACGCGCGCAAGCAACTGCCCTGGTATGATTTCACGCTCGCCATGACCGATGCCGATGTGAAGAACCTTGAAGCCGATCAGTCCTTCATGATCGAGGCCGGCATGTTACAGAAGACCATCGACATGCGCCGCGACCTCATCGATCCGATGGCGTTCAAACCGTGATCGACGCCATCCTCCTTGATTGCGAGCAGAGCGAGACCGGTGCCCAGGCCCTGATCACGGATCTCGCGCTCGGCCCGCGAATCGACCTCGTGCCGTTCTACGATCTCGAACGGACCGCGCTTTCCCGCACGCGCGGCCTGCTGCTCGGATTGCATTCGGACCAGCGCTATCTTGCCTCGCGCCGGGGACAGCTTGAAGCCTTCCTGGCCGATGGCGGCACGATCGTCGTCTGCGGCCATATCGGGCACCCTTTCCTGGCCGAACTCTCGCGGTTCCAGCCGATCCCCGGCTATCGGGTCGACGATCTCGCGGTCAACCGAGAGGCGGAGCACCCGGTCTGGGCCGGCGTCGATCCTGCGGATCTCTCGAAGCGGCGCGGCGTGGCGGGCTTCTATGGGCGCGGTTCCAACCCGCCACCGCCCGGTGCGCGCATCATCAACAGCCTGGGACCGAGCCGGTCTCCGGTCGATTTCGATTGCCGGCCGGCGGTGGGAGGGCGGTTGCTGGTCCATGCCGGCGCGGATTTGTGGGGCTATTTCGGCTCGGGCAACAGCTCGGAGCGGATCATGCCGCAACTGTTCGACTGGATCGCCAAGCCATCGGAGGCAGCATGACACTCGCGGTGCTGGACGGCGGAACCTATTACCACCAGGAAGCAATCTATGGTCAGCGGCTCGGTGGTCGCTTCGACCGGACGATCTACGCGCCTGAACTGGCTGCGGCCGACCTTGCCGGCTGCGACGCCCTGATGGTGGCGGATCGCATTCATCCGGGCGTTCTGCGGGGCAAGCGCCCGATCCTCCTCGACTATCTGGCCGGTGGCGGCACCTTGATCGTGCTTGGCGAGAACAGCGCCCAGCAATGGGCGCCCGGCGTCTCATGGGAGTTCCGTCCGACCAATTTCTGGTGGTGGCTGGAGCAGGGTGCCGATCCCGGCCACCGCATCGTCGCGCCCGAGCACGAACTTTTCCGCCATGTCGGGATGAAGGAACTGGTCTGGCACTATCACGGCCTGCTGACGCCCCCGCCGGGGGCGACCTCACTGGTGGACATCACGCGGGACGGCGACCCTCAGGGCAAGGGCGGCTCGATCCTCTACGACCACCGTCATGTTGGCGGTGGGGCCGGGCGCATGATCGTGACCACGCTCGACCCGTTCTACCATCATGGCAGCTTCTTCATGCCGGCGGCCTCGCGCTTTCTGGGCAAGCTGCTCGACTGGACGGATGAGGCGTTCCGAACCCCGGGTTAGCGGCCCCACCGCGAAAGGCCCTGCGCTCCGGCCAGATCAGTTACTTGCAAAATGATAGTAACTGGTCTAGCCGGAGTGAGCATGCAATCCAGGCCCGCTTCACTCTCCGAATGCCCCTGCGCACGGACGATCGAAACCGTCTGCGAATGGTGGAGCCTCCTGATCCTGCGCGATGCGTTCCGGGGGCTCACGCGCTTCGACGAGTTTCAGGCGAGTCTCGGCATTGCGCCCAATATGCTGGCTCGCCGTCTCAAGCATCTCACGCAGAGCGGCCTGTTCGAGCGGCGGCTCTATCGCGAGCGGCCAAAGCGATATGAGTACCTGCTGACCGCCAAGGGGCGGGACTTCTTCCCGGTGATTGCGGCAATGCTCGCCTGGGGCAACCGGTATCTCGCCCCCGAGGGCGTGTCCGTGCTGCTGGCAGGGCGCGTTTCCGGCCAGCCGCTCGAACCGATCCTGGTCGATGCCGCCAGCGCGACGCCGATCACGTCCGATAATGTCGCTCTCATTCCCGGTCCGCGAGCCAGCGAACAGATGCGCAGGCACATTGCCGCGCAGAGAGGTTTGCGACCGCTCTCTCCCTCTCACATCGAATAGGATCTGCCGATGCGCCGCGTCGTTGTAACCGGTATGGGCGTTGTCTCGCCCCTGGGCTGTGGAACCGAACTGGCGTGGTCGCGGCTGCTCGCTGGCCGTTCCGGGCTGCGGCGCCTGCCCGACAGCATTGTCGAGACCCTGCCGGCCAAGGTTGCCGGTGCCGTGCCGACGAAGGTGGAGGACGCTGAGGGGGGCTTCGATCCCGACAGCGCTATTGCTCCCAAGGACCAGCGCAAGATGGATCGCTTCATTCAGTTCGCGCTGGTGGCGGCGAAGGAGGCGCTGGAGCAGGCCGGCTGGGCGCCGACCGATGACGTGCAGCGGGAGCGCACCGCGACGGTCATCGCCTCCGGCATTGGCGGCTTCCCCGCGATCGCCGAAGCGGTGCGCGTCACCGATACGCGCGGTGTGCGACGGCTTTCGCCCTTCACGATCCCGTCCTTCCTGGTCAATCTTGCGGCTGGTCATGTCTCGATCGACCACGGCTTCAAGGGGCCGATCGGTGCGCCGGTCACGGCCTGCGCCGCCGGCGTGCAGGCGATCGGCGATGCGGCGCGGCTGATCCGGGCGGGAGAGGCCGATATCGCGCTCTGCGGCGGCGCCGAGGCCTGCATCGATCTTGTCGCGCTTGGTGGTTTTGCCGCGGCGCGTGCGCTCTCGACCGGCTTCAATGACGAGCCCGAGCGTGCCTCACGCCCCTTCGACCGGGACCGCGACGGTTTCGTCATGGGCGAGGGCGCCGGCATGCTGGTGATCGAGGCCCTGGAGCATGCGCAGGCGCGAGGGGCTGCGCCGCTGGCCGAGATCACTGGCTATGGCACCAGCGCCGATGCCTATCACATCACCTCAGGCCCGGAAGATGGTTCGGGCGCGCGGCGCGCCATGGAGATCGCCCTGAAACAGGCCGGCCTGCAGCCGCACGATATCCGTCATCTCAATGCGCACTCGACCTCGACGCCGGTCGGCGACCGAGGCGAATTGGCGGCAATCAGAGCGCTTTTCGGTTCCGAGCGCAGCATCGCGATCAGCGCCACCAAATCGGCGACGGGGCACCTGCTCGGCGCGGCCGGCGGCCTGGAAGCGATCTTCACCATCCTGGCGCTGCGCGACCAGATTGCCCCGCCGACGCTCAATCTCGACAACCCGGACGAGGATGCGGCGGGGCTCGATCTCGTGGCGAAGGAGGCCCGCCCGCTCCAGATGGAGCATGCCATCTCCAACGGATTCGGCTTTGGCGGAGTGAATGCGAGCGTGGTGTTAAGGCGGTGGCAGTAGCTCGCGTCAGCTCACAGCGGAATATTGTCGTGCTTGCGCCAGGGCCGCTCGACGTTTTTGGTTCTGAGCATGGCCAGGGCCCGGGCGATCCGGCGACGGGTCGAGTGCGGCATGATCACCTCGTCGACATAACCGCGCTCGGCGGCGACGAAGGGCGACATGAAGCGGTCCTCATATTCCTTGGTCTGGCGTGCGATGGTCTCGGCATCGCCGCCGCGGAAGATGATCTCCACCGCGCCCTTGGCGCCCATCACCGCGATCTGCGCCGTCGGCCAGGCATAGTTGACGTCGGCGCCGATATGTTTTGAGGCCATCACGTCATAGGCGCCGCCGAATGCCTTGCGGGTGATGACCGTGACCAGCGGTACCGTGCATTCGCTATAGGCGAAGAGCAGCTTGGCGCCGTGCTTGATCAGCCCGCCATATTCCTGCGCCGTGCCCGGCAGGAAGCCCGGCACGTCGACGAAGGTGACGATCGGGATCTCGAAGGCGTCGCAATAGCGCACGAAGCGGGCCGCCTTGCGGCTGGCATCGGAATCGAGCACGCCGGCGAGCACCATGGGCTGGTTGGCGACGACGCCGACGGTGCGGCCCTCGATGCGGCCGAATCCGGTGACGATATTGCCGGCATAGGCCGCCTGGATTTCGAAGAAGTCGCCCTCATCGAGCGTCTTCAGGATCAGTTCCTTGATGTCATAGGGTTTGTTCGGATTGTCGGGTACGAGCGTGTCGAGGCTCATGTCGACACGGTCCGGCACGTCGAAACTCGGCCATTCCGGGACGCCGACCGTGTTGTTGGCCGGCAGGAAGTCGATCAGCCGGCGCACCTGCAGCAGTGCCTCGACATCGTTCTCGAAGGAGCCGTCGGCCACCGAGGATTTCGAGGTGTGGACCTTGGCCCCGCCCAGCTCCTCGGACGTGACGGTCTCGTTGGTGACGGTCTTCACCACCTCCGGGCCGGTGACGAACATGTAGCTGGTGTCGCGGACCATGAAGATGAAGTCGGTCATGGCAGGGGAATAGACGTCGCCGCCCGCGCAGGGGCCCATGATCACCGAGATCTGGGGAATGACGCCCGAGGCCGTGACATTGCGCTTGAAGACCTCGCCATAGCCGCCGAGCGCCGCGACGCCTTCCTGGATGCGGGCGCCGCCCGCGTCGAACAGGCCGACGATCGGGGCCCGCATCTTCAGCGCCATGTCCTGGATCTTGGTGATCTTCTGGGCATGTGTTTCGGAGAGCGAGCCGCCGAAGACGGTGAAGTCCTTGGAGAAGACGAAGACGGTGCGCCCATTGACGGTGCCCCAGCCGGTGACGACGCCGTCACCCGGGATCTTCTCACCCTTCTCCATGCCGAAATCGACGCAGCGGTGCTGCACGAACATGTCGAATTCTTCGAAGGAGCCGTGATCGAGCAGGAGTTCGATACGCTCGCGAGCCGTCAGCTTGCCGCGCTTGTGCTGCGCCTCGATGCGCCTGTCGCCGCCACCCTTGCGCGCGCCCTCGCGGCGGGATTCAAGCTGCTCGAGAATGTCCTTCATGGAAATGCCCCGTCGCCGGTCAGAACGCCTGCGTTCCGGCTTAAGGGGCGAAGGCCATGCTGTCCATCAGCCGTTCGTTCGGGCTTGCGCTATCCGTGTTGGAGCAGAAGCACGGCCGCCGCAAATTCCTGGCGGCGGATCGTTCGCCTGTCGGCGGCGTCCTCATCCTGTCCCCAGATCTCGATCTGATAGTCCTCGTCGAGATGGGCGGCAGTCCATGCCTGCTCTTCGTCCAGCCGTCCGTCGGCGAGGGCCAGCATGAGAATGGCCGAGCCTGAAAGTGTCATCACATTATGCGCTCCGGCGAGCGCCAGAGGCGCGGAGAGATCGGCAACACGCCGGGCGACGGCGTCGAGCAAGCCGGCCGGTTGCGCGGCAAACATCACGCCCTCAGTGAKGGTGAAGCGTGCGCCGAGGGCGGCCTCGGTGCCGGCGACGATCGGGTCCCAGACATCACGCTGGCGTTCGACCAGATTGTCCGGTTCGCTGGCGCGATAGCAGAGCGCGTCGCTGCCGGCATAGCGTACGATCTCGGCGCGCACGGCTTCATGCTGGTCGGACACACCATCGAGCGCGGAATTGACCAGTCGTGTCAGCGGCATGACGGCGGGGTCGATCCGCTCGCCCTGCGCCTGCCATTCCGCAGCGAGTGCCTCGGCGACCGGGCGCGAGGTGATGGCCAAGGGATTCCGGGCCGGTGTCCGGGCCGTCCTGCCATCGAGCGCGACATGGAAGAGCCCGTCGCGTTCGAGCACACCAGCGGTTTCGTAGAAGCGCTTGGGCAGGGCGTTGCGCATCGCGCTTTGCGCCGCGGCAACGGGATCGGGCTGAGGCGTACCCGGCGCACCGAACCGCTGGAGAAATGCATCTGTCGACATGCGGGTCCCATAGCGCATTCGGCGCCGGCGGGAAACGGTTCTGGCGGTGGTTGACGTTAGGAGGAGCGTGCTCTAAACGCCCGTCCTCCCGCGCCTATGCGCGCGGAAATGAACGTGTTGGAGAATGTCATGTTTGAGAGTGCGGGAACCCGGTGACGTTTCGCTTCGGCGGAACGTGATGCAGCGCCGGGTCTGAAATGCAGCATTCGATGCCTGCATGGGGCTCCGGCGCTTGTCATGGTTTCATGCACAGGCTCTACAAACATGAATATCTCCAGGGGCGAGCAGCGCGTGCTGCACGTGCTGGCCCAGGGCGGGCATATCCGTCACCATCGCGGCGATGATGGCCGCATCCACCATGTCGACTGCTTCACCCATGAGGGCTACGTGTTGACCAACCGCACGCTCGAGCTTTTCGGGAGCCTCAGGCGCAAGCGGATGATCGAATCGAGGCAGGGGCGGCCCTATCGCATCTCGCGACAGGGCCGGCTCGCAGTGAGGTCTCAGGCCGACAACCGGTGAGGCCAAGGGGAGGGCCCGTCATGGGCCCTCCCGCTCTTGCGAGAACCAAGGACGCAACATGATCATCCGCGACGAGCAACCCGCTGACATTCCCGCAATCCAGGCGCTCATTGGTGACGCCTTCAAGGACGCTTTCCACAGCAACGGGGCGGAAGCGGCGATCGTCGATGGCTTGCGCCGGGGCGGTATGCTGGCCTTGTCCCTTGTCGCCTCCGATGGCGAGGCCCTGCTTGGCCATGTCGCCTTCTCCCCGGTCACGATCGGCGGGCAGGAGCTTGGCTGGTTCGGTCTCGGGCCTCTGGCTGTTCGGCCGGGCATGCAGGGGAGAGGCATAGGGCAGGCTCTGGTGCGCGCCGGGCTCGACAGGCTGAAGACGGCCGGTGCGAAGGGCTGCGTCCTGCTGGGGGCGCCGGGTTATTACGCTCGCTTCGGTTTCGCTGCAGATCCCCGGCTCTGGCTTGCCGATGTGCCGCAGGAGTATTTCCAGGTGCTTGGCTTTGGCGGCCCGCTACCGGCGGGCGAAGTTCGCTACCACGCAGCGTTCGACGCAGGCGAATCCTGAGGAACACGAGCCCGGGTCTTGCGGCTGAGCAGGCGTCAGAATCAGGTTGCCCGGATCCGGCCCAGGAACTGCGCGACCTCGGTATCGAGATGCGCGGATTGGGCGGCCAGCCTGTCGGCGGACTCGGCTACGAAGGCCGCGACCTGACCKGTTTCCGCGGCCACCTTGCTGACGAATTCGATATTGCCGGAGGCCGCGATGGTCTCGTGTGCTGCAGCCTCGATGTTGCGGGCAATCCCCGAGGTGGCTGCGTTCTGCTGTTCGACGACGGTCGCGACTGCCGCCGAAACCTCATTGAGCGAGCCGATGGTCGTGTTCATCGTGTCGATGGCGCGGACGGCTTCACCGCTCGAGTTGCGGATCGCTTCGATCTGGCGCTGGATATCGTCTGTCGCCAGCGAGGTCTGGTGGGCGAGCGCCTTGACCTCCTGAGCCACTAAACGCCGCGGGAGCGGGACCGGGCCTCAGGTCCCAAACCTGTCGCGCCAGGCGGGCTTGGCTCCGGCAAAGGGAAGGGCGGTTGCAGCGTGGACGCCGCGCGCGACGGCTCGAGCGAGGACGTCGGCGGCGGTCGCGCAGAGTTCTGCCAGGGCGAAGGCATCGGGCGGCGCGCCGCTATGACCGGTTGCCGCGGCAAAGACCACGTCGCCGTCGAGCGGCGCATGGACCGGCCTGAGCGCCCGGGCCAAGCCATCATGCGCCGCAAGCGCCAGCCGCTTCGCCTGCGATTTGGTCAGTGCCGCGTCGGTCGCGACGAGTGCGATCGTGGTGTTCTGTCCGGCCCCGCCCTTGAAGCGCAGCCCGAGATCATCGGGCGAGATCAGGGATGGCCAGCCGAGGCCGCCGAACTCACTCGCTTGCTCATAGGGGGCGGCCCAGAAGCAAGGCCCGTCGCCGATCGTGGCACTGCCAACGGCGTTGACGGCGACGAGCGCGCCCACGATCTGACCGGTGGCGGCGCGCGCGCTGGCTGAGCCGAGCCCCCCCTTGAGCGTAGCGGTGGTCGCACCGTAGCCAGCGCCGGCGCTTCCGAGAAAAAACTCAGTGCCGGCATTCTCTGCTGCCGCCTGCGCCAGCGCCCGATAAGGGGCCTCTGCGCCATTGCCCCTGGCCCAGCCCTTGTCGCCGCCATTCAGGAGATCGAACAGGATCGCCTGCGGCACGATCGGCACGCGCATGCCGCCGACGGGGAAGCCGCGACCGTTTGCGGCAAGCGTCGCCATGACCCCGTCAGCTGCGGCCAGCCCCCAGGCGGAGCCGCCAGAGAGGACGATGGCGTCAACATGCTCGACAGTCATTTCCGGTTCCAGCAATGCGGTATCGCKGGTGCCGGGAGCGCCGCCGAGAATGGCGACCGAGGCTACGGTCGGGCGGTCAAACAGGGCGACGGTGACGCCGGTCGCTGCGGCAATATCCTGGGTTTGCCCGACGAGCAGGCCGCGAACATCGGTGATCAGGTTGCGCATCACGAGGGAATGACACCGGGGGGCGTGGGGGAACTTCGCGCTCGCTGGCGCGTCATCGCTACATTACGATCTTTTCATGCTTGCGCCATCGCAGGGTCAGGGGCGCGAGGTCAGCCTTGCCATGATCGCGAACCGGCTTCGAGACCCGCCAGCGACCTGACCTTGTCGATACGACAAACGGAGACCCAGGATGAAACGCATCGCACTTATCGCAGCTTCGTCGGCAGCCGCCCTGGCTGCGACGTTCGCGGTCGCGCAGCCGCAGCCGGTTCCACCTGCCGGCGGCTCCGGATCCTCGCGTGACATGACGCAGCAGGAGCGTACCGACCAGCGCGACCAGCGCCGCACCGAGCAGATGGAAGCCCGCATGAAGGAGCGGCTCGAACGCGCGCAGACACGCATGAACGAGCGCTTTGCCAAATTGCGCGCCGATATGAAGCTCAAGCCCGAGCAGGTCCCGTTGTTCGATGCGGTCGAGAACACGGTGAAGAAGGGCATGGAGCAGCGTCGTCAGGGCTTTGCGGCCATGCGCGAGCAGCGTGAGAATTTCCGCCACGCCGATATCATGGAGCGCCTGGACGCGATGGCCAGCCGTCAGGCGGCACGTGCCACGCGCAGCAAGGAGCTCGCGGATGCCGTTCGTCCGCTCTGGTCTACCTTGAGCGACGAACAGAAGACGGTGGCGCGCCGGGCTGTGCGCGAAGCATTCTCCGAGGGGCGCGCCCGCATGGAGCGGATGGGGGAGAACATGCGCGATCGCTGGCAGGATCGACGCGGCGGCCGGGATCACGATGGTGACGATCGCGGCTCGCGTCGCGGCCGCTACCATAGCGACGACGACAACAACTGATCGCAGCGCGATCGCCTTCACGAGGCGGCTCCTCGGAGCCGCCTTTTTCTGTGCTGCTGTCGGTGGGGCGGTCCGGGTGACGATGCGGAAGAGCTGGATTGCGAAGGTTGAGGCGACCGCGGTCATGAAAAACGGGAGTTTACCATAATCCTTCAAATTGAGTTCATTTTTGAGCGCCTAGGGTCCTCTCAGTAAATCTCGTGAGAGGGGCGTCTCATGAAGGCTCAATCGTCAAACTGGCTGATGAGGATTTTCATCGCCTTCGTTTTCATACTCTGCCTGTTCGGCCCGTATGGTCTTTCGATCCTGATCGGCTGCGTCGGGCTCGGCTGCTATTTCTTTCGCGACGAGGTCGGATCGCATCTCTGACGAAGGATCATCCGGCGGCGCTGCGGCCATCTGGGCGTGCTTCATAGAGGGGGGCGGCTCCTGCGGGCCGCTCCTTTTGCTGTTTTGCTCAGGCCCTGCGGCCAATCCTGCAACGCTGAACCGGAGCCTGTAGTAGCTCCCCCGCTTCCATCCCGCGGGATCAAACATGTTGATCCCGCGCAAGGTTGAGATAGCTTCCATGCGGGATCTGGGGGGTGGGGCAACGCATGAGAGACGCCGTGGTTCTTCGCGTTCTTGCCTCGGCGGGGTTGGCCTCCCTGTCCTTGTTCTGCCCAGGCTTTGGTCGCGCGGAGGAAGTCCTTCCGGCGTTCCAGGCGGATTTMGAGACAGCCTGCATCGCGGCCGAGGACTGGAAGATCTCGTCGCTGCTGGACAAATCGGTTCGTGCCGATCGTATCCGATGCGTCGGCGAACAGGGGACCGGAGATGGCGGGCGCGTCCTCAGCGTTACCGTCAAGCCGGGCGATGCCTATAATCCCGATCCTGGCTCCTCGGCGACGGAGCGCGCCGAGATTCAGATGACGCGCGAGCTCATCCGCTTCGATACCACGACCTGGTACAGCTTTCAGTTCCGTGTCGAGGCCCCGTGGCTGACACGAAAGAACCGCACCGTCATCCAGCAGATCAAGCAGAATATCGATCCGCGCTACGAGAAGGGCAGGGGCGGAGAAGAGATCTGCGATCCCGGCAATCCGCTTTTCAAGATCGAGGTGGATTCGGACGGCAAGACTCCGGTCTTCCGCGCGAAGAGTGCCGGCACCGAGACATGTGGCGACAGCGTCKGGCAGGTCCATTTCTGTGGCGACTGGCCAATCGCCCCGGGCCACTGGCACCGGGTCAATGTTTCGATACGGCCGAGCCAGAAGGCCGGTGAGAGCCATCTGCAGCTCTGGCTCGATGGGCGCGCCTGCCCAGCCTATCGCGGCGTACTCGGATATCCGCGCTACGGCATGACGAAGGCAGGCAAGCCGGTCATCGACGCGCAGCCGCGCTTCGGCATCTATCGCGATGCTTTGCCCGATGTCTCGCAGACCATCCAGTTCAATGACATCGCCTTCTGGACCCGGAGCCCCGCCGGACATCCGGCGTGGAGCGGTATCGATATCCCATCGGATTGAAGGCGCTGCTTGGGGAAGACGGCGGACCAGTACGCGGACGGCCCGGTCCATTCGTCGTGCGCGCCCGTCTGGGCAGGCCGCGGGACGCACCTGCCGAGGGCTCGAACTGAAAAGGGCGGCTCCGAAGAGCCGCCCTTTTCTGATGCGGATCGGAGCTTCGCAGCCCGAGCCTGCAATGCAGGATCAGCGCGAGTAGAACTCGATGACCAGGTTCGGTTCCATCTGCACCGCGTAAGGCACGTCCGACAGGGTCGGGGTGCGGGTGTAGGTGGCCGAGAACTTGGTGTGGTCGGCATCGATGTAGTCCGGCACGTCGCGCTCGGCGAGCGCAGCCGATTCGATCACGATGGCGAGCTGGCGGGAGGATTCCTTCACCGCAATCACGTCACCCGGCTTGACCTGGTAGGACGCGATGTTGACGCGCTTGCCGTTGACCGTGACGTGGCCGTGGTTGACGAACTGGCGAGCAGCAAACACCGTCGGGACGAACTTGGCGCGGTAGATCACCGCGTCGAGACGGCGCTCGAGCAGGCCGACGAGGTTCTCACCCGAGTCGCCCTTCAGGCGGATCGCCTCGGCGTAGTAACGACGGAACTGCTTCTCGGAGATCGAGCCGTAATAGCCCTTCAGCTTCTGCTTGGCGCGCAGCTGCGTGCCGAAGTCCGACGGCTTGCCCTTGCGGCGCTGGCCGTGCTGGCCGGGGCCGTATTCACGACGGTTGACCGGGGACTTCGGGCGGCCCCAGATGTTCTGACCGAGGCGGCGGTCAATCTTGTATTTCGCCTCATGACGTTTCGACATATCGCGTGTCCTCTTGGTTCGCGAGTTGAGGACCGCGCCCTCCTGTCCCCGTTTCCAGGGCGACAGATCCGGCTCTCGACGAGCGGATCACGGGTGCGGAAAAAGTCGCGCGGGCCCTGATGGACCCGCGCGACGAGAGCCCTATAGGCGCAGGAGCCCCCGCAAGTCAAATCCCTTGGGGCTATGCCTGGGGATCGCTGCTCAGTTCATCAGTGGAAATGGCTCGATCAAGACCTGGGACAGCCCGTAACCCGCGAGGGCAATTCGCAGCGGTCCGCTGATGCAGGCCCCGCTCGTGAAGATCGCCGGTGCGTCGCCAGCCGCGCTGAACGGTGGGGGCGCCGCAGGGCCCAGCAATTGGGAAATCCGCCGGGCGATGGCCGGGGCAGGGTCGATCCAGCTGACGGACCACGGTGCCACCCGGCGCATGCGTTCGAGCAGCAGTGGATAATGCGTGCAGGAGAGGGTGATCACGTCGGTCCGTACGCTGTCGCGTTCGACGAAGCAGGGCTCGAGTTCCGCAAGGATTGCCGCGTCGTCGACCGTTTCACCCTTGAGCGCGGCTTCGGCGAGGCCGGCAAGGCCGGTCGAGCCGACCAGCGTGACCTCGCAGCGCGCCGCATAGGCCTCGATCAGGCCGCGCGTATAGTCGCGGGCGACGGTTCCAGGCGTCGCCAGGACCGAGATCAGTCCGCTGCGGGTGGTCTCGGCTGCTGGCTTGATCGCCGGGACGGTGCCGACGAAGGGGATGGTGAAGCGGGCGCGCAGCGCCGGCAGCACCAGAGTCGAGGCGGTGTTGCAGGYGATCACCACAAGATCAGGATGACAGCGCGCAATCAGCCGCTCCATGACCTGCAGGACGCGGTCGACAAGCTCCGCCTCGCTGAGCCGGCCATAGGGGAAGCCGGCGTCATCGGCGGCGTAGACGATGCGTGCGTCCGGGCGGGCGCGCGTGGTTTCGGCCAGCACTGTCAGGCCGCCCAGCCCGGAATCGAAGACCAGAATGGTGGGTTGGCGGCGTGGCATCACGGCTGCGCCATAGGCTGTTCCGGCCAGAAGATCGACCCGCATGCGTCGGCGCCTGCACAGGAGATGGATGAGCGCTTCATTGGGCCAGAGCCCGGTTAAGGAGTGGTCAAGGAACTCCTGGCCGCCATGATTCTATTTAATTGACTCTGTCCACTAATTGGCACGATCCTGATCCTCGGAGATCATCATGGCCGCCACAGATAGCCCCGCGATCGCTGCGATCCGACGCTTCAACCGCTTCCACACGCGCTGGATTGGAGCACTTGGTGGCAGCCTGCACGGCTCCGGTTTCGCGTTGGCCGAGTCGCGCGTGCTCTATGAGTTGGCTCAACGTGACGATTGGCTCGCAAGCGAGTTGGCACGCGAGCTTGCCCTCGATCCCGCCTATCTCTCCCGCATTCTCAAGGGCTTTGCTGCTGCCGGCTGGCTGAGACGCGAGCGTTCTCCCGACGACGGGCGGGCTTCGCACCTGCTGTTGACGCGAGAGGGGCATGACGCCTTTCGGCCGCTGGATGAAGCGTCGCGCGATCAGGCCGGCTCGATTCTGGCGCGGCTCGGACAGGCTGAACAGGCGGATCTGGTCGAGGCGCTGGGAACCGCCGAGCGGCTATTGTCAGGAGCCTGCGAGCGGAAGTGGCAACCGCTCATTCGCGAGCACAGACCCGGCGATATCGGTTGGGTGATATCGGCGCATGGCCGGCTCTATGCGGAAGACTATGGCTGGGACATCAGCTTCGAAGCGCTGGTCGCGGAGATCGCGGCGAAATTCCTGCGGGACTTCGTGCCTGGCAAGGAGCGCTGCTTCATTGCGGAACTGGACGGGATGCCCGTGGGCTCGGCCTTCGTAGTTCGAGAGTCGGACGAGGTCGCCAAACTTCGGCTCGTGCTGGTCGAGAAGCGCGGGCAGGGGCTCGGTCTCGGCAAGGCGCTGGTGCAGGAGGCGGTCGGCTTCGCGCAATCGGCTGGTTATCGGCGCATGATCCTGTGGACCAATGATATACTGCACGCTGCGCGTGGTATCTATCTTGCCGCCGGCTTCAGGCTCATCGCCGAGGAGGCGCACCATTCCTTCGGGCAGGATCTGGTGGGGCAGAACTGGGAGCTGGAACTGGGACGCTAAGCCTTCAGCCGCGCCACGGCCGCCGCCGCCGCCCGCCCCGCCAAGGTCGCGCCGCCGACCGTCATCGCACCGCCGCCGGCCGTCGCCTCGCCCGCGATCCAGATGCGACCGCCGATCGGCTCGGCAAGCCTGTCCCGGGCCGCCTCGAAGCCGGGGCGGCATACCGAATAGGAGCCATGCGAGAACGGATCGGTCCACCAGGCGGGGAATGACACGCCGGTGACGGCCTTGCGAAAGCTCGCGCCGACCATCTTGGCCAAAAGCTCGGTCACATGATCCCGTGCGGCGGCGGTTCCCGCGCGGGAAAGGTCGCGCGCATAGTCCCCGCCGCAATAGGCGATGACGATGTCCTTGTCGTCCGGGAAGAGGTCGACATTCATCATCGCCTTGGGTGAACCGGCTTCAAGATAGCTCATGCCGGGCTTGATGCCGAAGCGATCACCCTCGACCTTGAGCGCGATCTTGGTGAGGGCGCCCATGCCGATTCCATTCAGGGCGTCGCGGGTTCGGGCAGGCAGTGCAGGCGTGAAGCGAATGTCGCCGGCCTTCAGAACGCCGACCGGCACGGTGACGATGCAGGCGCGTGCCTTCAGCGTTCCCGAGCGCGTCGTGATCTCGACGCCGGGCCCGTCCCAGCGAATGGCTTCGACCGGTTCGCCAAGGCGGATATCGAGCCCTTCGCCATGGCGCGCGACAAGATTGCCGTAGCCCGAAGGGACGACGAAATCGTCGCCGCTCCACAGGCGTTGGTAGTCGCGCGCCGAGATGCGATCGGATTCCTCCCCGATCGAGAGCAGCAACCCGGAGGTGGCGACGGGCGTCATATCCGGGCCGAGGTCTCCGAGCAGCTCGGCAACCGAGAGATCGCGCTTCGAGATATCGACGGTTTCGAGCTTGCGGTCGATTTGCCTGAAGGCACCGCGCCGTTTGACCCGCTCGGCATCCGACATCGGTTGCCCGTTGGCGAAAACCTGGAAGCCGCCGCCCCAGGATTCATTCGGCGTCGGGATACCGAGATCGGCGGCGATCTTCACCCAGGGATTTCGCTCCGCCCAGTGGATGAACATCGCGCCGGCGTCGTAGGCGGCGCCAAGCGAGGTGTCGGTGAAGGCACGGCCACCGACCCGGTTGCGGGCCTCGATGATCACGACCTGGCGTCCCGCCGCTTTCAGTTCGCGTGCGGCTGCGATTCCGGCTGCGCCTGCGCCGATGACGACGACATCGAGATCGCCGGCCAAGGCAGGGCCGGGCGCGCCCGCAGCGGCTGCGGCGAGCGCAGTTGAGCCCATGAGAAAGGTCCGGCGGTCGAGCATCATCAACAATGTCCGCAGCGGTCTGGCGCCATGATGCGCGACTGCTTGTGCGTTGCAATACGCAACCTGCTTTGCGGCCGGATCACGGCAATCACGAGATCGGGAGGAGGGCGCGAGCGGGGCTGAGTTCCGGGGGGATGTCTGCAGTATAGAATACATATAAATTAGAACGCTTCTCCATTGGATGGATTCTATTGTTACTTCCTTGATTGAGAATCGATTGACAGAATTCGACTCTATTTCTATCGAGTGCTGGCTTTACTGAATTGATAAAGCTTAGTTTTCAGCAATTTTAAACTGCAGGCTGCGCATMCAATGCATTGGCAGCGCCGGCAGGGGCGGGGTTCTGACTATGGGTGGGCATTCTGGCGGGCTGCGTTGCGGCGTGGCGCTTGGCGTTCTTGTGTTGATGACAGCGTCACAAGCTGGTGCACAGCAGCGTGTTCAGGCCGCACAGCAGCCGGTTTTTCCTCAATCGGCCGAGGGACCCGTCGTTCTGGACACCATTACCGTGCAGGGGGAGGGAATCAGTGGTGCGCCGCTGATCGCCGGGCCGACGACGACCCGCACGACCCGCGAAGAACTCGACAGGCAGCAGGTCCAGAGCATTTCCGACCTGGCCAACCGGGTCGAAGCGGGCATCAGCTTCAATCGCCAGAATAACAGCATCAATATTCGTGGTCTCGATGGCCCGCGCGTGCTGACCACGGTCGACGGCATCAGGCAGCCGTTCCTGACCGACACCCGGATCGATCGCAGTTCGACCAACGCCTTCGACTTCGATGCGTTGTCCACGCTCGACCTGCTGCGAGGCGGCAGCGGCGCCAGCGTGCTCGGCTCCGGGGCTCTGGGGGGCGTGCTTGCCGTCCGAACGCTCGACCCCAAGGACCTGATCAAGGGCGGCCGCCAGTTCGGTGCGCTCGCAAAGACCGGCTATGACAGTACCGACGAGGCCTGGTTCGGCAGTGCCGCAGTCGCGGCGCGGCTCCAGCAGACCTATTTCCTGCTCCAGGGTAGTTTCCGCGACGGGCATGAAACAGGCAACAGGGGGACGATCGACAGCATCGGACCGACCCGGACGATGCCGAACCCGACGGATTTCACGCAATACGGGCTGCTCGCGAAGATCCAGCACTATGTCGACGATGTGCACCGGCTCGGCATTACCGGCGAGTTGTTCAAGCGCGAGGACAAGGTCAACGTCCTCACCTCGACCGTGTCGCCCACCGGCAATTTCCGCCCGGGAAACTATGACACCGGCGAGGATGTCGAGCGTCAGCGCGTCTCGCTGACCTATGATTACAAGCTGCCGGGTGGCTTCCTCGACGAGGCCCACGCCAATCTCTACTGGCAGAACGTCAAGCGTAACGCGCTGGTCTCAGCCTACCGCTTCACCAGCGTCATCGGTCCCTATACCCGCAACAACGAAACCGAGCAGGAGGCCTTCGGCTTCAACGGCCATGTCGTGAAGAGCTTCCAGACTGGCATCTTCTCGCACGGCATCACGCTCGGCACCGAACTGCGCACGACGACGCTGAACCAGTATTCGGCCGGTGTCGACAATTGCCGCCGCCCCTATACCGGCGCCTTCACCGCCTGCAACAACCTGCACACCAATCAGGCCGACCAGCCGAAGGTCGACGGCAATGCGATCGGCGTTTTCGCGTATGACGAGATCGGCATGCTCGACAACCGCCTGCGCCTCACGCCCGGTGTTCGGTTCGACTGGTATGAGGAGAAGCCGCAGAACACGCCGGCCTACACCAATGGCGGCTCCAGCCCGGTCGGCTTGCCGCCGTCCTCCAGTGACAGCGCCTGGTCGCCGCGGGTGCGGCTTGAATACGACGTCCTCAAGGACGCCGGCATGTTCAAGGATGTTACAGCTTTCGCGCAGTGGTCGAAGGGTTTTCGCGCGCCGACTGCAAGTGAGCTCTATGGCCGCTTCGGGGCGGTTGGGACCTATCTGCGCATCGGCGATCCCACGCTGCGCCCTGAAACCAGCAACGGCATCGATGTCGGCTTCCGCTTCGGTGACCGGGCCTTCGGTGGTTCGGTGACATATTTTCACACCAATTACCGCAACTTCATCGAGACCGTGCAGATCGCGCCGCCGAATGCACTCTATCCGCAGGGCGGCATTCAGGGGCCGCGGAACGTCGCGCGGGCCGAGATCCAGGGCGTCGAGGCGAATTTCCAGTATGCCTTCGCCGAGAACTGGCTGGCGCGCGGCTCCTTCGCCTATACCCGGGGTCAGAACAAGGACACCGACACGTTCCTGAACTCGATTCCGCCGATGCAGGGTATCGTCGCAATCGCCTATGGAACAGACATCTGGGGCGCCGAGGTCTCGACCAAGCTCGCTGCCGCACGTGACGACGTCGCTGCAACGACCGGCACGAATGCCGGTTTCAAGGCTCCGGGCTATGCGCTCTTCAATGCTTCGGCGTGGTGGCGGCCGACGAAGCTMGCCGATATCGAGCTGCGGGTCGGCGTCTACAACATCTTCGACCGCAAGTACTTCGATGCGGTCAACGTTCCGACGGGCACGCTTGCCCAGGCGCGCGACTACTACACCGAGCCGGGCCGCACGGTGAAGGCGACGTTGAAGTACCAGTTCTAGAGTCACCCCGCGGGCGGAGTAACAAGAAGGGCCGGGCAGGGATGCTCCGGCCCTTCCGGTTCGTCACGAAGGGGAACGTCTATTCGCCCTCGGGGGCTTTCACCGGGCGCGGATGTCGGGGCCCCTCCGCCAGGGATTTGAACACGCCGCGCAGGGTGCGCGCCTCCTGCTCGGTCATCTCCAGGCGATGCAGGATGTCGCGCAGATTGGCGGTCATGACCGGCTTCTTGCCGGGCGGGAAGAAGCCGCAGCGCTCGAGTTCGCCTTCGAGATAGCCGAACATCGAAAACACCGTCTCACGAGTCGCGGGCGGGGAGGGATTGTTCTCGCGGAAGGGCGGCTCGCCATCCGTCGTCTTGAACCACTCGTAGCCGGCCAGCAGCACGGCCTGCGCGAGATTGAGCGAGGCGAAGGCCGGGTTGACGGGAAAGGTCAGGATCGCGTCGGCGAGCGAGATCTCTTCATTGGTCAGGCCGATGCGCTCGCGACCGAACAGGATKCCGACGCGCTCGCCGCCGCCGACACGCTCGGCCAGGGACGGCATCACCTCGGCTGGCGTGAAGACGCGCTTCATCTGGCCGCGTTCGCGGGCGGTGGTGGCGAGCACATGATTGAGATCGGCCGTCGCGGCGGCGGCGTCAGGGTAGAGCCGGGCATTCTCGAGGATATGGGTCGCACCGGAGGCTGCGGCGGTTGCACCCTTCTTGAGGCCTCCACCGGCGGGCCAGCCATCGCGAGGGGCCACGAGTCGCATCTCGGAAAGGCCGAAATTCGCCATGGCGCGAGCGCTCATGCCGATGTTCTCGGCCATTTGCGGTTCGACCAGAATGATG
The DNA here is from genome assembly GCF_056396005.1 of Allobosea sp. 05T439. NCBI lineage: Bacteria > Pseudomonadati > Pseudomonadota > Alphaproteobacteria > Hyphomicrobiales > Alloboseaceae > Allobosea > Allobosea sp. 05T439. The sequence continues at coordinate 114,484 of NZ_JBFTKP010000009.1, read as the reverse complement.
ACCGGGGCGGGGGTTCGCGTGGCGGGGCGGGTGCGGTCAGTGCCTGAGCCGGTCATCGGGTACTCTGTGATATCGGTCTCGCCCGGTTCTGGGACCGGGCTMGAAAGCCCGATCCTATCAGCCTGCGGCAAGAGCGGCGTCAAGCGCTACGGCGCAGGCCAAAGCCGAACCCGGCCTCCACCTTGGTGTCCATCCTGCGCTGCTGCGGTATCCGTTCTTCCTTGATCCGGAAGCTGGAGACGAGGCCGTTCAAGCGCTGGATCTGGCCGGTGAGCGAGCTGGCCGACGCGGCGCTCTCCTCGGCGAGGGCTGCGTTCTGCTGGGTCATCTCGTCCATATGGGCGACGGTCTGGCTCATCTCATCGATGCCGTTGGCCTGCTCGGCCGAGGCTGCGGAGATGTCTGAGACAGTGGCGGAGACCTTTTTCGAGGCTTCGACAATCTTTCCGAGCGCCTCGCCGGCCGAACGGACCAGTCCGACACCTTGTGCGACCTCGACACCCGATTCGCTGATCAGCGAGGTGATGTCCTTGGCCGCTTCCGAGGAGCGCTGGGCCAGGGTGCGGACCTCCGAGGCGACCACCGCAAAACCCTTGCCGGCATCGCCGGCGCGGGCTGCCTCGACGGCTGCGTTGAGCGCAAGCAGGTTCGTCTGGAAGGCGATCTCGTCGATCACCGACGTGATATCCGAGATCTTGCGCGAGGCCTGCTCGATCCGCGCCATCGCGGCGACGGCATCGGTGACGATCGCACCGCCCTTCTCTGCAACTTCGGTCGCCTCGTTGGCCAGCAGAACGGCCTGGCGGGACGACAAGGCCGATGCCTTGACGGATGCGGCGAGCTCTTCCGTCGTCGCGGCGGTTTCCTCGAGCGAGGAGGCCTGCTCCTCGGTGCGCTTCGAGAGGTCGTCGGCGCCCATATTGATCTCGCGTGCGGCATTGGCGACGTCGACCGAGGTCGTCTGGATCGTCGCGACGGTCTCGGAGAGGCGGTTCACCGCGCGGTTGAAGTCGTCGCGGAGCTTGAGATAGTCGGCTGCGACATTGTCGTCGATGCGGTAGGTCAGATCGCCCTGAGCGAGCATTTCCAGGCCAGCGGCGAGCAGCCCGACGACATGCTGCTGTTCCCTAGCGAGCATCGCCCGCTCGGCCTCGACGCGCTGGCGCTCTGCCTCGTTGCGGCGACGCTCTGCATCGGTCAGGCGTTCCTGCTCGGTGGTCTGAGCTTCGAGCCGGCGCATCTCGAGGCCGTTTTCTTTAAAAATCAGCACGGCCCGGGCCATTTCGCCGACTTCATCGCGACGCGTCTGGCCCTCGATCTCGGCATCGAAATCGCTGGCGGCGAGCCGCTCCATCGTGCCCTTCAACCGGGCCAAGGGGCCGGTGATGCTCTTCGCCGACATCCACATCGCACCACCCAGGCCAATCAACAGGCCAAGCAGGCTGCCGCCGATGACAATGGCGATGGTGCGCTTAGTCTCCGAGCTCAACCTTGCGCTGGTCGTCTCGGTATCCTTTCCGAGCATGTTGTTGAAATCGGTGATGTTGCGGACGACCGCGGTGAGCTTGCCGTCGAGTTCGTCCATCACGGCCAACGCCMGTTCGTTTTCGTCATTGGCGCCGTAATAGAGGGCGCGATCGACGCCCACCTTGATGTCGGTGACCTGCTTGGTCAGGGCATCGTATTCGGCGGCCCGCTCCGGAAGGTGGGACTGTCCCTCCTTCAGCAGTTCGAGCGCCTGACCATAGGAGCGCTGCAACTGGCTCTGGGCATTGCGCGCACCATCCGTCTCGCGAGGATAGGCAATGACCTTGTAGGCCTGAGCCAGAATATCATTTGCGGCGCGCGCCGAACGGGCTGTGGCAAGCGTCGCCTTGCTGCGCGAATTGATCAGCTCGGAATAAGTGCTGTCGACTTTGCTCAACTGCACGCTGCCAAGAATCGTCGCGGCCACGCCAATCAACCCGACAATCAGCATCGCAGCTGCGATCTTGATGCTGATACGAATATTACCTAACGTCATGCTGATCGGCCCTCGAAGCGCTCGCAACAGCTGGAGCTGCGCAGCTCCGTGGCATTTCGGCGTTAAGAAAGCTGAAATTGATCGATCGGCGCGCGTTTGTTTTCTGTACGAGACCTTTGGAGGCGGGGTCCGGCCATGAGCCGCGCAAGTATTCTTGCGGCCTGAACTGCATGGCCGGCGCCCTGTTTTGGTCCTTTCGGGCCCCGCCGGGACCCCGAAACGGCAGGGGAGCGCCTCAGCGCTCCGCCGCCGCCTCCACAGCACGCATCACGCGAAGCATGTTGCCGCCCGCGAGCTTCTCCAGGTTCTCTTCCGACCAGCCACGGCGAATCAATTCGGCGATCAGGGCCGGGAAGGTCGAGTTGTCCTCCAGTCCTTCCGGCGCGGTGCCGCCGAAGAAGTCCGAGCCAATGCCGATATGGTCGTAGCCGATGCGCTTGGCGAGATAGTCGAGATGGTCGCAATACTGCGCCAGCGTCGCCGTCGGGCGCGGGCCGGATTTGGCGACGATCTCTGCCTCGGCCTTCTTGTAGTCCATGCCGTCCGGTGTCTTGCCGTACTGGTCCTTGGCGGGACGGTGCCAGTCGCGCGAGGCCTGGTTGATGAAGTCAGGCACGAAGGTCGCCATGACGATGCCGTTGTTCCCGGCGACGCGATCGAGCACATCGTCAGGCACGTTGCGGGGGTGGTCGCAGAGCGTGAACGCGTTCGAATGGGACCAGACGAGCGGCGCATTGCTGACGTCGAGCGCATCATGCATCACCTTCGGCGAGACATGGGCCAGGTCGACGATCATGCCGAGCCTGTTCATGCGACGGACCACGTCCTTGCCGAAGGCGGAAAGCCCGTTATGGCGCGGGGCATCGGTCGCCGAATCGCACCAGTCATGCGTGCCGTTATGGCAGAGCGTCATCAGGCGCACGCCAAGGGCTGAATAAGCATCGAGGGCGTCGAGCTCGTTGTCTATCGCCGAGCCGTTCTCGATCGTCATGAACAGGGCGATCCTGCCCTCGGCCTTCGCAGCCTCGACATCGGCGGCGGAGAGGCCCGGGCGGAAGACCTTCGGATGCTTCGCTAGTACATTCTGCATCAGCGCGATCTGGGCCAGCGCGAAGCCGGCGGGCTTCGGGTGGTTCGGCGGGACATAGGCTGCGAAGAACTGGCCCGCAAGCTTGCCCGCCTGCATGCGCGGAATGTCGGTGTCGGTCTCGGGATGGACCTTGGTCAGGTCATAGGCCGCGACATCGCCCTTCGCCTTGGCATCGAGCCGGATCACATAGGGCAGGTCGTTATGGCCGTCGATCAGCGGAGCGCGCTCGAGCAGAGCGAGCGCCGCGGCATAGGCATTGTCCTGGACTGGAGTTTTGGCGAGGGCCATGGCGCACCTTGGAGGGGATTCGAAACGGTGGGGATCGTGGCAGGGCTTTGCAGGCGAGGCGAGGGGCGATGACGCATGCCGGCTCGCTGTCTGGTGCGTGCGGCGTCAGGCCCGAGCCTGACCCGGTCTCCTGGCGAAGCATAATTCCCGGCGGCGGCAAGCGCCCCCGGGAATGACGGCATCTTCGCCTCAGGTGAAACGGGCCGGTGCAAACGGGGCAGGATCGACGAAGACCTTCTCGCCGGTCACCATCTCGGCAACCATGCGCCCGGTCACTGCGGCCAGCGTCAGCCCGTGATGGGCATGACCGAACGAGAACCAGAGATTGCGGTGCTTCGGCGCCGGGCCGATGATCGGCATCATATCAGGCGTGCAGGGGCGGTTGCCGAGCCAGGGCTCGGCATCGACCCGCTCGCCGAGCGGGAACAGCGTCTTGGCGATCGGTTCTGCGCGAGCGAGCTGAACCGGCGTCTTTGGCGAGTCGCGCAGCGCGAACTCGGCGCCCGTGGTCAACCGAATGCCCTTCACCATCGGAGCCAGGAAATAGCCGCGCTCGGTGTCGAGGACAGGGTGGTTCAGCACGGCGTTGCCGAGCGGCTTGTAGTGCATGTGGTACCCGCGCTTGACCGCGAGTGGCAGGTGGTAGCCGAGCCGGTTGGTCAGGACATCGGCCCAGGGGCCGAGCGCGATCACTGCGTCATGTGCGCTGGCGCGGGTGCCGTCGGMGAGCGCGATGCTCCAACCCTGGCCGTCCTGCGCGAGCGTGCCGGCATCGCCCTGCGCAAGTTGTCCGCCGAGCTTTTCGAACAGAGCGACATAGGCCTTCGACAGGCCAAGCGGGTCGATCACCGTGACCGGGTCGGTCCAGTGCAGGCCGCCGATCAGGCTCTGGTCGAGATGGGGCTCCTCGGCTCGCAGCGTCGCGACATCGAGCGGGCGGTAGTTCAGCCCGAATTCCTTGTTCCACTTGGCCGCCTCGGCCAGCCTTGCATCCTGCTCGGCCGCAGAGCGGAAAACCTTCATCCAGCCCTTGCGGCGCAGCAGATGCGTCGCCCCGGCTTCGGCCGCGAGCGCGTCATGCTCGGTGACGCAATGCTCGATCAGGGTGGCGTATTGGTGAGCGATCGCCTCGTGCTTGGAGGGGCGCGAATGCAGCCAGTAGGACAGCAGGAAGGGCGCGAGCTTGGGAATCGCGTTCCAATGATAGGACGCGTCGATGGTGTTGTTCATCGCGTAGCGGAACAAGGCGCCGAAATCATGCGGGAAGCCGTAGGGATAAACGCCTTCGCGCTGGATCAGTCCGGCATTGCCATAGCTGGTTTCCTCGCCTGGTCCGCGCCGGTCGACCAGCAACACGGACCGGCCGGCCTTCTGCAGGTGCAGCGCCACCGAGATGCCGACGATCCCCGCGCCGAGAACAATCGTATCGGTCCGCATTTTTACGCTCCTGTCAGCCCTGTTGCCGCGCTCAAAATACCGCTCTGCGCCGCGATGTCAGCGGCATGGTGTATCTTTGCGGTMGAACGGCGAAAGTTTCGCAAGTTTTGCGCCAACCAGGTGCGGATCGCGCGCTGCGCTTACAAACTGTTCCCTTCCGCGCAAGATTCTGCGCCACGCAGAACCGGTCTTCCCGAACGGCGGGTGACGCCGGCGCCGGGATCGGCCAGTGTGGCGCAGTTGTCGCACCGATTCAGGCCTTCATGCTCTCGCGTTTCGCCGCCTTCCTCGCTGCAGGCCTTGCCCTTCTCGGCCGCTACGGCACGCAGGGCTTCGCACTTTCAATCTTTCTGGGGCTGGCACTGCCGCAGTTCTCGGCGGCGGCGCGGCCGCTGCTGCCGGTCACTATCTTCTGTTTCACCACGGTCGTCTTCCTGCGCGCCGATTTCAGCATCATAACCGGGCTGATCCGCCGTCCCGGCAAGCTGATCGTCACCTGCCTGTGGCTCATTCTCGGCCCGGCGGTGCTGATCGGCGCTGCGTTCCTGCTCGTCGGTCGCGCGGCACTCGATCCCGGCCTGATCCTCGGGCTTGCCATCATGGGCGCGGCGCCGCCGATCATGTCTTCGCCGGCGGTCGCGATCCTCTACGGCTTCGAGCCTTCGCTGATCATCGCGGGCGTGGTGGTGACCACGGTGCTCAGTCCGCTGGTGGCCCCGGTGGTGGTGGAGCTGCTGGCGGGGGCTGCCGTGCCGCTCGATCGCTGGGCGCTGACGCTCCGTCTCGTGCTGTTCGTCGGCGGCGGCATGGTGGTGGCGGCGATCCTGCGGCACTGGCTCGGCGCAGCCCGGATCCGGGCGATGAAGGCCAATCTCGATGGCTTTGGCGTGCTGATGTATTTCATCTTTGCCATTGCGGCGATGGATGGCGTGACGCGGACAGCCATGGCCAATCCCGGACAGGTCATGCTGTTCCTGGCCATCGCCTTTTCGGTTTCCGCCGCCGGCCTTCTGCTCACGACACTCGCCTTGCGGATGTTCAAGCGCTCGGAACGCTTCATGATCGGCTATGGCACCGGTCAACGGAACATGGGGTTGCTGGTTGCGGCGCTTGGGGCCGGCGTGCCGCAGACGACTTTCCTGTATTTTGCGCTGGCGCAGTTCCCGATCTACCTGCTGCCCTGGCTGCTGCGCGGCATCGCCGGGAAGATCAAGCGCGCTGAAACGCCTGCTGACGCGGGTTGACGATCCGGCCTGAGACGATCGCTCCAGCAATCCAGGAGCGATGCCATGATCACTCTCTATTCCGGGCCTCTGAGCCTGTTCTCCCGCAAGGTCGAGATCGCGCTGCGGGAGAAGGGCCTCGCCTTCGAGCGTATCATGGTGCCGTTCAACCAGGTGACTGGCTACGATCCGCGCCACCCCGAAGTGCTGGCGCTCAACCCGAAGCGGCAGGTTCCGGTGATCAATGACGAGGGGCTCGTCCTCTACGATTCCACCATCATTCTCGAATATCTCGACGAGGCCTATCCCCAGCCACCGCTCCTTCCCCGCAATCCAGCGGCCAGAGCGCGCTCGCGGTTGGACGAGCTTTTCGCCGACGAGATCCTGTTTGCCGCGCTGCGGCCGCTGATGCACCGTAACGAGCCGCCGACGACGGATCGCAACAAGCGCGCAGCACAGGAGACGGACGCGCTGATCGCCGAGGCCGAGCTCGAGCAGCGCTATTGCGGGCTCAACGAGAGGCTGGCGGGTCGCGATTATTTCGGCGAGGCCCTCTCGGTGGCCGATATCGGCATGTTCATGAGCGTGTTCTGGGCCGTGCGCCTCGGCGGCCCGGCGCTTGCACGCTATCCCGACCTCTCAGCCTGGTTCAGCCGGTTGGGCAGTCGGCCGGCCTTTGCAACAGCGGTGGAGGAGGTCGAGGAAGCGGACCGGCGACTGTCCTACCCCGTCAAACGCCGCTGAAAGCTCCCGGTTTCGATTGCAGCGCTGGCCTGCGGGCGCTAAACGCTTCGCGCATGACCAGCCCCATCCGCATCGCCCCTTCCATCCTCTCCGCAGATTTCTCGAAACTCGGGGAGGAGGTTCGCGCCATCGATGCGGCGGGCGCCGACTGGATCCATTGCGATGTGATGGACGGGCATTTCGTGCCGAACATCACCTTCGGCCCGGACGTGCTGAAGGCGATCCGCCCGCACACCAAGAAGTTTTTCGACGTGCATCTGATGATCGCGCCGGTCGACCCCTATGTCGAAGCCTTCGCCAAGGCGGGCGCTGACCTGATCTCGTTCCATGTCGAGGCCGGCCCGCACGCGCATCGGACCCTGCAGGCCATCAAGGCGCAAGGCAAGCAGGCCGGCATCGTGCTCAATCCCGGCACGCCGGAAAGCGCCATCGAGCCGCTCCTGAACGATGTCGACCTGATTCTGCTGATGACCGTCAATCCGGGCTTTGGCGGCCAGAGCTTCATCCATTCCGTGGTCGAGAAGATCGCGCGGGTGCGCGCCATGATCGGCGAGCGTCCGATCGCACTCGAGATCGATGGCGGCGCCACGCCGGAAACGGCACCATTGGCCGCGAAAGCCGGCGCCAACGTGCTCGTCGCCGGCTCGGCAGTGTTCAAGGGCGGGCCATCGGCCTATGCCGGCAATATCGCCGCGATCCGCCAGGCGGCGGAAGCCGCCCGCGGCGACTGGGTTTGAATTTGTAACTGCGCCGTCATTCCGGGCGCAGCGAAGCGAAGCTCCGGAGCCCATTGCAGTGCGCCTTGCTCTGCGATGGTGTCTGGATCGGCGTGGCTTCGCCGCTTGTCCGGAATCACGTCGCGCGCTGTCCTGAAAGGCCAACCATGATCCCGCGCTATTCCCGTCCCGAGATGGTCGCCATCTGGGAGCCGCAGACGAGGTTCCGGATCTGGTTCGAGATCGAGGCGCATGCCACCGACAAGCTGGCCGAGCTCGGCGTCGTGCCGAAGGAGGCCGCGGCGACGATCTGGGCCAAGGCCAGGGACGCGGTCTTCGATGTCGCCCGCATCGACGAGATCGAGCGCGTCACCAAGCATGACGTCATCGCCTTCCTGACGCACCTGGCCGAGATCGTTGGCCCCGAGGCGCGTTTCGTGCACCAGGGCATGACCTCGTCGGACATTCTCGACACGACGCTGTCGGTGCAGCTGGCCCGCGCCACCGATATCCTGATCGCCGATGTCGATGCGCTGCTGGCCGCGATCAAGCGCCGGGCGTTCGAGCACAAGTTCACGCCGACGATCGGCCGCTCGCACGGCATCCATGCCGAGCCGGTGACCTTCGGCCTCAAGCTGGCGCAGGCCTATGCCGAGTTCAGCCGCTGCCGGGACCGTCTGGTTGCGGCGCGCTCCGAGATCGCGACCTGCGCGATTTCCGGCGCGGTCGGCACCTTCGCCAATATCGACCCGCAGGTCGAAGCCCATGTCGCCGAGAAGATGGGCCTGGCCGTCGAGCCGGTCTCGACACAGGTGATCCCACGCGACCGTCACGCCATGTATTTTGCGACGCTTGGCGTCGTTGCCTCCTGCGTCGAGCGCTTGGCGACCGAGATCCGCCATCTCCAGCGCACCGAGGTTTATGAGGCGGAGGAGTTTTTCTCGCCGGGCCAGAAGGGCTCTTCGGCGATGCCGCACAAGCGCAATCCGGTGCTGACCGAGAACCTGACCGGTCTTTCGCGGCTCGTTCGCGGCATGGTGACGCCGGCGCTCGAGAATGTCGCGCTCTGGCACGAGCGGGACATCTCGCATTCCTCGGTCGAGCGCATGATCGGCCCCGATGCCACGGTGACGCTCGATTTCGCGCTCGCGCGGCTTACAGGCGTCGTCGACAAGCTGCTGGTCTATCCGCAGAACATGCGCAAGAATCTCGACCGGCTCGGCGGCCTGCATAATTCGCAGCGCGTCCTGCTCGCCTTGACGCAGGCCGGCGCCAGCCGCGAGGAGAGCTATTCGCTGGTTCAACGCAACGCGATGCGCACCTGGGAACATGGCGAGGATTTTCTCACCAATCTCAAGACCGACAAGGACGTGACGGCGAAGCTCTCGGCTGCCGAGCTCGAGGCGATGTTCGACGAGGGCTATCACTTCAAGCATGTCGATACGATCTTCGCGCGCGTCTTCGGGTAGCCTGAACCCATGCGGATTGCCGTCCTCGCCGATATCCATGGCAATCTCGCTGCGCTCGCAGGCGGAAGCCCGCATGCGCGCTACGGCATTACCGAGCGCTGCCGCGCGGGCTGGCGCTTTTCGTTTCACACCCTACGTTACGACCTGGTCCGCTGCGGCTGACCTTGCCCTGTCCCGGGGCCGACGCGACTAGGCTTATGCCCTGTCGCGTGGCCTCGCCCTGAAACCCGATTGATTGCAATGCGCTCGTCCGACGCCGACATCCTCATCATTCCTGGCTGGTCCGGCTCCGGCGCGGACCATTGGCAGAGCCGCTGGGAGGCCAAGCTCACCACCGCCCGGCGCATCGAGCAGGACGATTGGTACAAACCCGCCCGGGACGCCTGGGCAAACCGGATCGTCGCCGCCGTCCGCGCAGCCAAGCGGCCGGTGGTTCTGGTTGCCCATTCCGCCGGCGTCAGCGCGGTGGCGCATGCGGCAGAGCATCTGAAGCCCGGCGAAGTCGCGGGAGCTTTCCTGGTTGCGCCGGCCTCCGAGCGCGCGAAGCAGGCGATCCCCGGTATGGCGCACGACTTCATCGCGCATCGGCGCGAGAAACTGCCGTTCCCCGCCATCCTCATCTCCAGCACGACCGATCCCTACTGCACGCAGGATGAAGCAAGGGCGCTGGCCGAGGCCTGGGGCGCCGAGTTCGTCGATGCCGGCGATGGCGGCCATCTCAATTCAGAATCCGGGCATGGTCCCTGGCCGGACGGTCTGCTGCGCTTCGCAACCTTCCTCAAGACACTGTAGTACTGCCCGGCAAACGAAACCCGCCCCGGATCGCTCCGGGACGGGATGGTCGGATCAGGATCGATTAGCAGCCGAGATCAATTCTCGACGTAGGTTATCTTGCCGTCGGCGCCCTTCTTCCAGGTGTAGACGGTGTAGTCCGGACGGGTGATGTCGCCCTTCTTGTCGAAGGAGATGTCGCCGATCACGGTCTTCACGGCCTCCCCACCATGGAGCGCGGCGGCTATCTTCTTCGGGTCGGTCGAGTTCGCGCGCTTGGCGCCTTCGGCCATGATCTGCACGGCGGCGTAGCTGTACAGCGTATAGGCTTCCGGCTTGAACTTGCGCGCCTCGAACTTCTTGAGGACGGCAGCCGCCTCGGGTCGCTTCTGCGGGTCCGGCGGGAAGGTCATCAGCGTGCCTTCAACGCCGGGACCGCCGATCGTGGCGAACTCGTCGGTGGTGATGCCGTCGCCGGAGACCAGCACGGTCTTCAGGCCCTGGTCGCGCATCTGGCGTACGATCAGGCCGCCTTCGGTGTGCAGGCCACCCCAGTAGAGGTAGTCGGCACCGGCCGCCTTGATCTTGGAGACGAGGGCCGAGAAGTCCTTCTCGCCCGCATTCACGCCTTCATAGAGCACTTCCTTGACGCCGCCGGCATTGAGGCCCTTCTTGGTCTCGTCTGCGAGGCCCTGGCCATAGGTCGTCTTGTCGTGGACGACGGCGATCTTCTTGTCCTTGAAGTTMTTCAGAAGATAGGCGGCGGCGACGCTGCCCTGCTGGTCGTCGCGACCGCAGGTCCGGAAGGTGTTCCAGAGACCGCGCTCGGTAACCTTCGGGTTAGTGGCCGAGGGGCTGATCATCAGGATGCCGTTCTCGGCATAGACTTCGGATGCCGGCATCGTGACGCCGGAGTTGAAGTGACCGACCACCCACTTGACGCCGTCGCCGACGAACTTGTTGGCGACAGAGACGCCTTGCTTCGGATCGGAGACGTCGTCGCCGACCGAGACGGTGATCTTCTGGCCGAGCACGCCGCCGGCCGCATTGATATCCTCCACCGCCTGCTCGACGCCGTTCTTGAGCTGCGCGCCAAAGGCTGCGTTCGGGCCGGTGATCGGGCCGCCTACGCCGAGCTTGATCTGAGCATTGGCCACGCCGGAGAAGGCGAGGACCGCGCCGAGCGCGATACCGCCCAACAGCAGTTTCTTCATGAGATGAGACTCCCCTGTATTGTCACTATGAACGGGCCAAAGTTTCGGCCCGTCTCGGCGCGTGGTGCCACCGTGAAATGCAGTCTTGCGCTTTTTCGACGGTCTGTCACGCGGCAAGCTCGGTGTGGTTTTTCGCTCTTTCGGAGGGGGTTAGCCGCCTTCCCGGGGCTTCCAGCCGAAGGGTCCGGTGCGCTCATAGAGCCAGCGATATTGCGTCGTCATCTGCCGGGCGCGGTTGTAGCGCCAGCCGGCGAAGCCGAAGGCCATCAGCACGATCGTGTCGATGATATAATAGTGCAGGGTCAGCAGGGTGGCCTGGAACAGGGCAAAATGGATGAAGCGGACGAAGAGGCCCAGCACGAGAATATAGAGCACCAGCTGGAATGCCGGCCGCCAGGTCATCGCCACCGCCCGCCCGGTCATCCAGGCCGCCCAGCCGCCCATGATGACGGTGACCAGCAGGAACAACCAGATGGTCGGCTCCTCGTAGATTATGCCTTGCATCGTTGTGCTCCTAGGATCGTGAGCCTGATGTCGACCGCATGTCGCTCTGAAACGCGATACGTCATACGGCTCTAGTGCCGCCCGCCTTCGAGATAGGCGGCGCGCACCTGCGGGTTCGCCAGCAGTTCCTGGCCGGTGCCGCTCATGGTGATGACGCCGTTGACCATGACATAGCCGCGATGGGCGAGCTTCAGGGCGTGGAAGGCGTTCTGCTCGACCAGGAACACGGTCAGCCCCTGCGTCCGGTTGAGTTCGCGGATCGCCTCGAAGATCTGCTTGACGATCAGTGGCGCCAACCCGAGCGACGGCTCGTCGAGCAGCAGCAGCTTCGGCCGCGCCATGAGCGCGCGCGCGATCGCCACCATCTGCTGCTCGCCGCCCGAAAGTGTGCCGCCGCGCTGCTGCAGGCGCTCGCGAATGCGCGGAAAGAGCTCGCAGATCTTTTCGAGATCCTCTTCGAAATGGGCGAGGTCGCGCACTGCGGCGCCCATCTGCAGGTTCTCGAACACGGTCATGCGCGGGAAGATGCGGCGTCCTTCCGGCGATTGCGCGATGCCCAGCCGGGCGATCTCGTGGCTCGGCAGCTTCGTGATGTCCCGGCCCTCATAGGTCACTGTGCCTTCGCGGGCCTGCGGATTGCCGAAGATCGTCATCATCAGCGTCGATTTGCCGGCGCCGTTGGCGCCGATCATCGTCACGATCTCACCCTCATGCACGTCGACATCGACGCCCTTCAGAGCGATGATCTTGCCGTAATAGGTCTTGACCCCGCGAACGGAGAGCAGAGGCGCGGCGTCCGTCATCACAATCCGACCTCTGCTTCCACTTTGGCGACTTCCTCGTCGTCGACGCCGAGATAGGCCGCGATCACGCGCGGATCGGCCTGCACCTCGGCCGGGGTGCCGTCGGAGATCTTGGTGCCATAGTCGAGCACCACGACGTGATCGGAAATCTGCATCACCACCGACATGTCATGCTCGATCAGCAGCAGGGCCGTGCCGATATCCTTGCGGATCGAGAGCAGAAGCGTGTTGAGATCGTGGCTCTCGCGCGGGTTCAAGCCCGCCGCGGGTTCGTCCAGGCAGAGCAGCACGGGGTCGGTGCACATGGCGCGCGCGATCTCGAGGCGGCGTTGATCGCCATAGGGCAGGTCGGCGGCCGGATCGTCGGCGCGATCGATCAGGTTGATCTTCTCCAGCCAGAACTTGGCCTTCTCGATCGCTTCCTTCTCGCGCGCCTTGTAGCCGCCGATGCCGAGCACGCCGAGGAAGGTGAAGCCCGACGCGATCATCAGCGGGTTGTGCTGCGCGATAAGCAGATTCTCCAGCACGGTCATGCCGCCGAACAGGCGAATGTTCTGGAAGGTGCGGGCGACCTTGGCCTTCCAGGAAATCCGGAAGTCGGGCATGCGCTCGAGCAGGAAGCTCGCGCCGCTGTCCTGGGTCAGCGTGATCATGCCTTCGGTCGGCTTGTAGAAGCCCGTGATGCAGTTGAAGACGGTGGTCTTGCCGGCTCCGTTGGGGCCGATCAGGGCGGTGATGTCGCCCTTGCGTGCCTCGAAGGAAAGATCGTTGACGGCGGTGAGGCCGCCGAAGCGCATCGTCAGATGTTCGACCTGAAGCAGAGGAGGGGTTGTCATCAGCCGTGGCCTTCCTGGACCATATCGGCCGAGATCGCCTTCTTCTCCTTGAGAAAGGCTGTCGGCTCGCGTGTCGATATCAGTCCGCGTGGCTTCCAGATCATGATTACGACCATGGCGAAGCCGAAGATCAGCATGCGGTATTTGGTCGGATCGAAATCGGGGCCGAAGATCTGCTTCAGCCAATCGAGTTCGCGCAGGAGTTCGGTGCCGCCGATCATCACGCTGGCCGCGATGGCGACGCCCCAGAGCGAGCCCATGCCGCCGAGCACGACGATGGCGAGAATGATCGCCGATTCCATGAAGACGAAAGACTCAGGCGAGATGAAGCCCTGGCGTGCAGCAAAGAATGAGCCAGCGAAGCCACCGAACATTGCACCGAGCGAAAAGGCCGTCAGCTTGGTGTTGGTGGTGTTGATGCCGAGCGAGCGGCAGGCGATCTCGTCCTCTCGTAGCGCCTCCCAGGCGCGTCCGACCGGCAGGCGACGCAGCCTCAGCGTGACGAACGCTGTGAGCAGGGCCAGTCCGAGGATGACGTAGTAGAGGAAGATGGTGCGATAGAGCGGCGAGAATTCGAGCCCGAACACTGCGGCAAAGCCATCATCGGCGGCCGTGAACGGGATGCCGAAGAAGGTGGGGCGCGGAATCCCGGAGATGCCGGCATAGCCGTTCGAAAACTCGACCCAATTGATCAGGATGAGGCGAATGATCTCGCCGAAGGCGAGGGTGACGATAGCGAGATAGTCGCCGCGCAACCTGAGGACGGGGAAGCCGAGCAGCATGCCCCAGAAGGCCGCGAGGATCCCGGACATCGGCAGCAGGATCCAGAAGGACAGGCCGAAATTCTTGGCGAGCAGCGCGTAGGAATAGGCGCCGACGGCGTAGAAGGCGACATATCCGAGATCGAGCAGGCCGGCGAGGCCGACAACGATGTTCAGCCCCCAGCCGAGCATGACGTAGATCAGGATCTGAACGCCAAAATTGTCGATCCACTTCAGCGCGCCGCCCCAGCCCGCCAGCGTGATGGCAATGATCGGGAAAGTGACGAGAAAGCCGAGCCCGGCCAGTGAGAACAGGCGCGAATGGCGCTGGAAGAAGCCGATCGTGCCATGTGGCAGCAGCCGCACCACCGATTTGCCTTCGCCGCGCTTCTGCTGGCGCAACGCCATCAGGAAGCGGCCGACGAAGATGATCGCAACAGCCCAGGCGACGGCGTCCCAACGTGGATCGAGGACGAGGACGTTGTMGAGGTTCTGGCGTGTGCCCCAGGCGATGATGGGGATGCACAGGCCGAAGGTGACGACGGCGGCGAAGGCGGCTTCCTTCAGCGCCTTCATCATGTCGAGTTGGCGTGCGGCCGGTAACTGTGTGACGGGAGCCATGCGTCAGACCTTCTCGACTTCGGGACGACCGAGGATCCCGGACGGCATGAAGACGAGCACCACCGCAAGGATGCAGAAGGCGGCGACGTCCTTGTAGTCGATGGTGAAATAGGCGGACCAGAACACTTCGATCAGGCCGATCAGCAATCCGCCGATCACGGCGCCGGGAAGGGAGCCGATGCCACCCAGAACCGCCGCGGTGAAGGCCTTCACGCCTGGCGTGAAGCCGTCGGCGAAATTCACGACGCCGTAGAGCACGAGGTACATCACACCGGCGACGGCGGCGAGCGCTGCGCCCATCACGAAGGTGATGGAGATGGTGCGGTCGACGTCGATGCCGAGCAGGCCGGCCATCTTGCGGTCCTGTTCGCAGGCGCGCTGGGCGCGACCCAGAGAGGTCTTCTGCACGATGAACCAGAAGGCGGCGAGCAGGATCGCGGTGGTGAGGATGATGACGATCTGCTTGTAGGAGATCTGGACCGTGTAGGTCGCGCTGTCGATCAGCGTGATCGACTTGTTCAGCATTGGCGGGATCGACTTGTTGCGCGGGCCCTGCACGACCTGGACGAAATTCGTCAGGAAGATCGACATGCCGATGGCCGAAATCAGTGGGGCCAGTCGGAAGGAACCGCGCAGCGGCCGGTAGGCGACACGCTCGATCGTCCAGTTCCACAGCGACGTGAAGAACATCGCCAGCACCAGCACGAAGATCAATGCCAGGACGATGAGGCCGGCGCCGAACCAGGAGGCGATCAGCATGAAGAAGATCAGCGCAATGAACGCGGAGAGCATGAAAACGTCGCCATGGGCGAAGTTCACCATGCCGATGATTCCGAAGACCATCGTGTAGCCGATGGCGATGAGGCCGTAGATCGACCCCAGGGTCAGCCCGTTGATGAGCTGCTGGAGGAATACTTCCATTGACGACGTCTAACCCCTCGAACCAGCTCCCGTTCTCTTCGCCGGCATGACGCCGACGCATGCGGGATGCGATTGCTATGCAGAGCTACCAATGGCTTGCGCCTGCGACAATCCACCCATGCCATATTTCTGTCAAAAGCAATCTCGGACCGCTTGCTCTCGAAACAGGCAGAATTCTGTGCAGTGCAGCGCCAATTTGGCGCAAGATGATTGTCTGTTGTGCGGTGCGGCATCCTCCTTCGTGCAAGTAAAACGGGTGTTGGCAGGGGCTGTCGGGTGCGATCGGTCACCTTGCAGCCGCGGGTCTGCGGGGCGCGATCGTCGGTGACGATCGTGCTGTCGTCGATCATCCGGGGCCAGCCCTCGATCGAAGGTATAATAACGTCCTGGCACTGCCGCCCTTGGCGGCATGGTCGTGCGTCGGGGGATGTGAGGGGCGCGCCCAGCCGCTTCGCCAGCTCGCGGCCGATGGTCAGTTTCCCGCAGCCCGGCCAACCATTGATATGGATGATCAGGTCGGGATCAGCCATGCCGCCCCTCAGAACCGGTTCGGGCTGAAATGGCCGAGATCAATCGCCGACGGGCGACCGGCGATCAGATCGGCGACGAGGCCGCCGGTCACCGCAGATTGCGTCATGCCGTAATGGCCGTGTCCGAAGGCGAGCACGACGCTTGGGTTGCGCGCTGCCTTGCCGATCACCGGTAGGGAATCCGGCAATGACGGCCGGAAACCCATCCAGAGACGGCCACTGCCGAAGGCAGGCAAGCCGTCGACGAGGTTGGCGGCCTTATCATAGAGCGCCCGCGTCCGCGCGGGATTGGGTGGTGCATCGAGGCCACCGAACTCGACCGCGCCGCCAATGCGCAAGCCGCTGTCGAGCGGGGTCATGACGAAGCCATGCCCTTCGAAACCGATGGGCCGGGATGTCAGCCCCGTGCTGCCGGGGAAGCTGACATTGTAGCCGCGCTCGGTCTCGAGCGGCACAGCGTTTCCGAGAGCGGCAGCGAGCGGCCTCGACCAGGCTCCTGCGGCGATCACGGCGCGGTCGACCACGCGCTGCCAGCCGTCGCGGCCGATCAGGGCAGGGCGCGCGGCCATTGAGAGGTTGATGACCTCGGCCTTCTCGAATTGGGCGCCGCGCGCCAGCGCCGCCTCGAAAAGGGCGAGCGACAGTTCGAGCGGGTCGCTGATATGGGCGGTCTCGGGGTGGAACGCTGCTCCGACGAAGCGGTCCTTCAGGGCGGGTTCGAATTGGCGAAGCACGTCAGGGCCGATCATCTCGACCTTGATGCCAAATTCGGCCTGCCGCTGCGCAATACGCCTAGCTTCCGCGAAGGCGGCGTTGTCGGTGAAGGCGTAGAGACCGCCATTGCGATGAATGTGGCGGCTGAGATGCGTGGTCTGGGCCAGTTTCAGCCAGGCCGGCAACGCCTGTTGCTGCAGGGCGCCGAGGCCCTGGATCGAGCGTTCATAGGCGGCTGGGCGCGCGGCCAGGATGAAGCGGACGAGCCAGGGCAGGAGCTTTGGCAGATAGACAGGGCGGATGGCGAGCGGTCCAAGCGGATCGGCCAGGAATCTCAGCACCTGCCGCAGGTTCTTCGGGCTCGCAATCGGCAGGATGTCCGTGTGTGCGATCCAGCCGGCATTGCCGCGTGAAGGGCCGAAGGCCGGCCCTTCCTTATCGATGATCAGAACCTCGTGACCGTCGTCAAGCAGGGCATGCGCAGTGGCGATGCCCACAATGCCTGCTCCGACGATCGCGATCTTCATGAAAGGCTGAGCTCCTTCAGGGCGCCCGGCTTCTTCACCTCGATCTCGATAAAGGCGATCGGATGGTCCGAGCCGTTMATCACGTCATGCTGGATGCCGGCCGGGCGCATATAGGCCTGGCCCTGAGCCAACGGAACGTCGGTGACATTCGTCCCGTCATGGATGCGCAGCGTGCCGTCGAACAGCATGATGACGAAATAGGGCCAGCCATGGCTGTGCCAGCCGGTCACGGCACCGGGCTCGAAGTCCCAACGGGTGATGCGGATCGTCTCGTCGTCCTGCTGGACGGTTGGAACGGCGGGTGTCGTGCAGGTAAAGGCCACGGTACCTCCCGGAGAATGGATCAGAGTTTCGGCAGGCTAGCCACTTGGCTTTCGCTGCCTTGACGACGGCCGCAAGGCAGGCGCGCTCCGCACCCTCCCGTGCGATACATGTGGCGATCACGCGAGTTGATCACCGCCGCCTCGACCAGCTTGATGTTCTGGCCGAGTCGCGCCGCGACGTCGAGCCGCGAATAGGTCCAGCGACGGATTGCTCCGGTCTCGGCCCTGCAACCAGATTTGGCGAGAGATCGTCGACGCCGATATGCGCCGCGAAGCGATCGGCGCGGGGCGATCTCGGCGAAGTCGAGCTCGTCAGTGGGGCGTGAGCCTGGTGGTCCGGAAGGCAGGGCGCTGATGCATTTCGTCATCGCAGAATGCTTCTTGCGTATGAGGACGTTTCGCTTGCAGATTGCATTGCGGCTGCGGCCGGCCCGTATCGGTCATGGTGATATATCAATGCTGGATGTCGCGTCAATCCTCGCCTTCCGTCCCGCGGGAGCGAAATGAGCATGCGCTCCAACGAAGAAACCCAGCTGCCTCCCGAGACGGATGTGCGTGTTCCGCCCGGCGCTGCGACGAGCCTCTCGGAGACCGCCTATCGCCGTCTCGAGGAGGCCATCGTGACGCTCTCCCTGAGGCCCGGCGCGGTGCTGACCGAAGCCCAGTTGATCGATCTCGTCGGGGTCGGGCGCACGCCGGTTCGCGAGGCCCTGATCCGCCTCGCACAGCAGGGGCTGGTCGACATCCTGCCGCGCAAGGGCGTCGTCGTCACCGGCATCAACGCCATCGACATCATGGCTGCTCTGGATGCGCGAGAGGTGCTGGAGAGGCTGATCGCATCGGATGCGGCGAAGCGGGCGAGTCCGCGCGAGCGCATCGTCATCATCGAGAAGGCGCGCGCCATGCGCGTTGCAGCCGAGGCCGGCGATGCCAATGCCTATATGCGGCTCGACAAGGAGCTCGATGCGGCGGTCGCCGCCGCCGCACGCAGCCCCTATGCGACACGCGCCGTCGAACCGCTGCAGGCCCTGATCCGGCGCGCCTGGTACTATTTCGAGCGCGAGGACGATCTGGTGCCCGCGGCGGGGCATCATGTCGCCTTCGCCCAGGCCCTGGCAACGGAGGATCCTGCCGCGGCGAGTGCAGCCAGCGATGCCCTGATGCAGCACTTGCGCGCCGGCTTGCTGGCGACGCTCGGCCGCGACTGAGAATTGAGGGGCGCGCGCCATTGATATATCTATTTCGAGGGCCGTGGAGCCCATGACGGCATGACATTGCGGCTGTGCGCTGGCCATCGCGCCGGAAAATCCCTACATCAGCCGGCGAAGACCTCCATTCCTGCAGATCGGGCTGATGACCAAGACGTTCCAGGCCGTGCCCCATGTAACGGCCATTCCTGATGCGCCGGCCTTCCGTCAGGCAATGGCGCAGGTCACGAGCGCCGTGCATATCGTCACCACGCGGGGCACGACGGGCCGCGCGGGCCTGACTGCGACCTCGGTCGCCTCGGTGTCCGACGCGCCGCCGACCATGCTGGTCTGTGTCGACGGCATCAGCCGCACGCTCGCCGCGATCGAGGCGAGCGGGACTTTCTGCATCAACACGCTGGCGGGCGATGACGGGGATCTCGCCGAGATCTTTGCGCGGCGTCGGGGCATCGAAGGCGAGGCCCGTTTCGCGACGGCCGAGTGGACGACGCTCGTGACCGGAGCGCCGGCACTCGTCGGCTCGCTTGTCGCCTTCGACTGCAGGCTGATCGAGGTGCACCGTGTCGCGACCCACCGCATCCTGATCGGAGAGGTCGTGGCGATCGGCGGCCGGGGCCAGGGCAGCGGGCTGGTCTACCGGCGGCGCGGCTTCTCCGAGGTCTGAAGGGCCGTCAGACCTCTCCGGCTTCCTCGGCGACCTCGGCGAAGACGATGGCCGCTTCCTTGAAGGCGTGATTGGCGGCTGGCACGCCGGCATAGATCGCTGTCTGCATCAGCACTTCCTTGATCTCGTCGCGCGTCAATCCGTTGTTCAATGCGCCACGGACATGGATTCGGAATTCGCCCCAGGAGCCGAGCGCGGCTGCAATCGAAAGCACGATGAGCGAGCGCTCACGCTTGATCAGCCCCGGCCGGTTCCAGATGTCGTTCCAGGCGGTTCGGGTGATGAACTCCTGCCAGTCGCGGTTGAACTCGGTGACACCGGCACTGGCCTTGTCGACATAGGCCTCACCAAGCACGGCGCGGCGGGTCTTCATGCCATTGGCATAGCGGGTGGCGTCGTCCATGGCGGCCTCCTCAGGCGTTCAGGAAGTCGAGAACAGCCCGGCCGAAGGCCTCGGGCTGCTCGAGATTGGAGAGATGGGCGGCATCGAGCGTGACAAGCTCTGCACCGTGGATGGAATCGGCGATCTGCTGGCCGACGGCGGGCGGTGTGGCCGGGTCGAGCGCGCCGACAATCACCAGCACGGGCAGGACGATTGCCGAGATCGCCTCGCGCTGATCCATGTCGCGGATCGCGGCGCAGCAGCCCGCATAGCCGAGCGGTGGCGTGGTCGTGAGCATCGCACTCACGGCCTCCACGGT
Source organism: Allobosea sp. 05T439 (assembly GCF_056396005.1). NCBI lineage: Bacteria > Pseudomonadati > Pseudomonadota > Alphaproteobacteria > Hyphomicrobiales > Alloboseaceae > Allobosea > Allobosea sp. 05T439. The sequence goes on along the minus strand of NZ_JBFTKP010000009.1, from coordinate 94,396 downwards.
CTTTCCGTCGCGCTCGCGGAAACCCGGGCTGAACCAGCGTTCCAGCGTCGACTGCACCAGCGGCCCCATGCCATTGGCGCGGACATTGCGGATGCGGCCGTTCCAGAGATCGGGCGGTCCCATCCGGGCGGAGGTGTTGGCCAGCACCACGCGGTGGAGCCGCCTGGGGGCATGGGTTGCGAGCCATTGCCCGACCATTCCGCCCATGGACACGCCGCACCAGTGCACCTTGTCCAGGCCGAAATGGTCCGTGATGCCGATCGCGTCGCCGGCGAGTTCGGCCAGCGAATAGGGCCGGTCTGGCGCCGTCGATTTGCCATGGCCGCGCGAGTCGTAGCGCAGGACGCGGAACTGCTTGGTCCATTCGGGAATCTGCGGATCCCACATGTGCAGATCGGTGCCGAGTGAGTTCGAGAGCATCAGGACAGGTGCGTCCTCAGGCCCGTCGAAGCGGATATTGAAGGGCTCGCCCCGGATGGTCTCGATCGGCATCGTCCTGTCTCTCCCTGGCCTATTGTACCGCGATGTTGCCGTCGCTGCTGATCAGAAGCGTCTTACCTGCAAGCGCCGCTTGCTGCGATGCGGGCAGCCGCAGAGCCGGCGGCGTCGGCCAACCCATCTCACGCGCGACGACGAGGCCGAGCAGCAGGATCGCATCGGGCGCATCCATCAGGATCGCCGCGGGCGCGTTCCCGGCATGGACGAGTTCGAGCAGCACGGCCGAGGCAGAGGACGAACCGATCGTGCCGGGCAGGGCGAGCACAGTGCCAGCGATGTTGCGGTCTCGCTCGGGATGGCGCGCATCGATGATCATGCCCGTGCGCGGATCGACGCCGCCCCAGAAGCTGATTGCTGCGCTGAGCGCCAGGCACTCGCCCTTCACGTCGCCGCCGGGGATCAGGATTTCGCCCTTCAAGACCATGTCCGGGGCTCCCTGACGAGGCGACCGGCGACGGCGCTCTCGACGCATTCGGAGAGCGAGCCGTAGGTCACGGCGTAGCCGGTATTGCCCGGTGCATATTGCGCGAACTTGCCGGAGTTCGTCATCAGCACCGCGCCTTCGATCTCGGGCAGGATCGGCGTCACCACCACGCAGGTATCGACGACGAAGATGACGCCGGCGGCTTCCAGGCGCTTGCGGCGCCCCTGCGCTTCCAGAGGTTGGAGCACGTGGCGACCGGTATTGGCGTAAAGCGGGCGAGAGAGCGTGCGGTCCGCGAGCAGGTTTTCCAGCTCACCCATCTCCTTCAGGGAAAGGTGTGGCGAGCCGATCGCGACTGCGTCGATACGGTCGGTGGTGCCTGCCGTGGAGAGCCGCGCAAGGGTCGCCTGCACCTCCAGATGCGTCAGCACGATGCGCTGTTTCGGGGGGCGGTCCCCGAGTGCCGTGGCGAGATCAGGAGCTTCGGGCGTGACACCGGCGACATGAAACAAGCCGACGCCTCCGGTCGAGGCAGCAGCCGCACCGAGCGCCTTTAGACGGTCCTCGGTCGTACAATCCTGAAGCCCCTCAATGACGACGACCGTGCTCCCGGCAGCGCGTCCAAGAAAGGTGCCGAGCACGGGATAGAACACATCCGACCGGCGCAGCTCCTTCGAGAGCCCTCCGACGTCGAGCAGCAACTCCGCGACACGGTTCTCGGCGCGGTGGAGGCCGTAATCCGGGGCGCGCCCGGCAATCGCGCAGGCGATGTCGAGGAAATCGCCATAGCGGTTGGTGCGCGCGCCCAGCACCGAGTTGCAGAAGACGACGGCATTCGACTCGCCCCAGGCGACGTCGCTGCCCTGTGCGGGGCGGTGTCCGGCCTGGTAGGGCGCACAGGTCCAGCTCGGTTCGCAGCCCATCGCCTCATAGGCGCGCATCATGCGGGCCGCCATATCGCGCTGATGTGCGGCGAGGCGGATCACGGCACAGCCGGCGGGGGCGAGGGAGCCGACATTCAGCGTCGCCCGCACAGCGACCCTGGCGCCGCCCTCGACCAGTTTCTCCGCGAAGAGCGTGCCGGAATCACCGTGGTAGAGCGCGCCGTCGATATGGGCCGAGGCAACGGGTATCAACCTCCGTGCACCCATCAGGCGAGCGGCTTCGGCGACGATACGCAAGGCCATCGCTGAGCCACCGCCTCGCGCGCCGGAGGCAATCGCCCGCTCCTCGTCGGTCAGTTGCAGCATGTCAGTCCATATACTCGCGCTCTTCTTCGTAGAGCGCGAGTATCCGGTCGATGATGCAGTCGCTCGCTCCGCGATAGGTCGCCGGATCGAACAAGATGTCGAGTTCGTTTTCACCAAGGCGGCCGGCGAGCGCCGGATGCTCGGCGAGAATGGACTTGAGATGCCTGCCGCTGGCCACGCAGTCGCGGCTTGCCTCCTCGAGCAGGTGATGCGCCTCGGCCCGGCCGATCGACGCCGCAAGCGCGAGCGAAACCCGCTCGGCCATGACCAGGCCGTGGGTGAGCTCGAGATTCTGCCGCATCCGTTCCGGAAAGACCTGCAGGCCCTCGATCAGCGCCACACTTTGATGGAGTGCCGTACCGGCGATGATGAAGAGTTCGGCAAGCGTGCGCCATTCGGCATGCCAGCCGCCCATGGCGCGCTCGTGCTCCTGCGGCATCGCTGCGAGCATGGTCGAAACCAGCCCCGGAGCGCGCTTCGCTCCGGCGAGGATCAGCGTGCACAGCACCGGGTTGCGCTTGTGCGGCATGGCGGAGGAGCCGCCCTTTCCGGGCGCTTCCGGCTCGGCCAGTTCGCCGATTTCGGTCTGCGCCATCAGCGCCGTGTCCTGGGCGATCTTGCCGAGATGCCCCAGGACGATGCCAAGCTCGGCCGCGATCCGCGCCGGCCGGTGCCGCTCCGTGTGCCAGGGCGTCAGGACTGCGCCGATCGCCGGCATCGTCCTGCAGAAATTCTGGAGCACGGCTTCAGCCTTGTCGCCGAGCGAGGCCAGGGTCCCGGCTGCTCCGCCCAACTGATGCGAAGCCTGGCCGTAGATCATGAAATCGTCATGGAAGCGAACGATCGGCCCAAGCCACTGCGCCACCTTGACGCCGAAGCTGATCGGCACGGCATGCTGGAGGAAGGTGCGCCCGATCATCGGAGTGTTTCGATGGCGCTTCGTCAGTTCGGCGAGGGCGTGGGCGAGACGGGCGGAGCGCCGGAGGATCAGCCGGTAGGCCGTGCGATATTGCTGGGCCTGGCCGGAATCGATCACATCCTGGCTGGTTGCGCCATAATGCACCCATTTGGCCGCTTCCGGATCGACCGCAGCGACCTGGGCGGTCAATTGCTTGACCAGCGGGATTGCGGGGTTGCCTGCAAGAGTCGCGGCCCTGCCGATGGCGCCGATGTCATAAAGCTCGGCCTTGCAGGCCGCCGCGATCACGTCGGCGGCGGCCGCGGGGATGACGTCGGCGGCCGCTTCGGCGCGAGCGAGCGCGGCCTCGAAATCCAGCATGCCTTGCAGAAGTGCCCGGTCTTCGAACAGGCTTGCCATCTCGTGATCGGCGAAGAGCTCGCCATAGAGACCGGGCAGGTCAGTCATGGCGGCTCCGCGTGTTCGGAAATGCGTGGCGCAATGCAGGCTCGCTCCCCTTGTCTAGGCTGGCGCTTTCCGATCAAGGATAGACCAATGGGTCCTTGGATAGACCCGAGGCGCGCTCGCCCGCAATATGGGCCGTTCGGCGCAGCCAAGATGGAGGAGTGACGCCGTGGCGATGACGATGAATGGCGAGGTCACCTTACCCGCCAGCAAGGATGTGGTCTGGGCAAAGCTCAACGATGCCGAGGTGCTGAAGGCCTGCATTCCCGGCTGCGAACAGCTTACCAAGGACGACGATACGCATTTCTCGGCGGTGGTGAAGGTCAAGCTCGGGCCGGTGAAGGCGACCTTCCGCGGCAAGGTCGAGCTTGCCGATCTCGATCCGCCGAATGGCTACCGGATCGCGGGCGAGGGCGAGGGCGGGATCGCCGGATTCGCCAAGGGCGGCGCCAAGGTCGTGCTCAGTGACGCGGAAGCAGGGCAGACATTGCTGAGTTACGAGGTCGAGGCGCAGGTCGGCGGCAAGCTGATGCAGCTTGGATCCCGACTGATCGATTCGGTCTCGAAGAAGCTTGCCGACGAATTCTTTGCGAATTTCGCCAAGGCGGTCAGCGAAGGCTGAGCGCGCCCAAAGCATCGGCCCGAAACGTGGATGCGGTTCTCGGAAAATCCGATGCAAACGCAGGAGGTTAGATCACCGAACCGGATACACTATCCGGTTCGGTGATCTACGAGGCCTTGCGCAGCGACGCGAGAGCCTCGCTGACGGACGCTTCCGCCGCTCCGATCTGGAGCGCGATGTCCGACGCGGCTGTGTTGGCACGCTCGAGCGCTCTTGCCGTCGTGGCAAGTCCGTCATTGACGGCGGTCGCACTGGCGATGGCTTCGTCGGAGCTGTTTGCGACCTCGGCCGCATCGCGGGCGATGCTGGTCGTGACGAAGCTTTGCTGGGCGACGGCATCCGAGATCGCTTCGGAATCGCCCCTGATCTCACCAATCGTCTTGCCGATCGACGCAGAGCGGACGCCGCAGACCTCGGCACTGGCGGCCAGTTCGGCGATCTGCCGGGCAATATCCTGCGTCGCGCTGGCGGTCTGGGTCGCCAGCGATTTCACTTCGGAGGCGACGACCGCGAAGCCTCGGCCAGCCTCCCCGGCGCGTGCGGCCTCGATGGTTGCGTTCAGCGCGAGCAGATTGGTCTGTGCCGCGATATCGGCGATGAGCCCGACTACGGTACCGATGCTGCCGGTGACCTCGCGCAGCCTTGCGACGGCCGAATTCATCGCCTCCGCGTCGTCGACGGCCCGATTGGCAATCGCGAGGCTTTGCCGGGCGCGGTGTCCGATCTCGGCGATATTGGCCGACATCTCTTCTGTGGCGGCAGCCGTCTGGATCGCCTTTTCGCGCACGAGGGCGGAGGCGTGGGCGAGGCTACCGATCTGATTCTTGATGAAGGTGGTGGCTTCGGTCGTCTCGAACGAGGTCGAGACGAACTGGTCGACCGCGCCGCTGATCGTCGTATCGAGCTGACCGATGCGGGACTTCATCAGCGCAGCGGCGTTGTCGAGGGCCTGTCCGCGCCGTTCGGCCTCGCCAGCCTCGATCTGCTGATCGATCGTGATCGCGGTATTGATGTCGTAGGTCAGGATCCGCTCGATGATGTAGAGATCGCGGCCCACCTTCTTCGGCGACAGGACAAGGCGCCAACGGCTGGCGACCGAGATCGCCTGGTACAATGCGAAGGCGATCGAGACCCGCGGGCGTGGACCGACCTTGGCCACGCGCTCCAGCACACATAAGCGCTCGATCGAATTGCAATAGGCTTCGCCGAACTCTCCATCGAACAGCTGCTTGAAATGTGCGGCTTCGGCCGGATAGAGCGTTTCGGCGACGGGCTCCACCGTGCTGCGCAGGGGCGCATGGATCACGAAGGCACGGGCAAAATCCTTGGCCACGAGGCCCTCGATCACACGGTCCACAATGGAGCGATAGCTTCGCAGGCGCTCGCGCTGGGCCTCGTCGAAGCCGATGGCGCGCAGGCGCCGCTGGATTTGATCAGAGATGGTCGACACCGACACGTTCATGATCCCGAGCAAGGCTTCGATAGCGATCAGCAAAGCTGTGATCTCCGGCGTTAACATTCTGCGAATGCAGGCCGTTCTCGCGCGCGTTTTCGTACGCGTGTGTTTGTTGCAGTGCAGCGTTGATGCTTGGCGAAAACAGCACTCAAAGTCCGCAAAATCGCCGCTTCATCTTGTCGCCATCGCGCTTGACCGCGCAAAATCCCGGGTCCACATTCCGTTTCGAGCTGTTCCAAGAAAAAACTGCCTGATGAGGCTAGAGGTTTCGCGAACGGCTCCGGCTCCGGATTTCAGTGGCTGGGAGGGTCACTGGCCGGGCGCCGGACGTAGGGTCCCAGGAGATGTGCTCATGGCCACGGTTTCGTTGACGGTGAACGGCAAGGCCGTCACCGCGAATGTTGATCCTCGCACCCTGCTGGTGCAGCTCCTGCGCGAGAACCTACGACTGACCGGTACGCATGTCGGCTGCGACACCAGCCAGTGCGGTGCCTGTGTGGTCCATCTCGACGGCAAAGCCGTGAAGTCCTGTACGACGCTTGCTCTTTCGGTCGATGGCGCCACGGTGACGACGATCGAAGGGCTCGCCGTGAACGGCGTGCTGCATCCGATGCAGGAGGCATTTCGCGAGCATCACGGCCTGCAATGCGGCTACTGCACTCCAGGCATGATCATGGCTGCGGTCGATATGGTGAGCCGTCGTGGCCATTCGCTCGATGAAGCGACGATCCGTGATGATCTCGATGGCAATATCTGTCGGTGCACGGGCTACCACAACATCGTCAAGGCGATCGCTGCCGGGGCGGAGGCGATGGGCAAGGCGGCGACGCCGACGCGCAAGGCTGCCGAGTGACGCCTTCGGCCGGCGCGCTCCCGCGCAGGCCGGTTCTCAAGCCATGAGGCGTCCGCCAGAGGCGCTGTGCGAGGAGGGAACACCATGTCCGCAACCGGAATCGGCGCCGCTGTCCGCCGCAAGGAAGATCACCGTTTCATCACCGGCCAGGGCCGCTACACCGACGACATCAACAGGCCGGGCCAGACCTACGCCTATTTCCTGCGTTCGCCGCATGCCCATGCCACGCTCAACAGGATCGACGCCAAGGCCGCGGCGACGATGCCGGGCGTGCTTGGGATCTATACAGGCGAGGATCTTGCCGCCGATAAGATCGGTGGGCTGATCTGCGGCTGGATGATCCATAACAAGGACGGTTCGCCGATGCGGGCCGGCCCGCACCCGGCGCTGGCGCAGGGCAAGGTCCGCTATGTCGGCGACCATGTCGCGGTCGTGGTGGCCGAGACGCTGGCGCAGGCCAGGGACGCGGCTGAGGCGATCAACGTCGATTACGGCGTGCTGCCGGCGGTGGTCGACACGGCGAGTGCCGCGAGCTCGAAGACCCAGGTCCATGCCGAGTCTGCCGACAACACGGTCTTTAACTGGCATCTCGGCGACAAGGCTGCGACCGAAAAGGCGTTCAAGGCGGCCAAGCACGTCACGAAGCTCGACCTCGTCAATAACCGCCTGGTGCCGAACCCGATGGAGCCGCGCGCGGCTGTCGGCGATTACGACCAGGGCGAGGGCGCCTTCACGCTCTACACAACGAGCCAGAACCCGCATGTCGCGCGGCTCGTCCTTTCCGCCTTCATCGGCATTGCGCCGGAGAACAAGCTGCGTGTCGTCGCGCCGGATGTCGGCGGCGGCTTCGGCTCCAAGATCTTCATCTATGCCGAGGAGACGGTTTGCGTCTGGGCCGCCAAGAAGGTGGGCCGGCCGGTGAAATGGACCTCGGACCGTACCGAGGCCTTCCTCTCCGACGCGCATGGCCGCGACCATGTCACCCATGCCGAGCTCGCGACCGACGCTGATGGCAAGATGATCGGCATGCGGGTGAAGACGACGGCCAATCTCGGCGCCTACCTTTCGACCTTTTCGTCCTCGGTGCCGACCTATCTCTACGCCCCGTTGCTGTCGGGCCAGTACGATATCCCGGCGATCTATTGCGAGGTCGATGCGGTCTACACCAACACGGCTCCGGTCGATGCCTATCGAGGCGCCGGCCGGCCGGAGGCGACCTTCGTGGTCGAGCGCCTGGTCGAGATTGCGGCGCGCGAACTCGGCAAGGATCCGGCCAAGTTCCGGATGCAGAACTACATCAAGAAGTTCCCGCATCAGACGCCGGTGATCATGATGTACGACACCGGCAACTATGCTGCCTCGATGAAGAAGGCGCTGGAGATCATCGACTACAAGGGGCTCGCCAAGCGAAAGCGCGACTCGGCCCGCAACGGCAAGCTGCGTGGCATCGGCTTCTCCTCCTATATCGAGGCCTGCGGTATCGCACCGTCGGCTGCGGTCGGCTCGCTGGGGGCTGGCGTCGGCCTGTGGGAATCGGCGGAGGTGCGGGTCAACCCCGTTGGGACCGTCGAGGTGCTGACCGGCTCGCACAGCCACGGCCAGGGCCATGAGACGACCTTTGCCCAGCTCGTCAGCGACCGGCTCGGCATCCCGATCGAGAATGTCTCGATCATCCATGGCGACACCGACAAGGTGCAGATGGGCATGGGTACCTACGGCTCCCGTTCGGGCGCGGTCGGCATGTCCGCGATCGCCAAGGCTGTCGACAAGGTCATCGCCAAGGGCAAGAAGGTCGCGGCCTATGTGCTCGAGGCGGACGAGGCCGATATCGATTTCAAGGATGGCAACTTCCGCGTGAAGGGCACGGACAAGACGCTCGATTTCGGCTCCTGTGCGCTGCAGGCCTATGTCGCCCACAAGTTCAACGGGCAGGATCTCGAGCCGGGGCTGAAGGAAGGTGCGTTCTACGATCCGACGAACTTCACCTTCCCGGCCGGCGTCCATATCTGCGAGGTCGAGATCGATCCCGAGACCGGCATCACCAGAATCGAGCGCTGGGCGGCCGTCGACGATTTCGGCATCGTGATCAACCCGATGATCGTCGAGGGCCAGGTCCATGGCGGCATTGCCCAGGGCGTCGGCCAGGCGCTGCTCGAAGGGGCGCGCTACAATCAGGACGGCCAGCTCGTGACTGCGAGCTTCATGGATTACTGCATGCCGCGCGCGGACGATCTGCCGTCCTTCGATGTTGGCATGACGGTGACGCCGTGCCCGTCCAACCCGCTGGGCATCAAGGGCTGCGGCGAGGCGGGCGCGATTGCCTCCCCGCCGGCCGTGATCAACGCCATCACCGATGCGCTCGGCCATGAGGAGGTCACCATGCCGGCAACGCCGCAGGTGGTCTGGCGCGCAGCGCAGAAGAGCATCAAGCGAATGGCCGCCGAGTGATCTGAAAGGACAACACGATGTACGCTTTCACCTATCATCGCCCGGCCACGGCCCGCCAGGCCGCTGGCCTCCTCGCCAAGAAGGAGGATGCCAAGCTGCTGGCCGGCGGGCACACCCTGCTGCCGACCATGAAGCAGCGCCTCGCGTCGCCGACACACCTCGTCGATCTCGGCGGTTGCGCCGATCTCAAGGGCATCGAGCGCAAGGGGCGCAATGTCGTCATCGGTGCGATGACGACCCATGCCGAAGTGGCGGACTCGGCTGTCGTCCGGGAGGCGATCCCAGCGCTGGCCTATCTCGCCTCGCATATTGGCGACCCGCATGTGCGCCATCGTGGCACGATCGGCGGCTCTGTCGCCAATAACGACCCGGCGGCGGATTATCCGGCGGCGCTCATGGCGCTCGGCGCCACCATTGTCACCAACAAACGCAAGCTCACGGCCGAAGAGTTCTTCACCGGCCTCTACGAGACGGCGCTGGAGGAGGGCGAGATCGTTGTCAGGATCTCCTTCCCGCTAGTGTCGAAGGCGGGCTACGCCAAGTTCCGCAACCCGGCTTCCCGCTATGCACTGGTCGGCGTCTTCGTGGCCAAGCGGGGCTCGGAGGTCAGTGTCGCGGTGACGGGAGCCGGCGAAGGCGGCGTTTTCCGCTGGCCGGAGGCCGAGGCCGCCCTGAAGGCCCGGTTCGCTGCGAAATCTCTCGATGGCATCAAGCACACGGCCAAGGGCATCAATGCCGACATGCATGCCGATGCCGAGTATCGGGCCCATCTGATTGGCGTGATGGCACGGGAAGCGGTTGCCAGGGCGACGGGCAAATAGCCGAAGCCGATTGACCTGCGACGGAATCCTCCCCCACACAGGGGAGGATTTTTGCTGATTGGCTGGTTGCGAGCGGAACATGGACAAGATGGTCATCACGGCGCCCGAAGCGCCCGAAGCAGCCGGCGGCTATGCCCAGGCCCTGCTGGTTTCCGGCGCGAGCCGACAGCTCTACATCAGCGGGCAGATTCCGAGCACGCGCGATGGAACGGTGCCGGAGAGCTTTGCCGAGCAATCACGGTTGGTCTGGCGCAATATCGAGGCCCAGTTGCACGCTGCCGGCATGACGCTCGACAACCTCGTCAAGGTCACGACCTTTCTCTCCGATCGCCGCTATGCCGCCGAGAGCCGGCAGTCGCGCAAGGAGATCCTCGGCGACCGGAAGGTTGCGCTCTCCGTCGTCATCGCTGGGATCTTCGACGAGGCTTGGCTTCTCGAGATCGAGGCCATAGCTGCCGCCTGACCGGCTCTGCTCTTTTGTCGCGAGAAGCCCTTGAAAACTCCCGGTTCCATCGACGCCACGCTTTCTCTCCTGCAATCGCAGGGCTATGTCGCCGATCGGGCGCTGGCGACTGTGCTCTATCTGGCTCTGCGCATGAAGCGACCGCTCCTGCTGGAGGGCGAGGCCGGCACGGGGAAGACCGAGATTGCCAAGGTGCTGGCGGCCGCGCTCGGGCGGCGCCTGATCCGGCTGCAATGCTATGAGGGGCTCGATCTCGCCTCCGCAGTCTATGAGTGGAACTATGCGGGCCAGATGATGGCGATCCGTCTCGCGGAGGCGGGTGGCGCTGCGGGGGATCGTGCCCGACTCGAATCCGACATCTTCTCGGAGCGCTATCTGGTCAAGCGCCCGCTCTTACAGGCGCTGGAGCCGCAGGAGGGCGGGGCGCCAATCCTGCTGATCGACGAACTCGACCGCACCGACGAGGCCTTCGAGGCCTTCCTGCTCGAGGTGCTGGCCGACGCGCAGGTGACGATTCCCGAGCTTGGCACGATCAAGGCGGCGGAGCCGCCGATCGTKATCCTGACCTCGAACCGTACACGCGAGATCCACGACGCGTTGAAGCGCCGTTGCCTCTACCACTGGGTCGGCTACCCCGACACGGCTCGCGAGCTTGCCATCCTGAAAGCGCGCGCACCGGAGGCCCCGGCCAAGCTGGCAAAGCAGGTCGTCGCCTTCGTGCAGGCGATCCGCAAGGAGGAGCTGTTCAAGGCGCCGGGCGTCGCGGAGACACTCGATTGGGCAAGTGCGCTGGTCGAACTCGACGCAGTCGCGCTTGACCCCGCGATCGTCTCGGACACGCTGGGGGCGCTGCTCAAGTACCAGGACGACATCCAGGCGATGCAGGGCTCGAAGGTGAAGGAACTGCTGGACCAGGTGAAGGCCGACGTGCGGGGATAGGCGCGCCTGCCGTGAGGACAGGCCTTGTGTACCGACCCAGGTCTTTCCTCTCATTCGCGTCGCAGCAGGTGGATGCGCGGGACCGGCCCGCGCATGATGGAGCAAGCGATGAACGACGACATCAAGGCGATCGAAGCCGCTACCTGGACTTATCTCGACGGGCTCTATGAGGGCGATGTCGGCAAGCTGAGCCAGATCTTTCATCCGACAAGCGCACTGACCCAATCGCTCCACGGCGAACTGAAGATCGTGCCGCGCGCCGAGTGGTTCGAGGCCGTGCGCAATCGCCAGTCTCCGAAGGCTGCTGGGATGGAGCGCAGCGACCATATCCTGACCATCGATCTCGTGGGCCCGGCCCTGGCTCTGGTGAAGCTAAAATGCCAGATGCCGCCGCGCTATTTCACGGATCTGCTCTCCTTCGTAAAAGTCGACGGCAAATGGGTCATTGCGCAGAAGGTCTTCATGACCGAGACCGCTGCGTGATCGCGCGGCAAGCCCTGGCCGGCGATCCGCGTCTACCATGACGGTGAGAACCTCGTGACCGGCAAGCTGCCTGAGAACATCGTCTATTTCGCGCGGGCGCTGCGCATCGCCGGTGTGCCCGTTGGTGCGGGGGCGGTGGTCGAGGCCGTCGAGGCGCTGGCGGATGGTGCGCTCGGTGCACGCGACGACGTTTACTGGGCGCTGCATGCGATCTTCGTGAAGCGGCACGAGGACAGCGTGATCTACGACCAGGCCTTTCGTCTGTTCTGGCGGCGGCGCAATCTGATCGAGAAGATCATGGCGCAAATGTCCCCCGTCTCTCCGGGGGCGGATAGTCAGCCGGAGAAGGCGGAAGCGGGTGCGTTGCGGGTCGCTGAAGCATTTGCTCCGCCGCGAGACGAGCATGACGAACCCCCGGTCGAACTGACCGAGCTTTCGGCGCGCCTGACCGTCTCCGATCGCGAAATGCTGAAGTCACGCKACTTCGCCCAGATGAGTGCGGCGGAGATCGCCAAGGCCAAGCAGCTGATGTCCGAGCTGCGCCTGCCGCGGGATACCGTGCCGACGCGGCGTTTCCAGGCATCGCATGTCGGCGCGCGCATCGACCCACGCCGCACCTTCCGGCGTTCGCTCAGGGGGGGAGGCGGCTCGATCGACCTCGCATTTCGCGAGCGCGCCGAGATCCATCCCCCGGTGGTCGCGCTCGTCGATATCTCGGGCTCGATGGCAGAGTATTCGCGCATCTTTCTGCATTTCCTGCACGCGATCACGGAGAAGCGCCGCCGGGTGCATTCCTTCGTCTTCGGCACGCGCTTGACCAATGTCACGCGGGGCCTGAGGGCGCGGGACCCTGACGAGGCGCTGGCCCTTGCCGGCAGGGCAGCGCCGGACTGGGAAGGTGGCACCCGCATTGCCGATGCCCTGCACAGCTTCAATCGCGTCTGGTCGCGGCGCGTGCTTTCGGGCGGGGCGATCGTGCTGCTTTTCACCGACGGGCTGGAGCGACATCTCGATGGCGAGCTCGCCTTCGAGATGGACCGGCTGCACCGCTCCTGCCGCCAGCTCGTCTGGCTCAATCCGCTGCTGCGCTTCGATGCCTTTCAGGCGCGGGCCAGCGGCATCCGGGCGATGCTGCCGCATGTCGATTCGTTCAGGCCGATTCACAACCTCGCGGCGATGGCTGATCTCTGCGCCGCACTCTCGCCGGACGCAGACCGGAGAAGTGATCCACGCCTGTGGTTGAAGAAGGCGGGCTAGGCGGGTCTGCTGAAGCGGCCATGCTGTAGGAAGTGCCGCGTCTGCTCGATCGCCTCGCGGTTGCGCATGATCAGTGGATGTGTCGCGTGCAGCGTGATGTGATCGCTCATCCCGGTGGCGCGGGTGCGCACAACCGAGACCCGGCCGTCATTTGGCCGCGGCAATAGCAGGGACGAGAGTGGATAGAACGAGCGGTGGCCAGCGATCACGCCGAGCGGATAGTCGACTGGGCCGAGGATGCGGAGCAACTGCTCCGGCCTTGCCGTAACCAGCTCCGCGCCGGCCGGACCGAAGAACGCGCGATAGAGCGGGTTTCCCTTCAGCAGATCGGCGATCTCGCTGCCTCGTTGGGGGGCGCCAGCATCACGACATGGCCGAGCCGCTCTGGGCGGTGGCGGGTGATATAGGAGCGCGCCACTAGCCCTCCCATCGAATGAGTGACGAAATGCAGTCGGCCGTCGAGCCCGCCGCTGAAGCGCGCGATCGGCTCATGCAGTTGCGAGGCAATGTCGTCGAGGCCGTTGCTGCGCGCGGGATAGTCGAGGTTCAGGGTCCCGTAGCCATCGGCCTTCAGAATGCGTTCGAGCCCCGAGAGCGATCCGGAGCGCCGCGCAATGCCGTGCAGTAGAACGATGCCGTCCATGGGCCGCCATGCCTTACTGCGCGCTGGATAGAGGGATCGTTACCGTAGGTCGAGGAGGGGCACGTGTTTTCGCCATCCGGATGCCCGCCGCATGCTCGAAACCTGCGGCGACTATGCTTAAGTAGGCGGGGCTCGCGGCCCGCTCGCGCGTATGATGCGGTGCGTCTAAACTGCGCTCCGGCGCCGCGGGCCGAACAGGGACCGATAGCCATGATCAGTACCGACACCGATATTCTCGCCACGGCCGAGAGTTGGGCCAAGGCCGGGCGCGGCGTGGCGCTTGCCACTGTGATCGAGACCTGGGGCTCCGCCCCCCGCCCGGTGGGCTCGCATCTTGTCATCGATCAAGAGGGTAATTTCCTCGGCTCGGTCTCCGGAGGCTGCGTCGAGGGCGCCGTGGTGGAAGAGGCTGCCGACGTCATCGCCGATGGACAGGCGCGCACGCTTGAATTCGGCGTCGCGGACGAGACGGCCTGGAAGGTCGGTCTCTCCTGCGGCGGTCGCATTCKGGTCTATGTCGAGAAGGTGCACTGATGGCTTCCTGGGAAACACTTGCCGCCTTCGCGGTGTTGACGATCGCTGTCGCTTATTTCCCCGGCCCGGCTCTGCTTTACACGGCGGCGCAGACGATTACTCATGGCCGCCGCGCTGGCTTCATGGCGATGCTGGGCATCCATCTCGGCTGCTACCTGCATGTCATCGCAGCTGCCTTCGGCCTCTCGGCCGTGTTCAAGCATGTGCCGGAACTCTATGTCGCGGTGAAGCTCGCCGGCGCGCTCTATCTGGTCTGGCTCGGCATCGGCATGATCCGCTCCAGGCTCGGCGGAACGGATGTCGATGTCTCGCCGCCCAAGACCGTGAAACGGGCGTTGCTCGATTCCTTCATCGTCGAGGTGCTGAACCCCAAGGTGGCGCTGTTCTTCATCGCGTTGTTGCCGCAGTTCGTTAACCCCGCGGCGTCCCTGCCGGTCTGGGCGCAGTTCCTGATCCTCGGCACGATCGTGAATTTCGCCTTTTCCTCGGCCGATTTCGTGACGGTGCTGGGAGCATCGGCGGTCGTCAAGACGATGAAGAAGACCAAGTCCGGATTTGCCTTCGGCCGCTGGCTCGGTGGTTCTCTGATGATCGGCCTTGGCGTCAAGCTTGCGACCGACAGGGGCTGAGGCATGGATCTTTCGCTGCTCTCCGCGCTCAATGTCGAGCGCGCCGCCCGCCGTGCCGCAGTGCTGGTCACTGATATCGGCAGCGGTGCTCAACGGCTGGTAGGGGAGGCCGATCTCGCGACCGATCCGCTGGCTGGCCTGCTCGACAAGCAATTGCGTACCGGCAAGAGCGGTACGGTCGAGACGGAGGGGACACGTTACTTCCTGACCGTGCAGGTGCCTCCGCCGCGCGTCGTGGTCACCGGTGCGGTGCATATCTCGCAGGCGATGGCGCCGATGGCGAAGTTGCTGGATCTCGATGTCGCCATCATCGATCCGCGGACCGCCTTTGCTACGCCCGAACGCTTTCCCGACGTGACGCTGCTGCCGGAGTGGCCGGATGAAGCGATCAAGCAGCTCGGCCTCGATAGCTATACCGCCTTCGTCGCCCTGACCCACGATCCGAAAATCGACGATCCCGGGCTGGAGGCGGCCTTGCGCTCGGACTGCTTCTATATCGGGGCGCTGGGCAGCCGGAAGACGCATGGCAGGCGCATCGAGCGCCTGACGGCGGCTGGCTTCGATGAGGCGACGCTGGCCCGCATCCATGCGCCGATCGGCCTGGACATCGGCGCGGTCTCTCCATCAGAGATCGCGCTCGCCATTCTCGGTGAGATCGTGATGACACTGCGTGGCCCGCGCAGGGCACTCTCATGAAATTCGGCCCGGTCGCTATCGCCGATGCCGTCGGCTCCGTTACGGCGCATTCGGTGCGGGCAGGCGAGGTCATCGTCCGCAAGGGGGCGACGATCACGGAGGATGATGCGCGCCGCCTGGCGGGAGCTGGCGTCACCGAACTGGTCGCAGTCCAGCTCGAAGCCGGCGACGTCGACGAGAATGTGGCTGCCGAACGTCTTGCCCGGGCGCTCGCCGGGCGCGGCGTGGTGACCGAGGCTCCCTTTACCGGCAGGGTCAATCTCTTTGCCGCGACTGCGGGTGTTCTGATGCTCGACGTGCCGGCGCTCGACGCCTTCAACACGATCGACGAGGCCATCACCGTCGCGACGCTGCCAGCCCTCAGAGCGGTCGTTGCGGGCGAAATGGTCGCCACCGTGAAGATCATTCCCTATGGCGTCCCGAGTCAGCGCGTCGACGACGCGATCGGGCGGATCGGAGCGATCCGGCCGATCGCGGTCACCGAATACCACCTCAAATCGGTGGCCGTGGTTTCGACATTACTGCCCGGTCTCAAGCCTTCGGTGGTCGACAAGACGCTGCGGGTAATGGCGGAGCGTCTTGCTCCGGCAGGTGCAAGGGTCGAATCGGACGAGCGTGTGCCGCATCAATCGGGGCCGCTCGCGGAATCCATCCGCAGGGCGGTGGCGGGACCTGCCGATATCGTCGTCGTCTTCGGTGCCTCGGCGATCACCGATCGCCGCGACGTGATCCCGCTGGCTCTGCAAGAGGCAGGCGGCCGCATCGAACATCTCGGCATGCCGGTCGACCCCGGCAACCTGCTGCTGCTCGGTGATCTTGACGGCAAGCTGGTGATCGGCGCGCCGGGCTGCGCCCGTTCGCCCAAGGAGAATGGGTTCGACTGGGTGCTGCAGCGCGCGCTAGCCGGTGTTCCCGTGACCCGTGCGGACATTCAGAAGATGGGGGTCGGCGGCCTGCTGATGGAGATCGTCACGCGGCCGCAGCCGCGTGCACCTGGCCATCAGGCTGTGGCACCCGTTGCCGGGCTTGTGCTCGCGGCCGGGCGCTCGACCCGGATGGGGGAATGCAACAAGCTGCTGCAGACGGTACGTGGCGAGCCTCTCGTTCGTCATGCCGTGAAGGCGCAGCTCGCCTCCCGCGCTGCGCCCGTATTGGTGGTCACCGGGCATCAGGCGGCCGAGGTCAGGGCKGCGCTCGCGGGGCTCGATGTCGCATTTGTGGACAACCCCGATTTCGCGGCCGGCCTATCCAGCTCGGTCCGCGCCGGCCTCAGAGCCTTGCCGGACGATGTCCCGGGTGCGGTGGTCTCGCTCGGCGATATGCCGAACGTGACCCCGCAGGTGATCAATCGGCTGGCCGAGGCCTTCGCCGACCGGCCCGACGCTCTCGCCGTGGTGCCAACCCTGTTCGGTCAGCGCGGCAACCCGGCGCTGTTGTCGCGTGCGCTTTTCCCGGCGGTGGAGCGCCTCTCGGGCGACCAGGGGGCTCGCCGCCTGCTGGACGCCGCCGGAGAGTCGGTCGTGGAGGTGCCGCTCGACGATCCCGCGATTGCGATCGATGTCGATACGCCTGAGGCCCTGAAGGCACTGACGGGATAGAGCCCTGGTAGACCTGACATTGCCCGCGGGCTGTACGCTGTAACCTAGATACGCGCAGCCACGCGGGGGGCCCGCTCGCGCCGCGGCGACCAACGATGGTCGCGGATGCAGGCGATGTGCTGTCGCTTTGGCATTGGTTTTGCAGGCTTTTGTTAACCAGGCAGGCGCAGCCTCAAGAAATCGGCTACACTTTCATCGCATCGCGACGAGGGAGGGGGCGATGGTATCAGAGGACTTCATAAAGCAGCTCAAGGGCTACGGACTGACCACGGCGACGATCCTCTATCGCATGCCGGATCATCCCAGTGTGCTGCAGACTTTCATCTGGCAGCATTATGATGTGGCGCCGCGCTTTCCGGTGCTCCGCGATTTCCTCGACTTCTGGCGTCGTGAACTCGATGGACCGCTGCATTCAGTGGTCGTTGCGCATTCGCGTCTGCTCAGGCCGGCTGAGATCGTAAACGTCAACGGCGTGCTGACGCTGCATTGAGCGTCTGCGCCAAGGGCGCTTGTTGGGCAAAGGGCGAGCGTGCTAGGTCGCAGCTCCCCAATGGCAGACCATCACGCTTGTCATCGCCCTTGCGCACATCCGGACTGCTGACGGCTCTCGCGACCTTACCCGGTGAGCGTATTCCCGTCGGAACCATCGTCGCAGCTCTGAAGGATCGGACCTACGCACTGCTCGTGGTCCTGCTCGGGCTGCCGAACTGCCTGCCTATGCCGCCGCCCATTCCGCTGGTCTGCGGGCTCGTGCTTGCCTTCGTGGCGGCGCAGATGCTGGCCGGGCGCGCCATGCCGTGGTTGCCCGAGGGGCTGCTCGACAAGACCATCGGCAAACCGGAACTGGCGAAGGCCGTGTCGCGCGCGTTGCCTCCACTGGTCCGGCTGGAACGGATTTCGCGGCCGCGCCTGACGATGCTGGGAGGGACGGTCGCGATCCCGATCCTTGGCCTGCTGATCTTGATCCTCGCGCTTGGCCTCGTGGTGTCGGCACCGTTCATCGGACAGATCCCGCTCGGTCTTGCCGTGTGCCTGGTGGGGCTGGGGCTGGTCGAGCGCGACGGGCTGTTCATCATCGCGGGGACGCTGGTCGGTATTGGCGGCCTTGTCCTGAGCGCCGGATTTGCCTACGCGATCGTCAGCGGAATCTCCGAACTGATCTGACGATCGGCCCGGTCAGGCGGCAACGAGACTGGCGGCGAATGGCATGTCGAGGGCGCGCAGCCGCTCGATCTCCTCAGGCGGAACTGCCTTGGAGAACAGGAAGCCCTGCAGTTCGTGGCAACCGATCGCCTGCAGGAAGCGGTGCTGCTCGGGCGTCTCGACGCCCTCGGCGCAGACCCGCAGGCCGAGAGCCCGGCCGAGATGCACGATCGAGTGGACAAGGATCGCGGATTCGCCAGTCGTCTCCATATATTCCAGGAAGGACCGGTCGATCTTGATCTTGTCGAAGGCGAAGCGCCGCAAGTAGATCAGGCTGGAATAGCCGATCCCGAAATCGTCGAGCGCGAGGCCGACACCATAGGCGCGCAGATCCATCAGCGCGGCCTCGGCGGCGTCGGCGTCTTCGACGACGACGCCTTCAGTCAGCTCCAGCTCGAGACGGCTCGGATCGAAACCGGTTTCCTCGATGATCCGGATGGTATTCTGGACGAAATCCTTGTGTCGGAACTGCACCGGCGAGACGTTMACGGCAAGCCGCAACTCCGGCCAGTGCTTTGCCTCGAGGCAGGCGCGGCGCAGCACCCATTCGCTCAGCGGCACGATCAGCCCGCGCTCCTCCGCGATGGCGACGAACTCCGAGGGGGGAACCATGCCATGGAGCGGATGTGGCCACCGCACGAGGGCCTCGACACCGGTGATGACGGTTCCGTCGACGGAGACCTGGGGCTGGAAGTGCAGCTGCAGCTCGTCTCTTGCTATCGCCTTGCGCAGGTCTTCTTCGACCACGCGCTTCATCTGGAGCGCGCGGTTCATGCGCGGCTCGAAGAAGGAGTAGCGGTTCCGGCCCTCGTTCTTGGATTGGTAGAGCGCCGTATCGGCCAGTCTGAGCAGCGTCTCGCGGTCGTGCCCGTCCTGGGGAGCGAGCGCAATGCCGATCGAGCAACCGATCACGGTGTCGATGCCCATCAGGTTGAAGGGGCGCGTCAGCGCTTCGAGAATGCGCTCTCCCAGTGCAGCGCTGCCGCTGGCATCGTGCAGGTTGGTCTGGATGATGCCGAACTCGTCGCCGCCAATGCGAGCGACGGTATCGCCGGTCCGCATGACGCCTGCGAGTCGTTCGGCGACCTGCCGGATCAGCTCGTCGCCGGCCTTGTGGCCATAGGTATCGTTGACGGATTTGAAGCGATCGAGATCAAGCAGGAGTACGGACAGCCCGGTCTTGGTCCGGCTGATCTGAGCCAGCTCCTGGTCGAGCCTGAGATCGAAGGTCCGACGGTTGGGCAGCAGCGACAGTTCGTCCTGTGCGGCAAGGCGCTGGATCTGCACTTCGCGCAGCCGGATTTCATTGGCCGCTCCGCGCAGACGGCGGATCGCATAGAGCAGGATGCCGGCAAAGATCAGCCCGGCTGCCGCCAGCGCCCAGATGAACTGCCGGATCATGGCATCCCCGGGGCGCTCCGGTGTCCAGGTCAACCAGGCCCTGGTGACGCCGTCGGGGGCGGCGAGGTCGCGGCGCACCAAGGGATTGGCTGGCATCGTCCGGGTGATGCGCAGGCCGTTGATGCGATAGCGCGTGGCCATCTCGTCGAAGATCGTGCTCGTCACGCGCCGATAGCCGATAAGGTTGACCGGCGCGTCCGCCTTCAGAAGGTGGAGATTGAGAAGCTGCTCGAGATCGGCGGTCAAAATGGCCAGGACTTCGTGGCCATCATAGATCAGGCTCGAACGAAAGCCTGGCATGAACCCTGCGCGGGTGGCTGCATTGTCGTTCGCTGGCTTTTGTGACGGGCTCGGGAGTGTGGGGTCAAAGAGACGCAGGCCCTCGTAGCCCGCCTGATAGGCTTCGACGTTGTTCTCGACGCCTGCCAGGACGCGGCCGCTCCTGGTGACGAGATAGACGCCGTCAAATTCCTCAAAGCGCTGGCTCAGCTTCGTGAAGGCCCACCTCAGTGTTGCCGCCGGAATGGCCGGGTGGAAGGCCGCCTGAAGCGTGCCGGTAGACGCCAGGCTTTCCAGCCGTAGGCGCCGCAGCCGAAGCTGGTTCTCCATCGCGGCCTCGATCCGGTCGCGCTGACGGGTTGCTTCGACGGTATTCGCGTTATGCGCAATCGTCAGGACGACGGTGATCGCTGCAGCCATGACCAGCAAAAAGGCACAGGCGAGCGTCGTCACGGTGCTGGTGAGCATCCGCGCCGAGGAGTCCGCGTTGGTCGTCTTCGCGACAAAGGGCGAATGCATCAAGGGTCTCAGAACCGTCGGAACCTGCACCTTTGCAGCCGATTCTTGATATCCGGTTGCTAAACGKGCAGGCAGACATCAAATTTCAACCTCCGGATGGTCCGTAAGGAGGTCGCGGGATCGCCTGATGCGCCGCGCGCAGTGCCGCGGACCAACGCTCGCGCAGGTCGTGGAAATAGGGTTCCCCCGCCTCGATACGCCGATTGAGCTCGGGCTCTTCGCCATCTCGCCGCATTACGATCAGGTCAATCGGCAGGCCAACTCCGAGATTCGAACGCATCGTCGAATCCATCGAGATCAGACCAACCTTCAGTGCGTCGTAGAGATGGGTCTTGAAGGTCACGGCGCGGTCCAGAATCGGCTTGCCATATTTGTGCTCGCCGATCTGGAGGAAGGGCGCGTCCATGCCGCATTCGATGAAGTTTCCCGCGCCGTAGACCATGAAGAGCCGCATGGGCTGGCCCATGATCTGGCCTCCAAAGAGGAGAGAGATATCGAATTTCAGCCCGGCCTCCGCCAGGGCCGGACCGTCCATCTCCCTGACGGTGCGGACGGCGCGGCCGACGAGCTGCGCTGCCCTAAACATCGAGCCAACGCTCTGGAGCGTATCGAGTTCTCCGGTCTCGGGATTGAGAAGTCCTTCATGGAGCAGGCTCACCACCGATTGGGTGACGGAGAGATTGCCTGCCGTCGCCAGCGCGAAGCTGCGTTCGCCCGGCCAGGAAAAGACATGCAGCTTGCGGAAGGTCGAGATGTCGTCGAGCCCGGCATTGGTGCGGGTGTCGGCGATCATCACGAGCCCGTCCTGCACGAGAAGTCCGGCACAATAGGTCACGGGGTCGGTTCCTTCAGCTTGCCGGTCCAGGCGCGTTCATGCGCGCCGGGAAATCTTGATCGGGCCGCCCTGGCTGCTGTGGCGGTCGCAATCGCGTAGCCTATTGATTGGCGAGCTGTGCGTTCGCAGCGCGGGCGCTGACCAGCACGGCGAGGTTTTCGCCGCTGCCGCCCTTGCGCGCACCGCGGACAGGCGCCGCATCGGCGAAATCGAGGCCGGCTGCGATGCGGACATGAGTGTCGATCGGGCACAAGCCGTTGGCGCAATCGAATCCGATCCAGCCATAATCTTCGAGATAGACCTCGGCCCAGGCATGCGCCCCTTCCGCCTCGGGCAGGGCATCGGATTGCGCGACATAGCCGGAGACGTAGCGGGCAGGGACTCCGAGCTGGCGCGCGCAGGTCATGAAAACGTGTGTGAGATCCTGCGGGATGCCGCCGCGGGCCGCGAAGGCGGCTGCAGCCCCTACGCCGGTACGCTGGCCGGAACGGTCGCAGGCAAGCAAGTCGTGCAGCGCTTCTGTCAACGCGTGCATCTTGGCGAGCGGTGTCGAGTCGGCGCGCGTTGCCGCCACGGCGAAGTCGCGCAAGGCGTCGTCGGGCGTCGTCAGCAAGGTATCGCGCCGGAACACTTCGGGCGGCACGCGCTCGATCGTTCCGCGAATGACACCGGCCAGATCCAGAGTCTCGATGACGCCGCCGACATGAATCGCGAGATCGGAGATCGGGCCATCGGCCGAGAAGGTATGGACGATGTTGCCATGCGCATCCTGGCCCGCGCGCAGATTTCCGTCGACGGTCGGCTCGATGCGCCAGGACATCACATGCTGGCCGTCATGATCGCGCGGGGTCAGCCGCAGAATCTGCGTCAGCTGGCGTACGGGCTCGTCATAGGCATAGGTAATCGAGTGGGAAATCCTGATCCGCATGGGCGATCGCTGTCTCGACGGGCGCGTTGGTTTCCGGTCCATATCTAGTGTTCTGCGGGCGGGCAGGCGAGCCCGCCGCGTTCTTTATTGCAGATACTGCTCCGAGATCGTGAGGCCGAGGCGGCCGTTCTCGCTGATGAAATCCTCGATGAATTCGTGCAGCCCGTGCTGGAAGACGGAGTCGATGCGCGCGTTCGAAAGGCTTGCCAGCGTCTTGCGAGCCTGGCGCTGAGCCGGGCCGTGCCGGCCATAGGCATCGCCGAGAGCGTCGAGGAAGCGTGAGATGTTCTCGTAGCAGGCGGCGAGCGAGCGCGGCATCCGGCGGTTGAGGATCAGCAGATCGGCGATCAGCTGCGGCTTCACGGCCTCGCGATAAACCCAGTGATAGGCAGTCAGTGCCGAGACCTCGCGCAGCACCGTGGTCCATTGGAAATAGTCGAGCGAGCCGCCGACCTGTTCGCTCTCGGGCAGCAGCACATGGTATTTCACGTCGAGGATGCGGGCGGTGTTGTCGGCGCGCTCGATATAGACGCCGAGCCGCGAGAACCAGTAGCTGTCGTCGCGCAGCATGGTCCGGTAGGCCGAGCCGTCGAAGACCAGTGAGACGTTCTTCACCCAGTCGAGGAACCGGGCGAACTCCTCGCGGTCCATGCGCTTCTTCTCGAACCGTTGCAGTTCCAGCCAGGCGCTGTTCAGCGCGTCCCACATTTCCGAGGTGAGCGCGGTGCGTACCGCACGAGCATTCGAGCGGGCCAGCGCGAAGCAATTGCGAATCGAGGACAGGTTATCCGGGTTGAAGGTGAGGAAATCGCAGACATTGCGCTCATTCGCCTCGCCATAGGCCTTGGCGAAGGTCTCTTCGCAACCGGCGGTCGCGACCGCACTGTGCCATTCGGTCCCGGCGCCACCATAGGACGAGGGCAGGTTGGTGAGCCGCATCGTCGCATCGAGGATGCGGGCGAGATATTCGGCGCGCTCGACGTAGCGGGAGACCCAGTAGAGGCTGTCGGCGGTGCGGGAGAGCATGGTCAGATCCGGCCTTTTCGCAATGCGCGGGGCTGCGTCCTGGAAGCGGGAATGCGGAAATGCGCTGTTGCCATCATGCATCGAGCACCCAGGTGTCCTTTGTTCCGCCGCCCTGGCTGGAATTGACCACGAGCGAGCCTTCCTTCAGCGCAACGCGGGTGAGGCCGCCGGGCACGCAGGAAATGCCGTTGGCGCCGGAGAGCACATAGGGCCGCAGGTCGACATGCCGCGGTGCGACGCCGGAGGCGACGAAGGTCGGGCAGGTGGAGAGCGCCAGCGTCGGCTGGGCGATGAAGCCTTCCGGCTGGGCCTTCAGCTTCTTGCGGAATGTTTCGATCTGGGCCTTGTTGGCATGGGGGCCGACAAGCATGCCATAGCCGCCGGAGCCGTTGACCTCCTTGACGACGAGCTTGTCGAGATTGTCGAGCACATAAGCATTGGCCTCCGGCTCGCGGCAGCGGAAGGTCGGGACGTTCTTCAGGATCGGCTCCTCGCCGGTGAAGAACTTCACGATCTCCGGCATGTAGCTGTAGACCGCCTTGTCGTCGGCGACGCCGGTGCCGACCGCATTGGCGAGCGTAACATTTCCCGCCTTGTAGGCGCCGATGATGCCCGGCACGCCAAGCACCGAATCCCCGCGGAAGACCAGCGGGTCGATGAAGTCGTCGTCGATGCGGCGGTAGATCACATCGACGCGCTTCGGCCCCTGCGTCGTGCGCATATAGACGACATCGTCCTTGACCAGCAGGTCCGAGCCCTCGACCAACTCGACGCCGAGCTTGTCGGCGAGGAAGGAGTGCTCGTAGAAGGCCGAATTATACTGTCCGGGCGTGAGCAGGCAGATCGTCGGATCTGACGAGGCGCGGCGCGGCGCGACCGAGCGCAGGGTCGCGAGCAACTGGTCGGGATAGTTGTCGACCGGTGCGACGCGGTGCATCGCGAAGAGCTCCGGGAAGAGCCGGAGCATCACCTCGCGATTCTCCATCATGTAGGAGACCCCGGAGGGGGTGCGGGCATTGTCTTCGAGCACATAGAATGTGTCGGCGTCGACGCGCACGATGTCGATGCCGGCGATATGGCAGTAAATGCCGTGCGGCACCTGGAAGTCGACCATCTCCAACTGGTAGCAGGCGTTGCGGTAGACCAGGTCCGGCGGAATGATCCCGGCCTTCAGGCATTCCTTCGGCCCGTAGACGTCGGCGAGGAACATGTTCAGAGCGGTGACGCGCTGGCGCAG
Organism: Allobosea sp. 05T439; assembly: GCF_056396005.1. Taxonomy (NCBI): domain Bacteria; kingdom Pseudomonadati; phylum Pseudomonadota; class Alphaproteobacteria; order Hyphomicrobiales; family Alloboseaceae; genus Allobosea; species Allobosea sp. 05T439. The sequence continues at coordinate 69,991 of NZ_JBFTKP010000009.1, read as the reverse complement.
GCCTTTCTCGAGCTTGGCCCATTCCGGCTTGGTCAGGACGCGCGGGATGATGTCGAACGGGATCAGCCGTTCGGTGGATTCTTCGTCGCCATAGACGGCAAAGGTAATGCCGATGCGCCGGAAGAAGAGTTCAGCCTGGCTGCGTCGCAGAGCCAGCATTTCGGGTGGGGCTTCCTTCAACCAACGATCAAGCGCTGCGTAGGCGGGCCGCAATTCGGCACCGATACCGGTCATTTCGTCGAAGGCGACCATGTCAGGCGTCTTTCCCCATTTTGACCAGCCTATGCGCATTCGTGACGGTTCGGAAAGGGGGCGCTTGATCACGGATAAATCGAGCCCTGCCCAATCCTTGGGCAGCATTCGGGCCGATTGCAACGTGGCCGAGGTGCAGGCGGGCCTGGGCGCATTGGGCCTGGTGCGGTTTACGATGCGTCCTCGCCTGAAGATGCGCTGCTCGACTTACCGATCAGCCGGACGATCAGCGCGGCCAGCAATTCGGTCGCTCTTGCCTCATTGGCCTCGCCGCGCAGCACCTCGCCTGACACGGATTCGGCAGCTCCTAGGATCGCGACACAGCGTAGGTGCAGGTCCTCTGCGGGGAGCTGGCCGGCATAGGGAGCCAGTGCCTCGCGATAGAGTGAGATATAGCCGTCGACGAGCTCCCGCTGGACGGCCTCCATCGCTTCCGTGCCCTTGAGGGCGGCTGAAAGCGAGTGCCATTCCGGGCCGATCGACGTTGCGCAGGAGAGATAGGATTCGGCGACCGCGCGTGCGACCTTGTCGAGGCGCGGCTCCAGTTGGTCGAGGGCCTCCGCCAGTGCTCCGCCCTGTTGTTCGTCGATCCGGCAATAGAGCGCGATCATCAATGCCTMGCGCGAGCCGAAATGATCATAGGCCACCGGCTTGCTGACGCCGGCCCGTTCKGCGACGCGCCCGAGCGTCAGCGCGTCTGCGMCGTCTTCGCCCACCATCGTCATGGCGCAATCGAGCAACTGCTCGCGGCGCTCCACCCTGGGCAGCTTCTTCGCAGATCCCGTCGACATCGGCGTCTCCGCTTCTCCCCTTGCAGCGCAGTTGACAATGCTTCTATGCAATCCTACTAAAGGTAACTTACTTTTAGTAGGCGATCAATAGACCGATCGCGGCTTGGCGCTCCAGGAGATTTGTCCATGTCCACCCCCCAACGCCCCGTCCTGATCATTGGTGGATCGGGCGTCGTAGGCGGCCAGGCGGCCGCAGCGCTGCGCCGCTTGCAATTCGACCTTCCGATCGCCATCGGCGGGCGCGATCTCGCCAAGGCGCAGGTGGTTGCTCAGAAGGTCGGGGGCGCGATTGCGACGCGGGTCGATCTTGACCGCCGGGACCTCGGCCAGCCGGAGGGAGCGCAGTACAGCGCCATAGTCGTCTTCGTGAAGGACGATGGCCTGAACTCGATGCGCTACGCGCAGGATCACGGTATCCCCTATATCAGCGTATCGAGCGGCACCTTCGAGATCGGTCCGGAGGTCGCGCAGTTCATTCACGCGGCAACGAAGGCCCCGGTGCTTCTCGCAAGCCAGTGGCTGGCCGGTGCTGCGGTGTTTCCGGCCCTGGTCATTGCCAAGGATTTCCGCACGATCGATTCCATTGCGATCGGCGCACTGCTCGACGAGCAGGATATGGGTGGCCCGGCGGCCTTGACGGACTACAACCGCATCACGGGAGCGGCACCGGCCGCGCTGACGCTGACGGGCGGCAAGTTCAGCTGGGTCAATGGTGAGGATGCCAAGGCGCGCTATCGTAGCGTCGATGGTGTCGAGCTCGACGCAACCGCCTATTCTCCACTCGATATCGTCAGCCTCGCCGCGGTGACCGATGCCAGATCGGTGCGGCTCGACCTTGCCTTCTCCGAATCCGCCAGCCGCCGCCGTGGCGAGCCCTTCTCGACCGAAATCACGATCGCGATCGACGGCGTGCTGAGGAATGGCGAGCGCAGCACGATGCGCCACGAGATCGTCCATCCCGATGGCCAGGCGCCCCTGACTGCACTTGGCGTCGCGCTCGCCGTCGAAAGGATGCTGGGACTCGCAGGCGGCGCCGCTCCGCAGCCCGGCCTCTATCTGCCGGAATCGATCCTGGCTCCTGATTACTATGTCGGCCGCATGAAGGAGTTCGGTGCTCAGTTCCGCCAGACCTGAGACAGAGACTGAGCAGGATCAAGGCGGCGCKAGKCTTCGCGCCGCCTTGATCCTCGGATCGGATATCGTATCCAATCCGATGACCTAACCTTCTGTGATTGCATCGGCTTTCCCGAAAACCACAATCCACTTTTCGGGCCGATGCCTTAGATCAGCCCGAGCCCCCGGAAGCTCGCACGGCCATCGCGGCCGACGATGACGTGGTCGTGGATCACGATGCCGAGGGGCTTTGCGATATCGACGAGATCGCGCGTCATCTTCACGTCGGCGCCCGAGGGGGTCGGGTCGCCTGACGGATGGTTGTGGACAAGGATGATCGCACTTGCTGAGAGTTCCAGGGCGCGGCGCATCACCTCGCGGGGGTAGACGGGAGTGTGGTCGACCGTTCCGGTCTGCTGGACCTCGTCGGCGATCAGCGCGTTCTTCTTGTCGAGGAAGAGGATGCGGAACTGCTCGCGTTCGGCAAAGGCCATCGCCATTCGGCAATAGTCGAGAACCGCCGACCAGGATGACAGCACCGGGCGTTTCGCCACCGCTCCCCTCGCCATGCGCTGCAGGGCGGCCGCGACGATCTTGAGATCCTGCGCAACGCCGGAGCCGACGCCCTTGACCTCAGTCAATCGCGCGGCCGGCGCGCCAAGCACCTCGGCGAATGAGCCGAAGCGCCGGATCAGGTCCTTGGCGAGCGGCTTCACGTCGCGCTGCGGGATGGAGCGGAACAACAGAAGCTCGAGCAACTCGTAATCGGGCAGGGTGTCGGCGCCCGACTCCTGGAAGCGATCGCGAAGCCTTTGGCGATGACCGTGGTAGTGCGGCACGGCAACGGCCGTGGGTTCTTCCGGCAACGGGACTTGTGATCCGCGCTGACCGTCCTCTTGCTTCATCGTGCCGCGAGCGGATTGTCGCGGCCTGCCGGCGACAGCGTGAAGATCTCGCAGCCGGTCTCTGTGACACCGACCGTGTGCTCGAACTGGGCCGAAAGCGAGCGGTCGCGGGTGACCGCCGTCCAGCCGTCGGAAAGCACCTTCACGCCCGCCTTGCCGAGGTTGATCATCGGCTCGATGGTGAAAAGCATCCCGGGCTTGAGCAAGACGCCTTCGCCGGGACTGCCGTAATGCAGGATGTTGGGTGCATCGTGAAAGACCTGGCCCAGGCCGTGGCCGCAGAAATCGCGCACCACCGAGCAACGCTCGGCTTCGGCATAGCGCTGGATGGCGAAACCGATATCGCCGGTCGTCGCGCCGGCGCGCACGGCCTTGATACCGCGGAGCAGGCTTTCATAGGTGATTTCGACCAGCCGCTCGGCCTTGCGGGGAATGTCGCCGACCCCGTACATCCGGCTGGAATCGCCATACCAGCCATCGACGATCAGCGTGTAGTCGATATTGAGGATGTCGCCTTCGCGCAGGGGTTTGTCGTCCGGGATTCCGTGACAGACCACATGGTTGATCGAGGTGCAGATCGATTTTGTATAGCCGCGATAGAACAGGGTCGCCGGGTAGGCGCCATTGTCCATGGCGAACTGGAAGGCAAGCTCGTCGAGGCGTTGCGTGGTGACGCCTGGCCGGACGTGCTCGCCGAGCATGTCGAGGCCTTCTGCCGTCAGGCGGCCGGCCTTGCGCATGGCCGCGAAGGCTTCGGGACCATGAAGTTTGATGGCCGGTTCGCGCATCCGCGCCCGTCCCAGATTTTCGTCGAATGTCATGATGGGCAAGAAGCTCCTTGCCCATCATATCTATTGCGTTTGGCCGGCTGCGCAAGATGATTGCGCCCGTGCCAGCTCGAACTGAAGGGTGCAGGCGCTGTTTTGGCGGTGCTTAGCGGACCAGGTTGAGGCCTGTCGCCGCCAGAACGATGATCCAGAGTGTGTCGAGATTGATCCAGCCCCGCCGCAGGAAGGCCAGCCCCAGCCATTCATAGACGATCGCCGCAATCGTTGCTGTCACAGCCAGCATTGCAGCCATGTGAAGGGCGATGGCGGCCAGCGAGACCGGCAACGACCCCGCGGCAGTCAATTCCCGCGCCGGCGTCGCAGCAAGGCAGAGCGGGATGATGACCGGTACAAGCATCAGGCCGGCCCCGTGGCTGGTCGCCATCAGGAATGACCAGGCGCCGAGTCCGGCAAGCCCCGTCTGCATGCCGACCCGGACGCGATGCCGGTGACCGAAGACGGCATGGGAGGCTGCCCACCCCAGAAGCAGAAGGCCCGCGAGCCTTTGCAGCGCTTCGTGGTCAATGATGGTCCCGAGGGCAACTACCGCCGCGACCACCACGGCGACCGAGGCCGCATGCCCCAGCGCGATCGGAAGGAGGGACAACCACACAACGCGACGGCTCTCGCGATGCAGACCGAGCGCAACCGCAAAGAGCCAGCCCATGGCCGGGTTCAGGCCATGGAAGGCACCGAGCCCGGCGAGCATGAGCCAAGGCGACATMTCAGGCTCCCGTTCGAGCGATCATGCCGGGCAGGGGCGTCAGGGGTAGCAATAGGAATCGGACGAGCAGTCACCGCCCTCCAGCCTGACCTGGTGAGGCCGGTGCCCCTTGGGCCAGTCGACGAAGAACTTGTCGTCGAAGCGGATGCCGCCCTTCTCCCCGACATCGAGCTTTACCATCCAACCGTCGATTCCATTGGGATAGAATTGCGGATCGATGGCCCCGTAGAGCGAGTTCGTGAAATAAACCCGCTTGCCGTCGCGGCTGATCTCGACCATTTGCGGGCCGCCGTTGAGATGCCCGTTCTTCGCTCCGGGGTGGGAGGCGCGGGAAACGATGCCGCCGATGCGGACCCGGCCGGTTTCCACAGGCTTGAACGGATCCGACACATCGTACTGAATCATGTCGCCGGTGCCCCAGCAGGACACGTAGAGGTAGCGATCGTCCATCGAGAGGTCGATGTCGGTGACGAGGGGCGCAACCGCCTTGAACCCCTTCAGGACCGGTGGCAGGAGATCAGGATCAGCCGGCTCGGCAGGGATCTCGATGACTTTCCTGACCGCCCATTTCGTGCCCTCGCGATACCAGGTCCAGATCGAGGCGGAGAGATCCTTCAAGCTGATGACGCAGCCGACGAAGCCATAGGCCTTCCTCGGGTCATGGACTGGGCGCAGTTCAAAGACGAGTTGATGCTCCTCGCCGAAATCGATCTCCTGTTGATGCTTGCGCGTGTGCAGGTCCCAGAAATGGAGCCGCCGCCCGTATTTGCTGCTGAGCAGAACTTCCGGAACCAGTCCATTCTCGAACGTATCGGGCGTGCCCCATTCGCTGGTCACCATGGTGTCGTGGCCGAGATGCCACCAGAAATCATAGGCGAGCTTCTGGGAGCCACGATCCATCTCCCATTGCCCCAGTACGTCGAAGCTGACGGGGTCGAGGAGGAAGATGCCGCCGGGTTCCTTGCCTTCGGCATTGCCAAGTGCATTCACGTAAATGCCCTCCGGCCCGCAATGAATGGTGTGCAGCCGCGAATACCTGGCCTTCTCGGCGATCTCCTCCGGCTCGATGACCCGCGCGATCGTCGGTTTCCTCGGATCGGGTCTGGTGTCGATGATATGCAGCCGCGATGAGCGCAGGCCGGGAACGACGAGGTAGCGTCGCTCCATATGGGGGTGCGGCGCATTCGGGCACAGACAGGACGAGCAAGCATTCCAGCCGAAATGATGCAGCTCATCGCCGGTATTCGGCATCTCGACCTGACCGACGATCTGCGCATAGCTCAACGACGCGGGATCGACGTCGACGACGGCGATCGCGTCGGGTTTCCTGCGCTCCGGATCGAAGGAGGCCACGTAGGCCAGCCGCTCGGCGGGAGCCTTGGCCGCCAGCCGCGGCGAGGGGTAAAAGGAAGGATCGGGTCGCCAGCTTACCATGATCATTCTCCCGAGCACCCCAGCACCCCGGACAACAGGCCTCTCTATAGCCCAGACCTTGCGTTGCGGCTTGCTGTTTTCTGGCTCGACGTTGAAGCGGTCTGCCTGATCCGTGGGGGCCCGCTGCACCATGGCGGAGGGCCTGGTACCCCTCGATCGATCAAGTTGCTGGCGCGCGACGGCTTTGACGTGTATCAGGCGCTCCAATGGCAATGAACGATATCCAATCGACGGAAGCCCGTCCCTTCGGCGCTTTCGCACCTCAGGGCCTCGTGGCCCAGATCATCAACTGGACACGCGGGGCTCCGGACAGCTACCTCGGTCGCAAATTCGCCTATGCGCTGCGCCGCATCGGGCTGAGTTCGCTTGCGGGCCAGCCCGTCGATATCGAAGCGCTTGGCGTGCAGATGCGCCTCCATCCAGACGGCAATGTCTGCGAGAAGCGCGTATTGTTYACGCCGCAATATTTTGATCCTTACGAGCGGGAACTGCTGACGGGGCGGGCGCGCCAGCGTGAGGGTTTCCGCTTCATCGATATCGGCTCGAATATCGGCGCCTATTCGCTTTGCGTTGCGGCGGCAGCTGGCCCGGGAGCGCGTATCCTGGCCGTCGAGCCGCAGCCCGAGATCTTTTCGCGCCTGACGTTCAACATTGCGCAAAATCCGTTTGGCTCGGTCAAGGCCATTGCGTGCGCGCTGGCCGATAAGCCGGGCGAGTTGACGCTGTTTCTCGACCCGAACAACCGTGGCGAGTCGAGCGTCCGCATCCTGCGCTCCAGTGCCGGCAGCACGGTTCGGGTGCCGGCGACGACACTGCTCGCCCTGATGGAGAACGAGGGCTATGACCGCCTCGACGCAGTCAAGCTCGATGTCGAGGGGGCTGAGGACCTGATCCTCGAGCCCTTCCTGCGCGATGCGCCCGAAGCGCTTTGGCCCGAGCTGATCATCATCGAGGATTCGCGCAACCGTTGGCAGAGCGATCTCATCGCCCTCCTGACCGCGAGCGGTTATGTGCTCACAGCTCAGACACGCATCAACCTCATCTTCGAACGCAAGCGCGGCTGACGTTTTCGCTGCTGTTCAGCGCCTCATGCATAGCGGGCAGGCCATACACGGCGTTTCTGCCGCTTGAGCCGTTTGCGCCAAGGTCCTAGCTCTAAAGCGTGATCAGGAAAGCTCATGTCGCAGCGCTCCTAACCCGGCGCGGCATGAGCGGGCGGCGGATCAGCATCATCGTCACGAGCTGGCGGCATGTCTTGCCGTCCGGCACCTGAGAGGAGCCGGCCATGACCGACGCACCGCTGAATCGTCCCCCCGTCACGGCCGCAATCCTGGTGATCGGCGACGAGATTCTGTCGGGGCGGACGAAGGACAAGAATATCGGCTACATCGCCGAGTATCTGACCAATATCGGCATCGAGTTGCGCCAGGTTCGTGTCGTGCCCGATTCCCTTGACGAGATCGTCTCTGCGGTCAATGCATTGCGCTCTCGCTATACATATGTCTTCACCACGGGCGGCATCGGCCCGACCCATGACGACATCACGGCCGACTCGGTTGCAGCGGCTTTCGGCGTGCCGATCAATGTCGATCCGCGCGCGGTTGCGATGCTGTCAGAGCGCTTTCCGCCGGACCAGCTCAACGAAGCGCGCATGCGCATGGCGCGCATCCCCGAGGGCGGGGAGTTGATCGCGAACTCCGTCTCGAAGGCTCCGGGCTTCATCATCGCCAATGTCATCGTCATGGCGGGCGTGCCGGCGATCATGCAGGCGATGCTCGACGTGGTCGGACCCACTCTCAAGACAGGAACGCGCATCCTGTCCGACACCGTGCGGGCCGGTCTGCGTGAAGGCGATATCGGCACGGCTCTCGGCGAGATCGCTCAGTCTCATCCGCAGGTCGCGATCGGCTCCTATCCCTTCTGGTCCGAGACTGGTCCTGATACGAATGTCGTGGTGCGCTCGCGCGATCCTGAGAAATTAGATCAGGCGATGGCGGCGGTGAAGCAGATGATCKAGCATGAGCGCGCTCGATTACGTCGGTGATCTCTTTCCTTCTTTAGTTATTTTTGATCATATATTTTAAGATTATTCTTTTTATTGCATTGTTTACTTTTGATGATTGTCAGAATCAATTGATTTTAAGTCTTTATGAATAGAAAACTATAGTTTTTGATGTATTCGTTGCCGTGAATACATCGCTAATAGTGCCTGTTAAACAATTTATAAACGGTCATAATTCATCCTCGACTTGCGGTCGGCTTGCCGGCAGCGCTCATGTCGACGCGGCGGTTCCGGCGGTTCCGGGGGGAACGGTGTCGGTGTGGGCTGCATGTGTCCGGCCCGTGCGGAGTGCTCTGCGCTCCCGTGCCGGAACAGCGATCGGGAGGTTGTATGTCGCGCCTTTCCAGCCTGTTCTCCAATCGACGCCTTGCCGCCCAGGTCGCGGCGATCAACCGCTCACAAGCCGTCATCGAATTCGATCTGAACGGCATGATCCTCAACGCCAACGAGAATTTCCTGAACGTGCTGGGCTATACCCTCGACGAAATCAGGGGGCAGCACCACCCGCATGTTCGTCGATCCGGCCGAGCGGGAGAGCGCGGCCTATCGCAGGTTCTGGGAGGATCTCGGGCGTGGTGAATTCTCGACGGGCCAGTACTTGCGTGTCGGCAAGGGAGGCAAGGAGGTCTGGATCCAGGCCAGCTACAACCCGCTCCTTGGTGCCGGCGGCAAACCGCGGGGAGTGATCAAATACGCCTTTGATGTCACGGCACAGAAGAACCGCCTCGCTGACCTTGAAGGGCAGCAGGCTGCCATCAGCAAGGCGCAGGCGGTGATCGAATTCGACCTCAAGGGGCATGTGCTGACGGCCAACGAGAACTTTCTTGCTGTACTCGGCTATTCGCTTGGCGAGATCCAGGGGCAGCATCACCGCATGTTCGTCGATCCGGTCGAGCGCGAGAGCTTGGCCTATCGCCAGTTCTGGGAGCGCCTCGGGCGTGGCGAATACGATGCCGCGCAATATCGCCGCATCGGCAAGGGCGGCAAGGAGGTCTGGATCCAGGCATCCTACAATCCGATCTTCGACGCCAAGGGCACGCCCTTCAAGGTCGTGAAGTTCGCAACCGACATCACCGCGACCTTCCGCGGTCAGCAGCTCGAGGCCGCGGTGAAGGAGACTGGCGAAGTCATCGCTCGTGCCAAGGGCAAGGACCTGACGGGGCGCATCGCGCTCGCGGGCAAGAGCGGCGAGGTTGCGCAGCTCTGCGCCGGCGTCAACGATCTGCTCGACACCATGTCCGAGATGGTTGGCTCGGTCCGCGACATCTCGCACCAGATCGCCAGCGCATTGAGCAAGATCTCGTCCGACAGTGCCCAGCTCGCCGAGCGCACCGAAGCCAATGCCTCCAGCCTGCAGGAGACTGCGAAGACAACCGAGGAGCTCGCGGMGTCCGTGAAGCACAGCGCGGGTCACTCCCGCACCGCCGTCAGCCTCGGCCACGAGGCGCGCGACGTCGCGGAGCGTGGCGGCACGATCGTTGCCGAGGCGGTGAGTGCGATGACGCGGATCGAGCAGGCTTCGGCCGGCATATCCGAGATCATCTCGATGATCGACGGCATCGCGTTCCAGACCAATCTGCTGGCGCTGAATGCCGCGGTCGAGGCGGCCCGCGCGGGGGATGCCGGGCGCGGGTTCGCGGTCGTGGCAACCGAGGTGAGGGCTCTTGCCGCGCGTTGCAGCGAATCCGCTAACGGCGTCAAATCGCTGATCGCCAATTCGAGCGAGCAGATCCAAACCGGCGTCAGTCTGGTGAAGAATGCCGGCGCGACACTTCAGGAAATCGTCTCGGCTGCGAGCCGCGTCGCCTCCACGGTCAACGAAATCTCGGAAGCAACGGCCGAGCAGGCCAATGGTATCGATGAGATGGCCAGGACCGTCGCTCATATGGACGAGATCACCCAGCAGAATGCCCTGCTTGCCGATGAGAGCGCGAAGGTGGCGCAGGAGCTGAGGCAGGATACCGAGCGCTTGAGCGCGATGGTCGCAGCATTCCGGCTGCAAGATGGCGGACCAGGTTTCGAGACCGTGATTGCGCGCCAGATCGAGCAGTGGGCGCCACATCTCACCAGGGCCATTACCGCTCCGCTTTCGCCGCCTGCCAAGGGGGCGCCGAAGCTGAGGCGCGTCATGTCGGGCGGCACTGCCGATGGCTGGTCGGAGTTCTGATACCCGCTGAAACACGACCGATTGGGGATGAAGCGGGACGCGCCTCTTGCCAGCGCCCCGCTTATAGGCTTTCCGGATTGTCACAGAAACCGTGACAGCCGCTCCGGAGCCCCCAATGGCCGAACCGACCTCCAACAAGGCCTTCCCCGTCTCCTGGGACCAGTTCCATCGCGATGCGCGCGCGCTCGCCTGGCGGCTGGCCGAGAAGGGGCCCTTCGAGGCCATCGTCTGCATCACCCGCGGTGGTCTGGTACCGGCGGCGATCATCTGCCGCGAACTGGGCTTGCGCCTGATCGAGACGGTCTGCGTCGCGAGCTACCACGACTACAAGAACCAGTMCGAGCTCAAGGTGCTGAAGGACGTCGCTCCCTCGATCAGGGCGATCGGTGACGGCAAGGGGAAGGGCGTGCTGGTGGTCGACGACCTCACCGACACCGGGAAGACGGCACGTGTCGTGCGCGAAATGCTGCCCAATGCCCATTTCGCAACGGTCTATGCGAAGCCGGCTGGGGTGCCGACGGTCGACACCTTCGTTACCGAGGTCAGCCAGGACACCTGGATCTATTTTCCTTGGGATATGGGGCTGGCCTATGTCGAGCCGATCGCCAAGGATCACAAGGGCTGAGCCCCGGGCTTCGCCGCTTGAGCGGTCATTCCGGGCGCGGCAACCTGTCTGGAATGACCGGCAAGGGCTCGTTACGCCAGACTGCGCGCGCGCAGCGCGATCAACATGCCGGTGATTGCGAGCGCCATGCCGGCGATCTCGACTGGGGACGGTCGCTCGCCGAGCAGGAGCGTGCCGGAGAGCGCGGTCACGACCGGTACCAGCGGCAGGAACAGGGCCGCCCGTCCGGCGCCAAGGATGGCGACGGCCTGCGTGTAGAGAAACAGCGCGAAGGCGCCGACCAGCAATCCCTGATAGATCGCCTGCAGCGCTATGGCTGAAAGTGCCGCCTGCGTCAGATGCACGGGCATCACCAGTGCGACGAGCGGCAGGAGCGGCACCGACAGCAGGCATGTCGCCATGGTGACTTCGATCGCATCAGCGCCCCAGCGCCGGCAGAGCAGGCCGAAGGCCGACCAGAGCAAGGCGATCAGCACGAAGAGCATGTCGCCGATCCAGGCGCCTTCGCGGGTCGGCGTGTTGGCCAGGGCCTCCATCGAGAACAGCGCGACGCCGAGAACGATGACGCTGAGACCGGCGAGGCGGGCCGTGCTCGCGCGCTCGCCGAGCACCCACCATGCGAGCAATGCGGTGCAGACCGGGATCAGTCCGGGCGAGATGACCGAGGAATGCAGGGCGGGGGCGAAATGGGCGCCGCCGACGAGGATTAGGCTGTAGGTCGGGCCTACGATCGCGGTCAGGATGAGGGCTCGCCKCCAGCCGAGCTTGCCGACCGGAAAAGGCTTCATGCGCCTGAGCGCGAAGGGCAGCAGCACGAGTGCGGCGGCTGCAAAGCGCAGGATCGTGACATCGGCTGCGGTCATGCCATCTGCGACCGATTGCCGTGAGATCACGGCCTGAATGCCCCAGATCGCTGCCGCCAGGATGCCGCAGGCAAAGCCGAGCCAGGGGCGTTGCTGCCTGGCGAGAGACAGCGATTGCGGCCGGATGGCTTGGTTCACGCGAAAACTCTCGGAGGGCGGCGAGGCAGCGCCATATGCGGGCTCTAGCCATCGCGCGACAAGCGCGGCGGACAGGCGACGGGGCTGTTGGCGGCGCATGGCGCAGCAATGCGAGTTTGCCTGGCATKGAGCCGTCGCGACGATGGAGCCTGCCCTCTGCACTGCTTCTGCAGGCCCCTCACACAGGCCCGCTAACTCAGGTCGGACGAGCGCTGGGGAGGAGAGAAAGCCCTGCACGAGGGATGCAGCTCCTCCGTTAGATCGTCATTGCCTTAACAGCTTTTGCATTGTTTGCCGTTACGTCATGGCCGGCGGCGGCCGGGCTATGAGCGTCGATGGTCGCAGGCGCGGCGGTGCGTGCGTTTTCGGGGGCATATTGTTCCCCTCTGTTTGCAGCGCGATCCCGCTGATGGCAGCCCGAAATGAGATGAGCAGGACGGCGAGGGCAAGGGCAATGCAGCAAAGGCCAGGATTTCTGGAAAATTCCGTCATCATCGGCGCCCACCCCGACGATGAACTGCTCTGGTTCAATTCAATCCTGCGCGACGCTGACGAGGTCATCATCGTCTACCGCCATTTCTGGGGGAAGCCCGGGATTGGCGAAGCGCGGGCGGCCGCAATCGCCGAATATCCCCGCGGCAACGTCACCTGTCTCGATGTCGACGAGTCGGGCGCCTATGGCTGCGCCAACTGGGCTGATCCCGTGCTGACCGGGGCCGGTATCGGTTTCGGCATCGAGGCCGAGCGCCGGGCAATGACGCGCCTCGCCCGCAAGTCCGTTGCAGCCCTGCCGGCGGTGAAGCTCGAGCGCATCGCCGCCGCCAGCGTATCCAGGGCCTATGAAACGAACTTCCAGATCATATGCGAGTTGCTGAGACGGCGCCTGCGGCCAGAGATGAACGTCTTCACGCATAATCCCTGGGGCGAGTACGGGCATGAAGAGCACATCCAGGTGTTCCGCGCCCTGAATGTGCTGCGCGAGGAGATCGGCTTTCGGCTCTGGATGTCGAATTACTGCACCGAACGCGCCTTGCCCCTGGCGATGCGTCATTTCTCGCGTGCGCCCGGCGGTTACATCAGATTGCCGACCGACAAGGTCTTCGCCAATGCGGTCGCGGACGTCTACCGCAAGCACAATTGCTGGACCTGGGACGATAACTGGGCATGGTTCGACGAGGAATGCTTCATGGAAGCGCCGAGGGAGGCCTCGGCGACGGCAGCGCACCGGCACCTTTTTCCGCTCAATTTCTTCACGATTGGCGAGGAGCGGCCGAGGAACTGGCTACCCGTGGCCATGACGATATCGGCGGCGTTCGCGTTCACCCTTGCCGAAGCAATCTGAGTCGGATCGATTTCGGCTCGGGTGCTCGTTCCAGCAGAACGTTGGCGGTGCAAATCCGGTGGGCGCCCGGTCGTTCGCGGCGCATGCAACCGTTCCGGCGATATGGGTGAGGAGAACCAATTAAGGTCTTGCGACATCGTCGTTTCCTGGACGCGCGACCATCCCTCTCACTGCACTGCTTCGACTTCATTGTGACATAACATTTGTTGCGGTGCACATTTTTGCCGTAAACCAAGGTTAGTGAGCGGTCGTCCGGCAGCGTTTGCAAATTGAATTTGCCAACTCTGTGCCTGCGCTTAAGCCTATCATCGCTACCTATGCCTTCCTCTTGGTCATAAGTCCGAGATCCTTCTCTCTATGGTCGATTGACGTTCCCCGCGAAGGGTGGTTCGCGGTGAATTATATTGTCAATTATCATAAGAATAAAGAAAGGGGCGGAATGATTTCATTCCTTCAACTTAAGTCGCGCAGTATCGGCGCTGGTGCGTTGCTGCTCCTGGCAGCCTGCCTGGTTGTCACATTCAGCTTTACTCAGGCGCCGGCTGAAACCCGGTCTCGCTCCGGAGCCGGCGCTCCGCCTCCGGCAGCCTCATCACATTCGGCGCGCGATTGGCTGCCTTACGATCTACCGGAGACGGCCCCGACTCGGCGCGATAGCAGCCTTCGGCTCACGGTAGATCGCCCAACTGCGGGAGCTACCAATGCCGGTCGTCGTCCTGCCGTCGCGGCCAATCGCGGTCGCCCTCCTGCACCGGCGACCATTGCCGGTCGTGCTCTTCCGGCAGAGACGATTGCCGACCATCCGCTTGCGGCAGAGGCCAGTGCTGAGCGCCCTCTGGTGGCAGAGACCATTGCTGATCACCCTCTCGCGGCAGAGGCCAGCGCCGATCATCCCCCCGCGGAAGCGACCAATGCTGTTTCAAGCATCGCCGCGGACAGTGTCACGGCGCCGGCCGTCAAGTTCATGAGCTCGGCGCTACGGCCGATCACTTTCAGCCTTCTGATCGCCAAACCCGGGGAACTGCTGAAATCGGCCATCAAGGTGATGCATCTGCTCGGCATCATTCTGGGATTGGGCGCCGCGACGGTCCTCGATCTCGTGATCGTCAAATTCCTCGTCTCCGGAAAGATCAAGGCTGAACAGGTTGCGATGGTCAAATTCATGACCGGTATCGTATCGGCTGGCCTCGCGGTGCTCTGGGTTTCCGGAATTCTGTACCTGGCGCATTACGCGATGTTTGACCCGGTCAAGCTCGGGAACCAGAAGGTCTGGGCCAAGATCGCGATCGTCGGCGTTCTCACGATCAACGGCTACTTCATCCACAAAACGGTACTGCCGTTGATGGAAAAGCAGATAGGACGGTCGCTCTTTGCAGGCCTGTCGCGCAAGCAGATTACGATGATGATGGTCTTCGGCACGGTCTCGGCGACATCCTGGTATGTGCCGCTGATCCTGGGCGCCATGCCGCATTTCAACTTCATCGTGCCCGCTCCGCGGCTGCTCGTGGCCTATGCGCTGATCCTGCTCATCGCCATCGCTGCGACCCATGGCATGGTTGACACCATCCGGCGCCGCGGTCGCCTGGAGCCCCAACTGCAGCCCGCATTCTGACGCCAGCATGACGGCCTGCGCGCATGATCGGTGCGCAGGCCACAGTCGAAGGGCGGTTGCCTGGTCGCGAATGACCAAGCAACCGCCCTTCTGCGTTCGACGGGGCTGTGTCACCAATGGCGCCGATGCCGTTGCCACGGATCGGGCTGGATGCGATTGCAGCTTGAGCGGAGAGCAGGGGCTCAACCGTCGCATTCGCGTTGAAACCGGACGGTATCCCGCTACGGTGAACCTCCATGGGAAACGCCAGCCGGGAGCAGAGCCAGGATATGGCCGCCACCGAATTGAACGCGTCGGATTTCGACGCCAAGGACGCGCGCATCACGCTGTTTCGGGGGCTGCTTCAGGCGGTTGCGCGGCGTGGCAAGGGCCGCGTCGCGCTCGAGGATCCGGAGCGTCAGCCGGTKACCTTCGGCCGGCTCGTTCTGGGAGCGCTGGTTCTGGGGCGAAAGCTCGCTTCAGGCACGGAGTTGGGGGAACGCGTCGGACTGATGCTGCCCAATGTCCAGGGCATGGCGGTGACGCTGTTCGGGCTTTCGGCCTTTGGCCGCGTGCCGGCACTGCTGAACTTCACGGCAGGGGTGAAGAACCTGCGGGCGGCGGCCGAACTGGCCGGCTTGAAGACGATCGTCACCTCGCGTCGCTTCGTCAACCAGGCCAAGCTCGACGATGAGATCGCGGCACTCGGCGAGGGCAGGCGGGTCGTCTATCTTGAGGATATCCGCCGGGATTTGACCAGTTTCGACAAGATGCTTGCCGCGATGCAGAGCCTGGCACCGGCATTTGCCCTGCGGGCCTATGAAGGGCGGCCGGATGATCCAGCTGTGGTGCTGTTCACCTCCGGCACCGAGGGCAAGCCGAAGGGCGTGGTGCTGAGTCACGCCAACCTCGTCTCGAATACCCGCCAGATCTTTGCGCTTGCGGCCGGCTTCCTCTCCGAGCGCGATATTGTCATGAACGCGTTGCCCGCCTTCCATTCCTTCGGCCTGACCGCAGGGCTGCTGATGCCGCTGCTCCACGGCATGAAGGTCGTGCTCTATCCGAGCCCGCTCCATTACAAGCAGGTGCCGAAACTGATCGGCGAGATGGGCTGCACCTTCCTGTTCTCGACCGACACATTCCTCCAGGGCTATGCGCGCGCTGCCGATCCCGACGATCTGAAGAGCGTGCGCTATGTCGTGGCCGGAGCCGAGCGCGTGAAGCCGGAGACACGCGCGATGTGGCAGCCCTACGGCACCACGATCCTCGAAGGCTACGGCTGCACCGAATGCTCGCCGGTGCTCGCCTGCAACACTCCCGTCGCGACCCGCGAGGGCAGCGTCGGAAAACTCCTGCCCGGTATCGAGGCGCGGCTCGATCCGGTCGAGGGCATTCATGAAGGTGGGCGGCTGAATGTCCGCGGCCCGAATGTGATGCTGGGCTATCTCAGCGCGGACGAGCCCGGGCGTATCGTGCCGCCCGAAGGCGGTTGGCACGATACCGGCGATATCGTGGTGATCGAGGACGGCTTCGTCAGCATCCGCGGCAGGGCCAAGCGATTCGCCAAGCTCGGCGGCGAGATGGTCTCGCTGGCTGCGGTGGAAACAATGGTGGCGGCCCTCTGGCCTGGGTTCAATCATGTCGTTGTCGCGCTACCGGATGCGCGCAAGGGCGAGCAACTCGTGCTGGTCACCGAAAAGCCTGATGCCGACAAGGCTGCGTTGCAGGTAGCGGCGAAGCAGCAGGGCTTTCCCGAACTGTGGACGCCGCGCGCCATTTTGGTCGCGCGCGCGATTCCGGTGCTGGGCAACGGCAAGATCGACTATGGTGCGACGCGCGAGCTTGCGTCGACGATGCGGGCGCTGCTGTGACGCCATAATTCTACGGTTATTGCCCGAGTCATGATCATGACGGCCGCCTCTTCCCTCGCCGCAATAATGCGCGTCGCAGCGCTCCTGCCGGCTCTTTCCTTCGCGGGCCCCGCCGATCTCGCGGCGCAGGCGCCGAGCCAGACCTACGAGCGGCGCGACGAATGCATCGAGGCGGGACGGCTCACTGCTGCGCAATGTGATTTCGCCTATCGCAATGCCCGGGCCGAATTCGAGGAGAAGGCGCCACGCTATGCGTCGCGCGCCCTGTGCGAGCGCAGCCACAAGCGCTGTGGTGCGCAGGTTTCCTCGACGGGTGGCTGGGACTCCTTTGGCCGTGGGGGCGCGACTTATGTGCCGCGCTTCACCGGTGTCCGCGTCACGGGAGAGGGAACCGCGAGCCGCGCCCTGCCCGTGGTCGAGGGCGCGACGAAGATCGCCTTCGCCGGCCGCTCGATCACGACACTCGAGGACAAGATTGGTGGGCGGCGCGGCGTCATCGGCCAGGCCAGCTCGATTGGGAGAGGCGGGCGCGGCCACGATCCGCAGGAGAGCGGCCCCTATGTAAAGCGCGGCGATCGCGACGACACCGTGCGCGTGCCGATGGAGCAGAAGCGCATCGGCTCCGATGTTGCGCCGGGGCTCTATGTCGATCCCGATGGAGTCGAGTGGTACAAGCCCGCTCGCCGTCATTGAGGCGCTTGCGCCCGCCGTCTGCTGTCGCTAGGGCTGCGTCCACGCGGACGTGGCGAAACTGGTAGACGCACGAGACTTAAAATCTTGCGCCCTAAAGGCTTGCGGGTTCGAGTCCCGCCGTCCGCACCAAGCTTGCCTTGCGATTGCGCGGATCAGCCGCGCGGCCCGTGCCGAAACACCAGGCTCAGATTGTTCGCCGGCATCTCGGTTACGTCCGGCTCACCAAACCCTGCCTGTTTCGCCAGTGCAACGACGTTGCCGAGTTCGCGCAAGCCCCATTCCGCGTTGCGGGCGCGCAGGCTTTCATCGAAGGCGAGGTTGCTCGGTTCGAGGGTGCGGCCAGGCCGGCGATAGGGCCCGTAGAGATAGAGTGGAGCGCCTTCCGGCAGCAGCTTGCCGGCCTGCATCATCAGCCCACGCGTCGCGGCCCAGGGCGAGATATGGATCATGTTGATGCAGATGATGGCATCGGCGGCGGAGACCGGCCATTCGGCCGCTGCGGCATCGAGCTGAACGGGCGGACGAATATTGGCGAGCCGGCTTTCCCTGATCCAGGCCGCAGTACTGATGAGCGCATCCTGATCAGGGTCCGAGGGCTGGAAGGTCAGTGCGGGCAGGGCGGCGGCGAAATGGCTGACATGCTCGCCCGAGCCGCTGGCGATCTCCAGGACTAGGCCGGTGGCTGGAAGGGTCGAGCGCAGGATAGCGAGGATCGGCTCACGATTGCGCAGTGTCGCGGGGGCGAAGAGACGTGGATCAGTCATGGCTCGAGGCGTGCTCCGGAAGTATCGACGCTGTCATCGAAGGCCAGGTAGAGCATTCATCTCACCTGTCCCCCTTACAGTTAAGGCACGGAGCTTCTTCGCGCCCGCCAAAATTTCGCTATCACAAACTTCAAGCTTACCCATCGCCAAGTCGTCGCGATGCGCTATAAGAAGCCCGAAAGCAGGTCGATATTGAGCGCGGCCCTGCATGCTGCGGGCGGGTTTTGTTAACCGAGATCCTGATTGTCGTCGCGTTGACCGTCATTAACGGTCTTCTCGCCATGTCCGAACTCGCAGTGGTCTCCTCCCGTCCGGCGCGGCTCAAGGTTCTCAGCGATCAAGGCAGCAAGGGTGCAGCGACGGCGATACGCCTCGCGGAGCATCCCGGCCGGTTCCTTTCGACGGTGCAGATCGGCATCACGCTGGTCGGTGTCCTGTCCGGTGCCTTCTCCGGTGCGACGCTGGGTGCGCGTCTGTCGGAATGGTTGATAGGGCAAGGGTTCTCCAATCGTGTCGCCGATGGTCTTGGCGTCGGGACGGTCGTCGTTGCCATTACCTATCTCTCGCTGATCGTCGGCGAACTGGTGCCGAAGCAGATCGCGTTGCGCGACCCCGAGCGGGTGGCGGCGCGCGTTGCGCCGATGATGTCCCTGCTGTCGCGCATCGGTGCGCCGTTGGTTTTCCTGCTCGACCTCTCCGGCAAGACCGTGCTGGCGCTGCTCGGCCAGAAGGGCGAGTCGGAAGAAAGGGTGACCGAGGAAGAGGTCCGCACCATCATTGCCGAGGCCGAAACAGCCGGCGTGCTGGAGCGCGACGAACGCGAGATGATCTCGGGTGTGATGCGCCTTGCCGATCGCTCCGCCCGTGCGCTGATGACGCCGCGCCGCGAGGTCGAGGTCATCGATCTCTCCGATACAGCTGAGGAGATCCGCGCGCAGGTTCGTGCCTCCAAACGCTCCCGGCTCCCGGTTCAGGACGGCGAGTCGGACGCGATCGTCGGCGTCATTGTGGTCAAGGATATGGTCGATTTCCTGTCCGCCGGCAGCACCGAGGATCTGCGCGCCCTGGTGCAGGAAGCACCCGTGGTGATGGACACCGCCAACGCCCTGCTGGTGCTGCGGGAGATCAAGTCCTCGCGCGTCCACATGGCGCTGGTCTTCGACGAGTACGGCCATTTCGAAGGCATCATCACACCCGGCGACGTGCTGGAGGCGATCACCGGCGTCTTCCAGGAGGAGGACGAGGACGAGCCGCCGATCGTCACGCGTGCCGACGGCTCCTATCTCGTTGCAGGCTGGATGCAGGTGGACGAGTTCTCGCACGAACTCGGCATCCACATTCCGCGCGATGCCGATTTCCAGACGGTCGCCGGCTTCATCCTGGCCGAACTCAACCATCTGCCCAATGTCGGAGAGTTCTTCGAGAAGGGGCATTGGCGCTTCGAGGTGGTCGATCTCGACGGGCGCCGCATCGACAAGGTGCTGGTGAGCCGGCTGGATTGAGCACGCCCTTTGCCCTTGCACCGGCATGTCCGGTGCAAKGGCAGCCAGCTCGAAATCGCAATTGATCCTGCCGGAGTAGCCGTGGTCTGATCCCGGCCTAGGGGTTTTTCGCGACGACCCCGTGAGGCGTCAGCCCAAGGATCGCGTCTGTTTTCCTCATTCGGGGATGGACGCTCGCGTCTTCCAGCACACAGATCGCCACATCCCCCTTGTACCGGCTCATCGGTCTGCCCGATGCCCAGGCGATCGTCTGCGTGACGCGCTCACGTCCCAAAGGCCGACCGCATCGCGTGCCCCCCGGGCTGATTCGTCGCTTCGTCGCTCCGAAAGCGGTGATCCTGTTCGTGGCCCCTTCGGGGCGTGGCGGTGGCCGATCGCTTCCAGGCCGTTCCCTTCGATATCGACGGCGTATTCTGGAGTGATCGCGGCGAGCGTTGCAGCTTTGACATCATGCTGGAGGAGTTTGGCCTCGCCTCGGCGGTGCTGGGTCGTCTCGCCACGATCGTGCGCGCCGCCGATACGGCGCGGCTCGACCTGGTGCCGGAATCCGCCGGTTTCCTGGCTGCCTCGCTGGGGCTATCGCGCATGTTCAATGACGATCTGGCACAACGCGATGCCGGTATGCTGCTCTATCACGCCTTTCTATCGCTGGTGCCGGGATGCAACCGAAGAAACCCATAACTGGCCGTCCCCGACGAGTAGGACCTGAGCGGCGGCCATGACGATCGCAGCGACGGACAAGGCGGCGCCAGCAGTGGCGGGCATGCCGACGCTCGGTGAAGCAACGAGGGTGTGGGCCTGGCCGCGATGATTGCAATGCTGCGCTTCAAGGTCGGGATGATCCCGACGCTTGCCGCCTGCGCGGCTGCGGGCCTCCTGCTGTAGAGGCTATCCTTCTGGGGGGCCAGAGCATCGCGCCGAAGAGTGGAAACCACGTTTCGGAGACATCCGATGCTACGCAAAGCGATCGTTCGCCGCCATGCATCCGGTCGGACGCATGGCGATCGTGTCAGCGCCGCGGCTGCTCGCCAGGCTCGATGATGCGGTACTCGGCATCGATGACCTCGACGCGCGCAGCACCCGGACGGACCGGAGCGAACGGATCGCGCTGGTCGAACCCGGCAGCCTTCAGCTTGCTCTTCAGGCGCCAGGCCGCGATCGCGCCGGCAGCAAGCACGACGGGAATGAGGATCAGGGCGAGGCTCGCTGCGAGGAGGAACAGCGTCACGCCAAGAACGAGGCTTGCTGCCACGGTCAGCCAGGAGGCCCAGCGCGGCATGCGAGTCCTCTGGCCGGCGAGCTGCTCGTAGAGATTGACGCGGATCATGTGGTCTCCATCCGATGGTTCCACATGAGAGATAGGAAGTGAATGCGGCGAAGGCGAGATGCCCTAGGCTTGCAATCGCCAATCGTAGAGCCAATCGAGACGATGGCGCATGCCATCGGGCCCAAGGCGGCGCATTGCGAAGTTGCGCGCGATAGTCCAGGGCCATTCCAAATGATAGGCCCGACCGTTGCTGCGGCTCGTGGCCTGGACGCGCCGGGCACGGTCCTGCCGGGCTGTCGCATAGGCCGCGAGCGCCGCCGGTAGCGCTGCGGCGCCGCCCTGCTGGAGATGAACCGTCAGTTCCTGCGTCAGGACGCCGGCATCCTCGATCGCCAGCGCGGCACCCTGCGCCATGAAGGGCAGGACCGGATGGGCGGCATCGCCGAGCAAGGCGATGCGCCCCTGTGCCATCGCTGCGGGCGGCCGGTCGAAGAGCGACCAGACCAGCCAGCGGGGCGCCGCTGTCGCAAGCTTGTGCAGCACGGGCTCGGCCTTGGTGAGATGAGCGGCGAGTTGCCCGGGCTCACCGTCGCGGGACCAACCCTCACGGGCCTCCTTCGCTTCGCGAATGACGACGAGATTGGTCTCGCGACCACCGGAGACAGGGTAATGCACGGCATGGCGGCCCGGGCCGAGATGCAGGGTCACGACGCCGGGCGCGGCGCGGCCGCCGGCGTTGGGTACCAGGGTCCGCCAGGCCTCATAGCCGGTGAAGACCGGCGGAGCGTTATCACCGATGAGTTCGCGGCTGCGCGACCAGAGCCCGTCGGCGCCGACCAGCGCCAGTGCCGAAATGGTCTCCAACTGGCCGGCTTCGGTCGCGAGCGTCGCGGTGATGCCGTCCGCGTTCTGGGCGATGTCGCGCAGGCCGCGGCCGACGATGAGCCGGATGCCGCGCAGGGAACGGGCGGCGTCGAGCAGCAGAGTGTGCAGGTCGGTTCGGCGTATGGTGCGGAAGGGTGTTCCGGAGCCGACGGCGGTCATCGGCATTTCTGCCAGCGGAGAGCCATCCTGCCAGCGTCGCACAACGAGGCGTTCGGCAACCACAGAGGCGCGCTTGACGGCGAGGCCGAGATCGAGAGCTTCGAGAACATGCCCGGCATTTGGCGAAAGCTGGATGCCGGCACCGGTTTCCCCGAAGCCGGTGCGCTTTTCCGCGACCGTCACGGAGAAGCCGCGCCGCGCGAGTGCAATGGCGGCTGTAAGTCCGCCGATGCCGGAGCCGGCGATCAGGATATGGGGAGCGGACACGGCTGTCTTCGGCAATCGGATGCGCCAGAAACCGGAACGACCGGTCGCGATCGGAAGCGGCGGGCGCCTTGAACGCCGGCGCCCGTCACGCTGCCTTGGCTGCCTCGTGATGGGCGCATTCCGGCGGCGTGCAGGCGCCTGCCGACAGCGAGGGCTCGTATTTGAACAAGGTCGAGCAATAAGGGCAGATGATCTCGCCGTCTGAGCCCATGTCGAGGAAAACATGCGGGTGATCGAAGGGCGGCTTGGCCCCGATGCACATGAATTCCTTCGCGCCGACATGAATGACGGCAACGCCGGGCTGGTTATGGAAATGCGGGATGCCCGTATCGGCCATGGATCATGC
Source organism: Allobosea sp. 05T439 (assembly GCF_056396005.1). Classification (NCBI taxonomy): domain Bacteria; kingdom Pseudomonadati; phylum Pseudomonadota; class Alphaproteobacteria; order Hyphomicrobiales; family Alloboseaceae; genus Allobosea; species Allobosea sp. 05T439. The sequence goes on along the minus strand of NZ_JBFTKP010000009.1, from coordinate 47,403 downwards.
TCTTGCGTTGATTTGCCCCACCTCTAACCCGTCACGCCGGCCCGCGCCAGTGTGCGCAAGCGCCTCAGGGCGCCCGGAAGCAGGCACCTGCAATCGATCCGGTGCGCGCGCTTTCCTCCCGGGTGAGCGTGTTTGACAGGACTTTTTGCCAGAGTCCGTCGCGCTTGAGGCCATCGATCGCGCAATTGCAGGCCTTCTCGCACACTTGCAGCGAGGTTTCGGCGCTGACACAGCTGCGCAGGCAGGAGATCAGAAACGGGCGCGCTTCCTGCTCGGGGCCGACGGCCAGCCGCATGACGATGAGCAGCACTCCGATGAAGATCGGCTGGTGCAGCAGGTAGACGCTGAGGCTGTGCCGCCCGCCCCAGGCGATGACGCGGGCCGGCAGCGAGCGCGCCTGCCAGTGGCTCCAGCTTCCCTGCCTGGCGAGCGCCATCTTTCCGAGAGCCATGCCTGCCAGCACGCATCCGAACCAGGGCACGATCGGTACGAAATCGGCGGTTGCCCCGGAGACATGAGCGAAGCCGAGCCAGAGCAGCCAGGGTTGATCGAGCATTTGCGGCGCAGGAAGCAGTGGCAGCGCGAATAACAGGGCGCTGAACAGGAGCAGGACAGCGGCCGGCAGTCGCAGGAAGGGCAGGGCGAGCACGCTGGAGAGCGCGATATTGTGGAGGATGCCGAAGTAGATGAAGCTCTCCGGCATGGCGAACCAGGTCGCGATCGTGACCAGCGCCGCGGCGCCTACGACCATGGCCAGCCGGCGGAAATAGGCGGACAGGTTMACGCCCMTGCGCGTCGCCAGCACCAGGCTGAAGCCGACGATGGTCAGGAAGGACCCTGCGATCAGGCGCGCGAAGGCGCTCCAGCCGGGATGGGCGGGGACATCGGTTGCAATCAGGTCAAAATGGGAAAGATCATAGGCGAAGTGGTAGACGAACATCGCCAGCAGAGCGAGGCCGCGGGCAAGATCGACAAGGTCGATCCGGCGGCGTGGAAGCGACGATGTCGGGGCCGTCTCAGCGTGGCTCATATCAGCCTTCATAGGCAAGCGGCGGAAACACAGCTACACAAAGTCGCTCCTGCATGGCAGGTGAAGACCCCCCGCAGCTTCCGCGACGTGCCATGCAGAAATTCTCCTCGGACGGCGTCAATCTCGCCTTCATCGACCTCGCCCCGACCAATGACGCGCCGCGCGGCGAGAGCATCATCCTGGTCCATGGCTTTGCCTCCAGCCACATGGTCAACTGGGTCAATACGCAGTGGACGAAGACATTGACCCATGCGGGTTACCGTGTCGTTGCGCTCGACAATCGCGGCCACGGCCAGAGCGACAAACCGCATGAGCCGGAGGCCTATTCCTCGCACATCATGGCGGAGGATGTGCGCCGCCTGATGGATCACCTCGAGATCGCGCGGGCGGACGTGATGGGTTATTCGATGGGCGCGCGCATCTCGGCCCATCTCGCGCTTGCCCATCCGCAGCGCCTGCGTTCGCTGCTGCTCGGCGGGCTCGGCATTCATCTTGTCGAGGGCGTCGGCCTGCCGCTCGGCATTGCGGATGCGATGGAGGCTCCCTCGCTCGATGTCCTGAGCGACCCGATGCAGCGGATGTTCCGTGCCTTTGCGGACGCCAACAAGAGCGATCTCAAGGCACTCGCAGCCTGCATTCGCGGGTCGCGGCAGACGCTCACGCCAGACGAGGTCGGCCGCATCGCGATGCCGGCCCTGGTCAGCGTCGGAACCAAGGACGATGTCGCGGGCTCCGGGCAGGAACTCGCGGCTCTCATTCCGAATGCGGAGGCTTTCGCGATCGAGGGGCGCGATCACAACCTCGCAGTTGGGGACAAGACCCACAAGCAGGCCGTGCTCGATTTCCTCAGATGGCTCTGAGCCGACGATTTCATCGCCTCGCGATGACATGCCGGCGGATGCAACGGTTTGGGGCGGATATCCCAGGTTTGATGCCGGTTTCCCTGCGGTCCAGGCAGGGCAAGGCAGCGTTCTTGTTTGGCATTGCAGCATGGCGCCGTGCTAGAGTGCGGTTCTGAAACACACCGTATTMCGGAGAACGATCATGCCGTCAGGGCGCTCCGTCGTAGAACCGCGCCACCCGGTCACCGGGCTCGACAGGGTCGATCCGGTTTGGACTCGGCTGCGGCGCGAGGCCGAACAGGCGCTCGGCATCGAGCCAGCGCTGGGCAGCCTGATTCTGTCGTCGATTCTCAACCAGCCGAGTTTCGAGGCGGTGGTCGGCCATCGCGTGGCGGCGCGGCTCGCGCATCCCGCTCTCGGGGCGGATCTGATCGAGCAGGCCTTTGCCGAGGCCATCGCTGCCGACCCCGAGATCGCCCAGGGCATGCGCGCCGATGTTCTTGCGGTGCTCGACCGTGACCCGGCCTGCAAGCGGCTGATCGAGCCCGTGCTGTTCTTCAAGGGCTTCCACGCCCTGCAGGGCCACCGGCTGGCGCATTGGCTGCTCAACCAGGGGCGTCGCGATTTCGCGCTTTATCTGCAGAGCCGTTCCTCCGAAGTATTCCAGACCGACATCAATCCCGCGGCGCGCATCGGCAAGGGCATTTTCCTCGACCATGCAACGGGCCTCGTGGTCGGCGAAACGACTGTGATCGAGGATGACGTCTCGATGCTGCAGGACGTGACGCTGGGCGGCACCGGCAAGGAGAGCGGCGACCGCCATCCGAAGATCCGCAAGGGGGTCCTGATCGGCGCCGGCGCCAAGATCCTCGGCAATATCGAAGTCGGCAAATGCGCCCGTGTCGCAGCCGGTTCAGTCGTGCTGACTGCGGTGCCGCGCAACACCACCGTTGCCGGCGTACCCGCAAAGGTAGTCGGGGAAGCGGGCTGCGCCGAGCCGTCGCGCTCCATGGATCAGATTCTCGCCGGCGACTGCGGCGCTCACATCTGAGCACCAATCCGTCCTGACGCCTGCAGCCAATCGGCGACCTCCTGGCGGCGGGGGTGACCTTGTGCCGGCAACAGCAGGGTCATCCGGTCCGGTGTCGTCAACGCAGGTCCAAGCGGCGCGACCAGCCGACCATCGGCAAGATAGGGCTGGAGCAGGCTGAGCCGGCCCATCAGCACGCCAGCACCCGACAGCGCAGCATCGAGCGCGACGCTGTAGAGCGAGAATGACGGGCCACGCGCCGGATCGACGCTCTCACCGGCGTCGATGGAGGCCAGCCAGCGCGCCCAGTCGCCGCGCCAGACCGCGTCGTGCAGCAGGGTCTCATCAGCGAGGCCGGCAACGGTCTGGAGCCGGGATGCGACGGMGGGAGAGCAGACCGGTGTGATCGCATCAGGGTCGAGCACGAGCGCCGATGGAGCGGCCTTGCCATCCCCAAGATAGAAGATTGCGATGTCGCAAAGCTCGTGCCTTGTGTTCGGTGGTTGCTCCATGGCCGAGACCGAGACCTGCAATCCGGGGAACGCTTGCTGAAGCCCGGCAAGACGCGGTGAGAGCCATAGCTGGGCGATGCAGGGCAGGGCGGCGATGGTGAGCGTGCGGCTCTCATGCCCTCCGCCCAGTTCCAGCATCGACGATGCCAGCAGATCAAAGCCGCGGCTGAGGCGCGGCAGCGCCGCACGGGCAGCCGGCGTCAAGGCGACACCTTGTGGCAACCGCCGGAACAGCTGGACCCCGAGCGCTGCCTCCAGCTGTCGGATCTGCTGCGTCACCGCGCCAGCCGTCACTCCGAGTTCCTCTGCTGCCTTGGCAAAACTCTCGCAGCGCGCGGCGGCCTCGAAGGCACGTAGCGCGTTGAGTGGGGGCAGACGGGGGCGTGGTGGCGTCACGGGCATGGCGACCTGTCGGAGCCTTAGATTTTCTCTGTCTTGCGGCGACGATAACTCGTTTGCGCCACCTGCGGCAAACGGCTCCAATCACGGCGTACCGCGCGTTGCGGTTCGACCGGATGGAGAAACGGACATGGCGGCGTTGGGCAGGCGCGACTGGGTGCCAGCGGCAAGCGAGGACTACGTGCTCACGGTCGCCGAGACCGTCGCCCTGCAGGATCTCGATGCGACCGAGCGGTCGATCCAGGCGTTGACGACGGAGAACCGCGCGATCCACGAGCGCGATTGCGTCAATCTCAACCCCGCAACCAATATCATGAACCCGAAAGCGGAGGCGGCGCTCTCGGCCGGCCTGGGCGCGCGGCCTTCGCTCGGTTACCCCGGCGACAAATATGAGATGGGGCTCGAGGCGATCGAGAAGATCGAGATCATTGCCGCGGAGCTCGCGGCACAGGTCTTTGGTGCCCGCTACGCAGAAATCCGGGTGCCGTCGGGTGCCATCGCCAATCTCTATGCCTTCATGGCGGTGGCGAAGGCGGGGGACTGCATCATCGCTCCACCGGGCGATATCGGCGGGCATGTCACTCATCATGGCGCTGGCGCGGCCGGGCTTTACGGCGTCATCACCCATCCCGCGCCGGTCGACGCGCTGAACTACACGGTCGATCTCGGCAGGCTGCGTGAGGACGCATTGCGTCTCCGCCCGAAGCTGATCAGCATCGGCGGCAGCCTCAACCTGTTCGCGCATCCGATCCGCGAGATCCGCGCCATCGCGGACGAGGTCGGAGCGATCGTGCTGTTCGATGCCGCCCATATGTCCGGCATGATCGCCGGCCATGCCTGGCAGCAACCACTGCAGGAGGGAGCGCATCTGATGACGATGAGCACCTACAAGAGCCTGGGCGGTCCGCCTTCGGGCCTGATCGTCACCAATGACGCCGACCTTGCCAGGAAGCTCGATGCCATCGCCTATCCCGGTCTGACCGCCAATTTCGACGCGGCAAAATCGGCATCTCTCGCCATTACGCTGCTCGACTGGAAGGCGCATGGCCGCGCCTATGCGCAGATGATGGCGCAGACCGCGAAGGCGCTGGCCGATGCCCTTGTCGAACGGCAGGTCCCGGTCTTCGCGCGCGATCGCGGCATCACGACATCGCATCAGTTCGCCATCGAGGCGGCCCCCTACGGCGGCGGGCAGGCGGCCGCGAAACGGCTGCGCGAGGTCAACATCCTGAGTTGCGGGATCGGCCTGCCGATCGCGCCCGTCGCAGGCGATGTCAACGGCCTGCGGCTCGGGACGCCCGAGATCGTGCGCTTCGGCATGACAGCTGCCGACATGCCGGAGCTCGCCGGCTATATCGCTGAAGGTCTGAGCGGAGCTCGGCCCGCCGGGGCCGTTGCACGGGATGTCACGGCCTTGCGCAGCCGCTTCACGAAGCTGCACTTCATGCGCTGACGAGTGGCGGCCGGCGGGCAGGTGCGTACCGGCGCCGAAACCTCATGCGCCGGCCCGAAGCGTCGAACGCGGTTTCGGACCGATGCAAACACGGAGGATCAGCTCATCGGACCGGATACGAGACCCGGGGCGATGAGCTAGCCGCTGCGCTTCGCATAGCGATCAAGCATCTCGGCGCGCAGCGCAGCCTCGGAGACGAGATGCGCGCCGCCGAGCCAGATCGACTCGATTGCGCCGGTGCTGTCGCGGACCAGGCGTGCTGTCTCACCCGGGCTGTTGAAGCCCGACGCCTTGCTCAGGCGACCCTGGTCAGGAGCCTCGACCGCGATCTCTCCCGCGTCGAGAAAGGGCGTGAAGAGGGCCGGGCTGGCGCAGAGCACCTTGTTGCCGACGGGGACGAGATCGCCGCAGGCCCAGATGCTCCACCAGCGCCCAACCCAGCCTTCGGTCTCGGGTGAGGGGCCACCTTCATCGGAAAATGTCCGGACGATGTGGAGGATGCCGTCGAGCCATTGATGGGCCAACCCGTCAATGGCATTGGTCAGGACCGAGATCGTCAGGTCCTGCTTCGGCAGGACGACGGTACGGGTGATGAAGCCCTGGAAACCACCGGAATGGCCGAACCATTTCCAGTCGCCATGTCCGCCGGAAATCGTGCCAAGGCCGTAATGGCGGCCAAGACTGGCTTCGTCGTCGGGCCAGAGACGGCGGCTCATCTCGCGGCGACTGAGCGCAGACAGGATGCTGCGCTCTGCCTGCGGTGAAAGCTGCGCGAAGTAACGCGCGACGTCTGCGGCAGTAGCCACGAAGCCGGCGGCGGAGGTCATGGCGTGTCCGGGGTTGTCTCCGGGAATGACMACCCTGCGCCCAAGAGGCATTCTGGGGCTATGACCCTTGGCCATGGGGCGGTCTGCCCAGAGCCCGATATCAGGGCGGGTTTCGCTGAGTTGCGCAGGTGCGACGACCTCGGCGGCAATCCAGTCACGATAGGCCTGGCCCGTCACGGCTTCGATGACGAGGCCGAGAAGGCCGAAGCCATGGTTCGAGTATTTGAAGCGCTGCGAGGGCGGAAAGGGCTGCGCAACCGAGAGATCGGCGAGCAGCTCGTCCTTGCTGAGATAGGGCTTGCGGTCGAAGAACTGGCCGTTGTCGGCGCCATCTCGGGTCAGGCCGGCGCTGTTCGAGAGCAGTTGCGCCAGGGTCACGGCGGCGACGTCAGGATGCAGGCCGGTGACAAAGCTGCCGACCTTGTCATCGAGCCTGATGCGGCCCGCCTCGACCAGTCGCAGGATCCCGGCTGCCGTGAACGTCTTGGAATGCGAGGCGATGCGAAAGCCGTGGCGCGGCGTCAACGCTTCTCCGGTCTCGATGTCGGCGCTGCCGAAGGCAGCCTCCAGGACGATCTTCTGGCCGCTCGCGATGGCCACGGCGCAGCCCGGCTGATCGTGATGGCGGCGCTGGAATTCGAGCCAGCTCGAGACATAATTCAGGGCAGCGGGCAGCCAGGGCGTCATCGGGCAATCCATCATTGGCGATGTGGGGGATGGAACATGGCACGATCACCGCGAGGGCGGCAGATATGCAGGAGCAAGCGCTGCCATGCGAGCGTGACGCAGCGCGAGGCCCGGATCTCAGGTTGAACGCGGGCGTGACAGCGTTTCGCTTGCCCTCGCAGCCCGGCCATGGCATCCGTCCCGCCACTCTGAAAGGACCAACCAGTGGACAAGACAGAACTCGCCAAGCTCGAAGCCTATCTTCGGCGCACCTTCGCCAATCATGGCATCAGCGTGCGGGCGCGCATGAAGAAGACCGATTCCGCCGAGGTTTATCTGGGTGAAGAGTTCATCGGCATCATCCATGTCGACGACGAGGATGGCGACCGCTCGTTCAACTTCACCATGGCGATCCTCGACGTCGATCTCGAAGGCTGAGGGCCATCAGCGGCTCAGCGCATCATCCCATCGATGGTGCGCCTGACGCCGCCGACCATCAGCTCCCAGTCGGCGATGACGGCGCGCGGGAAGCGGATGTTCACGTCAAGTCCGCGATGCCGGAAGGTGACGCGGCAGAGTTCGTCGAGAGGGGCGGGGCCGGTGTTCACCGGGCAGCGCGCTGCAAAGCCTCGCCCATCCGGGACCGAAACGTAGAGCTCGTCGCCCTCATAGGGTGAGCCCTTGCGGAACCCGCGTACGACAAGCCCGCCCGGATTGGACCAGACCGTCGGAGTCAGGAAGCGGGCATAGACCGAGAGCTGTGTCGCCGGCTCGTTGACCTTGTCGGGCGGGCTCAACGTGACCAGTAGCTTGCGTCGGCTTTGGGCGGTCACGGGACCGAAACTCGGCCAGTCGAGACGCAGCCGGGTCATGCCGACCACCCGCTCGCTGTCTTCCTGTTCGGAGCCGGCCAGATCCTGGGGAACCAGAAGCGAGACCTGGCCGACGCGCGCCGGCTGGTGCTGGGTCACAGGAGCTGCCGCCAGGCGATGGCCGTAGAGAGCGTATCCGGTTGCTGCGGCGGCAACCAGCAGGATCGCGCCGGCCGCCTTCCAGAGCGCGCCGTCAGCGCGAGGCAGGGGCGGCGGCGGCCGATTCAGGCGTGCGCGGACCACGGTCGTGAGGCCGGCGGCGCGTTGGGGCGAATGGTGCGCGTATGCGGTCAAGATCCAAGCACCTCGATAACAGGTGCCAGTGACTGAATCAGACGCGCCTTAATGCTMCGTAAACCATGCGGATTGCGCGAGGATTGCCGCGCGGCGCAAGGGTTAACCATCGCTAACGAGATTTCTTCACACTTCGTAAACCATGCGGCACAGTGCAGGTGCGTTCTCGCCCGGAGCCGTGACGTTGCGTATCGAACCCGCTGCCGTCGAGGCACTCCAGTCCCTGTTCATCGGCTTTGCCTTTGCCGGGCTGATGGCGAGCGCCTTCGAGCTGTTCACCGAGAAGCGTGCTGATTTTCAACTGCTGCAGACGGGAGGGTTGGCCGCGGTCGCGAGCGTGCCGGTCGTCGTCTTCAGCGCGCCGTTTCTCATCCTTCGCAATACCGTGAGGGGCCGCCGCAGCGATGGCCGGCCCTTTGCCTTCGTCATGCTGGCGAGCATGGCGGCGTCTCTCTGGAGCGTCGCCTCGGGGCGCGTGGTGCTCGACCTGCTGCATTACGTCGGCGGCGCTTGACGGGGCGGCCGGCCGACCTGCAATCCTCGCGGCAGGTTTGCAGAAGGATGATCCGCCCATGCCGCTCTATTCGCTCGACGGGACTGCCCCCGAATGCCCCGCCGCAGGCCAGTGGTGGCTTGCGCCCGATGCGCATGTGATCGGCAGGGTGAAGCTCGCAGCCGGCGTCGGAATCTGGTTCGGCGCAGTGCTGCGTGGCGACAATGAATGGATCGAAATCGGCGAAGGCAGCAATATCCAGGAGGGCTGCGTCCTGCACACCGATATGGGCTCGCCGCTGCGCGTCGGAGCCGGCTGCACCATCGGCCACCGGGCGATCCTGCATGGCTGCATCATCGGAGAGAACAGCCTGATCGGGATGGGCGCGACGGTACTGAACGGCGCGAAAATCGGCCGCAACAGCCTGGTCGGCGCCAATGCTCTCGTGACCGAGGGCAAGGAGTTTCCGGAGAACTCGCTGATCGTCGGGTCTCCCGCCCGCGCCATCCGCACGCTCGACGAGGCGGCGATTGCCGGCATTGCAGGCTCGGCCCGTGCCTATGTCGCGCGCTGGAAGCAGTTTGCCGTCGGGCTCAAGCAGATCGGCTGAAGCAGCGGCCCGAAGGGCGGATTGCGGTTTTCAGGAAGGCCGGCGCACACGCAGAAGTTCAGATCCTCGGTCCGGGTACGATATCTGGTCCGATCATCCAACCGCACCGGCCAGGGCCGGAAACGAGACGGGCCGACGCCTCGGGGGGAAGCGTCGGCCCTATGGCGAAACCCGGCCTGGGGACGGGGTGGGGTGGGGACGTGACCGAGCCTCGCCGTCCATGTGGCCGCGGCAGCCTGGTGCTGCGGCCAATCTTGTTCGTCTTCAGCGAGCCGAAGCGACAGTCGGCGTCGAGAGTCCGCCGAGCGAGGTCCAACCCGTCTGATACTGCGACTCGCGCTTGACGTAGACGTAGCCGGTCTGGCTCCACGGCAGGATCGCGTTGCGCTTGTTGTCGAGCACATAATCACCGCGATCCGTACGGATCATCAGCACGGCGTGGCCGGCATTTTCCTCGTCGATCACGACGGTCATCAACATGGCGCGACGGGGCACACCGGCTTCGGCAAGACGCTTGCGCTTGAGCAGGGCGTAATCCTCGCAGTCGCCCTTGCCGTCGGTCGGGATGTCCCAGCGATCGACGACGCCCCAGTGGTCCTGGTCCGTGATCGCTTCGATCTCCCGATTTGTCTTGTTGTTGAGAGCAATAATCGTCTTCCAGAGCTTTGGCGTCATCTCGACACGCTCGGGCTCCTGAGTATTGACCGCGCATTCGACCGGATTGCGCTTGCAGAAATCCGTCCAGGCATAAGGCGCCCGGGCATCGCCCGAAGCTGCAATCGGCATGGCGGCGGCCGGTAGAGCCGCAACCTGTTGGGCCTGAACCGATGAAATTCCAGCAACTGCGATCAGCGCAGCCAGAACTGTACCCCGATGAATAGAAAGCATGTCGTCCCCTTTCCTGTCCCTGGGGCAGACGATGCGTGAGGCAGATGGATGTCGCTTGAAATGGAAACAAGCAATTTTATGTAATCAGGCGCTACGTATTCGGATCATCTGACAGTATAAATCAACGCCAAATGCCGAAGTAAGAAATGTGAGCGCTGCGTTCTCGATTCGTTAACTGTGGCAGGTCTGAATGTTGTGGGCAGGTTTCATTAACGCTGTGGGGAAACGCGACGAGGCGCGCCCCCGACTGAGGGCAGCGAGCTGTCCCTCATGTCACACTCCGCTCAGGCGAGGCGTACGGCCGGAATCCGTAGACGAGCCCATGTGGGGGGCGCTCCGGCATGGCGCTTGGATTTCAGCGCGTCGCCCCGACGCCGCACGTTGAGACATCGACGGGCTGACACCCCGGCCTAGGTCCCGAAACAGCCAGACCACGCTGACGCCCGGGCGTCATGCATGAGACGATGTCTTGAAAGAGAGAGGGGGCGATGGGCCGCCCGGATCAGAGCTCGAGATTCTCGTCGAGCACATCGGCAGAGAGCGGGAAGCGGAACTCCGCCGCGTAGCCGCTATCGAACCGGCGGACGACCTTGGCTGCCGTGCCGCCGATCTTGACCGGCGTGTTGATCGGTAGTTGCTGCTCGGTTGAAAAGGCGACGCCCGACAACGAGATGTCGATCACCCGCACGACGTGCTCCGAACCGTCATCGAGCGTCAGCATCGAGCGGGGATTGCGCGGAATGATGCGCTCGTGACGCCGATCCTCCGGCAGTCCCAGTTCATCGCGATTGGCCAGCCATGTCAGCTGGGCGGTGAATTTCTCGCGCTTGCGGCTGGTCGCGGTGATGGTCATCGCGAAGCCTTCCAGCGTGGTGCGGACGGCAATGCCCTCAATACGGCCGAGATGTTCGAGATAGACGATGACCCGCTCGCCGGGATGGGCCTTGGCGGGGGCGACGAGATGCAGGCCGCCCGGGGAGATGTCGACCGTCTGGCAAGGGTATTCCATGCGGTTCGGAAGCATGTAGCGTCCGAGCAGCACGACCTTCATACGCTGATGCCGCCTGCGCTCGACAGGGCGGATGGCCGGACGGGAGGTGTGCTGCGCACTAAGCATCGGATCAGCCTGATTTGGGCCGACCCTAGCGGCGGGAGGGTTAACGATACGTTAGATCTTCAGTTTCTGCCGCCCGGAAGGACCAGGAATTTTGGCGGCATGACGCGTGCAACGGGTTCAGGCGCACGCTGGCTATGGGCCGACGGCCACAGCATCCGGAGCGAGATCATGCGCATGGAGGCCAAGGTGTCGAGCCCAAGCCATTCCGGCGTCAGGGCGGGCGAGAGCGCCCCGAGAACGCGTGCATGGGTCCGACCGCGATAGCGCAGCGGCAGCAACAGCAGTTCGAGATAGACCGGAGAGCCGTTCATGGTCTCGGCCGAGAGGCCAGCGACGGCGCCGGCGGATTCATCCATCACGGTTTGCACGAGGCGGCGCATTTCGCCCTGGGCTTCCACGTCCGGCCAGAGTGCGGCAAAGGCGCGTCCGCGCAGTTCGCTGCCGAAGAGCGCACAGAGCCGCGTGCCGGCCAGCCGAAAGACGGGCCCGATCGGCTCATTCTCGAGAACGAACGTGTCGGCGAGGGCATGACGCAGCGCACCTGGCTCGATCTCGCCCCGTTCCGGCGCGGAACGCTCGCCGCGCAGCACGTCCCAGTAATCGAACACAAGGCGGGTGCTCATGTTTTTCATTCTGACATCCTGTCCTGTCTGCGTACGCCGCAAGTCCGAATACGTGTCGTAAGGACACATATTCGTCAGAGCGCGGGACGTTTCGGTCCCTGCCGAATCGCGAGACGCAGTGGGCATGCCGTCTTGCCATGGGGGGCGGACAGGACGACGGGCGCAGGCTCGTTAGGGTTAACGAAATCTTAGCATTGTGGATAACCCGTTAAAATGCTTATCAAATGCAAGCCAATTCGAGGGCCGGCCGCGAGGTGGGCCCTGGGGTCATTCGGGGTGAATGGGGGGCGTGACCGTGCTGCCGATGCTTCGCGCAGCGGCAGGGCCACAGCCGAGAAGGGGGAGGGCCGGTGGCTCTCCCCTTTTTCATTCGGCCCGCGCAAAAGGAAGCATCGGCCGGCTTGCGTCGCAGGTGCAGCTTCGGCAAGGGTTGCGTAGCATGTCCCAGATTCCTGCCGGCCCGTCGGCCCCGCCAGAGCGCGAACCGATCCTGAACCTGCCATCCGCCGTCGTCTGGCTGATCGCCGCACTCGCGCTGATCCAGGCCGGGCGCTCCGTGCTGTCGGAATATGACGACTTCGTCCTGATGTCCTGGCTCGCTTTCGTGCCGGCACGGCTGAGCCTCTGGCTCGACCCCAGCCGTGCGCAGGACATGCTCGCCGAGTTGACGCAAAGGATGGCCGGGCAGGATCTGGCGGACCGGTTGCAGCTTGTGCGGTTGCTGATTGCCGATGGCGGCCCACGCCTCTGGACCTTGCTCACCTATGGTCTGCTGCACGGCTCCTGGGTGCATCTGCTATCAAATGTCGTCTGGCTTGCGGCCTTCGGCAGTCCGGTGGCGCGTCGCCTCGGAACCGGGCGCTTTCTCAATCTGATGGCGCTTTCGACGATCGGCGGCGCTCTGCTGCACTGGTGGTCACGCGATCTCGATGTGCTGCCTTTGGTTGGCGCCTCGGCGGCCGTTTCAGGGGCGACTGCCGCCGCGATCCGCTTCGTCTTCGCACCTGGCTTGCGCTTTGGTGGGTTGGCGGATGACGCCGTGGTGCGCTCGATTCCTGCGGAACCTTTCGGGCATCTCTGGCGCAATCCACGCGCCCTGATCTTCATCGTGATCTGGTTCGCCACGAATTTCCTGTTCGGCGCCGGGCTGGTTCCGATCCTGGGCGAGGACACCAGCATTGCCTGGGAGGCGCATATCGGCGGCTTTCTCGTCGGACTGCTGCTGTTCCCGCTGCTCGATCCCGGCGCGGTACGGCGCTGAGGGGGCCCGAAGCCGCCAATCTGCCCGCGGCTTCGCGCCATTCGCCTTGCCGTCGCCCCGGTCTTCGCCCACACTCCCGGTTCTGCGAAGGGCTTGCGACGGCCTCTTTGGCGACTTGACCCGTCATCGGCCGGGCAACGCTCCCGTTGATTTCGCGCGCCAGGGCGATGGTGCGCCAAACAGGAGGAACGCGTTCATGAACGTCGCGCAGATTCTCGGTAACAAGGGGCACGATGTCATCTCGGTGCAGCCGCATCGTACGCTCGCCGAGGCAATCCGCACGCTTGGCGAGAAGCGTATCGGCGCAGTCGTGGTCGCTGGCGCCGACGGCAGCTTGCTCGGAATCCTGTCCGAAAGAGACATCATCCGCGCTCTTGCCGAAACTGGGACGGCCGCATTGGAGAGCCCGGTCTCGCGGATCATGACGGCCAAGGTCGTTACCTGCCGCCATGAGACCAGCGTTGATGAGTTGATGGAGCTGATGACGGTGGGCCGCTTCCGCCATGTTCCGGTGCTTGAGAACGGGCGGGTCACGGGGATCGTCTCGATCGGGGACGTCGTGAAGCACCGTGTCGCCGAGATCGAGGCCGAGAGCCGGGCCATGCGGGATTACATCGCGATGGCCTGAGGCCGGTCTGCCCTGCAGAGCGAGCAGCCCGGATCAGTCGGCCGCGATGTGATTGCTCGCGACCATGGCCGCGATCTCGTCGAGCGCGCGCCGTGCGGCGACGCGGCCGAGTTCCATGGCCTCATCGGCCCGATGGAAATCGAACAGGCCGACCTTGGCGAGCTTGGGCCCGATCATGACGTCGGGCGGATCGCCGGCCAGCCGCGAGCGCGAGATGCGATCCTGGGTGATGTTGAAGGCATCGACCATCACGCCGGCGAGCCCGGGCTGATCGTTGCTGGCGCGGCCAAGGAAGCCGCGCATGCGCCGTGCCGCACCGCTGATGCCGTCCAGCCAGCGCGAAGTCGGGCGAATGTCGAGCTCGGGCAGGGGTTCGGGGTCCGGATCCGAGCTGTGGTTCTGGATGGTGGTGCCGCGTCCCGAGAGGTCGCTGTTGAGGTTGACGCAGATCACGACATCGGCGCCAAGCGCGCGTGCGGCGGTGACTGGCACAGGGTTGACCAGGGCGCCGTCCATCAACCAGCGCCCGCCGAGCTTCACCGGATCGAAGACGCCGGGCAGCGCGTAGGAGGCACGCAGGGCCTCGACGAGTGGGCCATGGGTCAGCCAGATTTCGTGGCCCGTGCCGAGTTCTGTCGCCACTGCGACGAAGCGCTGCGGCAGGGCCTCGATGCGGATGCCGACAAGGTCGCGTTCAAGCAGGCGCTTCAGGCGACCACCGGAGATGAGGCCCGCGCCACCGATGTGGAAGTCCATCAGTCCGACGACACGGCGCTTGGTCAGGCCCATCGCGAATTCGGTCAGCGCCGGCAGCTTTCCCGCGGAAAAGCAGCCGCCGACCACGGCGCCGATCGATGTTCCGGCAATGACATCGGGGGCGAAGCCCGCTTCCGTCAGGACCTCGATTACGCCGATATGGGCCCAGCCGCGCGCAGCTCCACCACCGAGAGCAAGGCCGATCCTTGGTCTGCTGCTGCGCCGCAGCAGCGGTTCGATACTAAGGTCATTCATAGAGGCCACGCCGCCGCCCATTCCAAAGGCCCGTCGAGCAATACCATCCCATAACATGATCCCGACCCTCCGCGGGTGGATCATCGTCTCGCGAGAAAGTGAGGAGAACCTGAATCACACGCGCGACGGTTGCGCCTAACAAGCGGATTTGACAGAAAAATGTTAGATTGGTGAAAGGATTGCCAACGCGGCCCTGCATCACGTGGCGAGCAAGGTGAGAGGTTCGACTGCGGCATCGCGCAGCGGCTTCACCCGGTAAAAGCACGAGTGCCGGCCCGTGTGGCAGCACCCGCCATCGCCCGCGACCTTCACCTTCAGCCAAATGGCATCCTGGTCGCAGTCGACGCGCATCTCGAGGATGGTCTGGACCTGTCCGGAGGTGGCGCCCTTGTGCCAGAGCTCCTTGCGCGAGCGCGACCAGTACCAGGCTTCCCCCGTCGCGATGCTGCGTTGAAGGGCTTCGGCGTTCATATGGGCGACCATCAGGAGTTCGCCCGTCTCGGCGTCGGTCGTCACGCAGGTGACGAGGCCGCTGGTGTCGAAGCGCGGCGCCAGCGTCGTGCCTTCCTCGAGCGCATGCTTGTCGGACAAAACGGGGAAGCTGGACATTGGCGGCTCCGCAGCAGGACAGGGCGCATCTCGCGAGGCGCCCCTTATCATGGTGGCGGTGGTTATCGCCAATGCTGCGTCGCGCCAATCCTACAGGCCAGGTGACTTGACCATGGTGAAGAAGCGGACCTGTTCGGCAGGGTCCTTGAACACGCCGGTATATTGCGTGGTCAGCGTCGATGAGCCTTGCTTCAGCACGCCCCGCATCGACATGCACATGTGCTCGGCCTCCACCAGAACGGCGACGCCGCGCGGTTCGAGCGCCTTGTCGATGATCCGGGCAATCTGCGCCGTCATGGCCTCCTGGGTCTGGAGGCGCCGAGCGTAGACATCGACGATGCGGGCCAGCTTCGACAGGCCGACAACGCCCTTCGCGGGGTAGTAGCCGATATGCGCCTTGCCGACGAAAGGCACCATGTGGTGCTCGCAATGCGAATGGAAGGGGATGTCGCGGACGAGGACCATGTCCTGATAGTTGTCGACCTCCTCGAAGACCCGGTCGAGGATCTCGTCGGGATTTTCGGAGTAGCCCCTGTAGAATTCCTTGTAGGCCTTGGCGACGCGCTGCGGCGTTTCAAGCAGGCCTTCGCGGGAGGGGTCGTCGCCCGCCCACAGAAGGAGGGTACGCACAGCCTCCTCGGCCTGCTCCTGGGTCGGACGCCTGTCTGGAAACTTGTCAGCGGAGGGGCTGAGAGCCCTCTCGACGGACAAGGACTTAACCACAGGGATCATGTGGTGCCTCCCGTTACGGTTCGTGTCCCAAGGCCTAGCGATGCAGATTCGGCGGGTCGCCGTGACATCGCGTCGCCTCGTAAGAATTGCGACAAGTTCTGCTCCTGCGGCATCATCGGGCGCCACCCATCTCCCGCACGCAGGCGTTCCACCCTATATTGGAACCGCGCGCCGGTCATTCCAGAGCCGGCGAGGACCAAGTCATGCTGAGCGACGTCTACAACAAACGCATCCTGGAACTGGCAGGAAACATCCCGCTGCTCGAGCGATTGCCGACGCCGGACGCGACTGCGACCGCGCATTCCAGGCTGTGCGGCTCCACCGTCACCGTCGATCTGACGATGGACGGCGATGTCGTCACCGGCTTCGGGCATGACGTCAAAGCCTGCGCGCTTGGGCAGGCGTCCTCCTCGATCATGGCGCGCCAGGTCATCGGGTCCACGGCCGGCGAACTTCGCGCGGTTCGCGAGCAGGCGCGTGCGATCCTGAAGGAGAATGCCGAGCCGCCCGCGGGCAAGTGGAGCGATCTCGCCGTTCTGGTGCCGGTGCGCGACTATAAGGCACGCCATGCCTCGACCATGCTGACCTTCGATGCCGTGGTCGACGCGATCGGTCAGATCGAGGCGGCGCGCGAGGCCGCGGCGCCGGCAGCCAAGGTTGCGGCGCTCAGGTGAGCCCCAGCGACTTTCGGATTTCGGGACGTGTTTCGTCGAAGCGCTGCCTGAAGGCTCGGTCCGCCAGAAGCGCATCGGCAACGTGTCGGCCGACCTTCTCGCCCGCCACGAGGTCGCTGGCATAATGGAAGCCGCAAACCAGCCGGCTCTCGCCATAGCTTGTGACGCGCTCCGCGAACTTGTCCTTCAGCTCCGGGGCAGCATCGCTGAGCAGTGCGGCATAGAGTGCGGCAGTCGCGGCATGGCCGGCGGGGAAGGAGGTCCCTTCCGGCCTGCCGCCGGGGCAGGGCTTGACCCTGACCTTGTTCCACATCGCAAAGGGCCGCGTCCGCGACGTCAGGCGGCGCACGCTGAGGAGCACGATGCCGAGTTCGATATTCGCTTCGCGAAAAAGCAGGCGAACCTCGCGGTGCTCGGAGAGGTGGGCGTCGATTCCCATGCCTTCGAGAAAGCGATTGAGCGTCTGATATTGATCCGCGATCGCGGCTTTCTCGCGCTCCGGCGTCCGATTCAGCGTGATCTGAAGAACCTCTTCGAACTCCTTCCTGTGCTCGGGCGAGTTCATTGCCGGGGGCAGGCCGATGATCTTGGCGACATCGATCTTGCCGGGCTCAAGCCAGAGGAGGCTGTTCCGCTGCTGGGCAGGCGCTGATGTCAGCGACAAAAGCAAGGCAGCGGGAACCAGAATGGAGGTCGCGCCGATGCGGAAACGGGAGGCCGATCGCGGAGCGGAGCAAAGCATGAGCGAATCTCAAAATGAAACAGGTAATGACGAAGAATGATGAAATGACATCGGTGCGCGTGTTGTCACGTCTTTTTGCGCGTGCACCACGTTCTGGCGCGCATTGGTTGATCCGCGGTTACCAGCTGAGCATCTCGATGCTGATTGGACGCCAATGCCGGCATTGGCCGAGCTGCTCGAGTTACACGGATGAGGCGATCCAGCGCTTCGGGCTCTGGCGCGGTGGCTGGGTCGGTGCCGCGCGGATCTGCCGCTGTACGCCGCTCGGCACCAGCGGCATCGATCTCGTCTGCGAGGAATTGCCGCCGAACTCCGCCTGGTACCAGCCCTGGTCCTATGGTCGCTGGCGCGGCGTGAATGCCCCGCCTCCGCTCGACGAGTGATCCTGCTACATCGATTGCCTGCGGCTGCCGGCTGGTATAGGCGAGGCGGGCGAAATCGGCTCGATCCCACTCGGCGCTTCGCAAAGCGTGAAGCCCTTGAACCGGATGCGGGTCTTCACGCGTTTCCCCGAACAGTATCCGGCCTTGGCTTACGGGGTTCGTTTCCCCGAGTGAGCAGGAGCGCGATCGATGACGATCTCCCTGACCTTTCCTGATGGCGCCACGCGCGAGTTTCCTTCCGGCATCACCGGAAAGGAGATTGCCGGCGGCATTTCCCCCTCTCTGCTGAAGCGCACCGTCGCCATGGCGCTCGACGGCACCGTCGTCGATCTCGGCGATGCAATCGACCGCGATGCGAAGATCGAGTTCCTCAACCGCGAGGATCCGCGCGCGCTCGAGTTGATCCGCCATGATTGCGCCCACGTGCTCGCCGAAGCCGTGCAGGAACTCTATCCCGGCACGCAGGTCACCATCGGCCCGGTGATCGAGAACGGCTTCTTCTACGATTTTTTCCGGAACGAGCCGTTCTCTCCAGAGGATTTCGCGCCGATCGAGAAGAAGATGCGCGAGATCATCGCGCGCGACAAAGCCTTCACCAAGGAAGAGTGGAGCCGCGACAGGGCCAAGCAATTCTTCCGCGACAAGGGTGAGGCCTTCAAGGTCGAGCTCGTCGATGCGATCCCGGAAGACCAGACCCTGAAGATGTACGCTCAGGGTGACTGGATCGACCTCTGCCGCGGGCCGCACATGACCTCGGTCGGCAAGGTCGGCAACGCCTTCAAACTGATGAAGGTGGCTGGCGCCTATTGGCGCGGTGACAGCAACAATCCGATGCTGACGCGGATCTACGGCACCGCCTTCGCCAAGCAGGAGGAGCTCGA
Source organism: Allobosea sp. 05T439 (assembly GCF_056396005.1). NCBI lineage: Bacteria > Pseudomonadati > Pseudomonadota > Alphaproteobacteria > Hyphomicrobiales > Alloboseaceae > Allobosea > Allobosea sp. 05T439. The sequence continues at coordinate 28,826 of NZ_JBFTKP010000009.1, read as the reverse complement.
CGCGCATCTCAAGCAGATCGAGGAGGCGGAGAAGCGCGACCACCGCAAGCTCGGCCGGGAAATGGACCTGTTCCATTTCCAGGAGGAAGGGCCGGGCGTCGTCTTCTGGCACTCGAAGGGCTGGCGCCTGTTCCAGGAGATCATCGCCTATATGCGCCGGCGGCTCGCCGCCGATTACGAGGAGGTCAATGCGCCGCAGATCCTCGACAAGTCGCTCTGGGAAACCTCAGGCCACTGGGGCTGGTATCAGGACAACATGTTCGCGGTGAAATCGGCCGGCGCGCTCGAGCATCCGAATGATCCGGAGAAGGACCAGCGCATGTTCGCGCTGAAGCCGATGAACTGCCCCGGCCATGTCCAGATCTTCAAGCATGGGCTCAAGAGCTATCGCGACCTGCCGATCCGGCTCGCCGAGTTCGGCGCGGTCCATCGCTATGAGCCCTCTGGCGCGCTGCATGGGCTGATGCGTGTGCGCGGCTTCACGCAGGACGACGCGCACATCTTCTGCGCTGAAAACGACCTGGCGGCGGAGTGTCTGAAGATCAATGACCTGATCCTCTCGGTCTATGCCGATTTCGGCTTTACCGACGATCTCGTCATCAAGCTTTCGACCCGTCCGGAGAAGCGCGTCGGTACCGATGCGATGTGGGACCACGCCGAAGACGTGATGACGAAGGTGCTGGATCTGATCGCCCGGCAATCCGGCAACCGGATCAAGACGGAGATCAACCCGGGTGAGGGCGCCTTCTACGGCCCCAAGTTCGAGTATGTCCTTCGCGATGCGATCGGGCGCGACTGGCAGTGCGGCACGACACAGGTCGACTTCAACCTGCCGGAGCGCTTCKGCGCCTTCTATATCGGCTCCGATGGCGAGAAGAAGACGCCGAGCATGGTGCACCGCGCGATCTGCGGTTCGCTGGAGCGCTTCACCGGCATCCTGATCGAACATCATGCCGGCCATTTTCCGCTCTGGCTCGCGCCGGAACAGATCCTGGTCTGTCCGATCACCTCCGAGGCGGATGCCTATGCCGAGCAGGTCACGATTGCCTGTATGAACCAGGGTCTCAGGGCACGTGCCGATCTTCGCAACGAGAAGATCAGCTACAAGGTGCGGGAGCACTCGCTTGCCAAGGTCCCGGTGATTCTGGCCGTCGGCAAGCGCGAGGCCGAGGAGCGCACGGTGACCGTGCGCCGTCTCGGCAGCCAGCAGCAGACGGTGATGAGCCTGGACGAGGCACTCGTGGCCTTCACGACCGAGGCGATGCCTCCGGATCTGGTTCGCCGCAGGGCCGAGATGGCAGCATCCTGAAGACGCTCGTTCATGCGGGGCTCGCCAAATCCGGGCCCCGCATGCCAGAGTGCCGGGGATGCTGACGGGATCTTATCGCAAGCGGCTCGAAGCCGATTTGAGTCGCTGGGTCGCTGAGGGGCTTGTCAGCTCCGACAGTGCGACCGCAATTCGTGGCTCGCTGCGGCGCGACGGGGGCTTTCGGCTTCCGGGGCTGCTCGGAATGCTGGGCGGGTTGCTCATCGCGGCAAGCGTTGCAGCCTTCGTCGCGGCGAACTGGGAGGAGATTCCGCGGCTGACGAAGCTGGCAATGATCCTGGCCAGTATCGTGGTCGCTCTCGGGATTTCAGCCAGCCTCGAGATCCGAGGTTCCAAGCTTGGTGCTGATGCCGCCTCGACCTGCGGTGTCCTCTGTTTTGCCGCCGGTGTCGCTCTGGTMGGCCAGATGTATCATTTGCCGACGGATTGGCCGGGGGGGGCGCTCCTGATCGCGCTCGGCGCATTGGCCGTCGCGTTTCTGCAGCGCTCGGACGGTGCTCTGATCGTTGCGTTCATCGCTCTGGCAAGCTGGAGCTGGGGGCGCTGGCAGGATAGCGGCGGCTCGCTCCAGTTCTATTTCCTGCTCGGCTATCTGCCGGCGCTGTGGTTGGCATTGGGGCGCCGGGCCCGGCTCGTGCATCATGTCGCCGTCCTCTCGCTCGCGTGCTGGCTGGCGCTCGTGCCCGGTGACTGGCTGCGTGGCTCCTTCGACTACTGGCTCCTGGCCTATGGGCTCGCGCTCTCGACCTCCTATATCGTGCTCGGTGCGGTGGCGCTGGATCGCGGCGGGCCGACTCTTCTGAGCGCCTGCCTGCCCTGGGGGCTGCTCGGGCTGATGGTGGTGCTCAATGTTGAGCTGATCCGCATCCTCGATTCCAGCTGGTCGCGGGGCGGGCACGCGAGCTGGCCGGTCTATCTCGCCTATGCCGTCGTTGTCCCTGGCGTGTGCGCCTTCGTTGCGTTGGCGCGCGAGCGGCGTTTTGCTGTTCCTCTGGGCATCGCTCTCCTGTTTGCACTTTTGGTGCCGACGATCTTCTGGATGGGTGGTGCGATGCGCCTGTCCGGCAAGGTCGTGGTGGCGAGCCTCGTCCTTGCGAGCGCCGTGGGGTTGATTGCCGCCGGAGCGATCGGCGGAGTCCGGCGTCTGGTCGTTGCCGGTGCGGCATTGTTCGGTGTCGCCATCCTGATCCTGCTTTGGCAGACCATCGGCAGCCTGCTCGACCAGTCGCTGTTCTTCCTGATCGCAGGCGCGGTGCTGCTGCTGCTTGCCAGTGGTGCGCGACGGCTCTTCGCGCGCCTTGCCCGGCCGGTGGGGGAGGTGGCGTGATGGGCGCGCTCGTCGCCGACCGGATCGTTGCCCGCGTGCCGGCGACCTTGCGGGCCCTCGTCTCGATGATCGTGCTCTGCGGCGCGATCGGGATGCTTGTCGAAGGCCGAGCCCGCATCCTGCGTTCCGGCAGCGAGGTGAGGTTGAGGACGGCGCCAGTCGATCCGCGTGACCTGTTTCGAGGTGATTACGTCATCTTGAATTACGATATCAGCACGCTCGATCTTGCCGGCCTCCAGGGGGACCGCGACTTCAGCCGCGGCGATCCCATCCATGTGCAGCTCACCCCTGGCACCGATGGCTTCGCCCGGCCGGTCGGAGCCTACAAGATCAGGCCGCCGACAAGCGGGTCGGATGTGGTGATCGAGGGCCATGTGCTCACCACTGGCGTGTGCCCGCGAGCGGAGAACGGGATCGTTGATTGCTCACGAACCCGCAACGGAATGCGTGTCGCCTATGGGCTCGAGAGCTACTTCGTGCCGCAAGGGACCGGGCTCGCGATCGAGCGCACGGAACGCAGCAGGCTGGAAGTCGTTGCGGCCGTCGCACCCTCGGGCAGTTCTGCGATCAAGCGGCTGCTGATCGACGGCAGACTGGTCCACGCCGAGCCACCCTTCTAGGGCTGGCTCGCGTCGGCATTGCCTTGGGGCAATGCGAGGCCGCGTTCGAATATCAATAGAATCAAGGCGTTCACGGCGAAGCCCCGCTCGGTCGCGGAGTCGTGATTGATCGATCCGCCGGCTTTCCAGCAGGCACGCGACGGCTGCCATCTTCCGCGCATATTCCGGAGACACATAGATGTGATCCCGCTTCCCCATGGCGGCCGCATCGATAGCGTTATATGAACGTGAGATGAACGGAATCAGCAGAATCCGTTCATGCTTGGCCCGGCCTTGGCGGTCCGGGTGGTTGGCCTGAAACACCGATGGCCGTGTTCCTCGCGTTCCGGAGAAGCTGCTGGTGTCGCATTTCCCGTCCTTCGGGCACTACCTTCTTCGCGGCGCGGGTGCGCTGGCTGCGAGACCGGTGGGACGCGACATGCGGATCGATGCCGTCCGCGGGCTCGCCCTGCTGGTCATCTTCATCAATCACATGCCGGGAAACGTCGTTGCTGCCGTGATGCCGCATAATTTCGGCTTCTCGGATGCGGCCGACATCTTTGTTCTCCTGGCTGGCGTCTCGGCCACGCTCGCCTATGGCTCGGTCATCGAGCGCCGTGGTCTCGGCATGGGAGCGCTCCGTATCGGCGGCCGTATCTGGACGCTCTACATCGCCCATATCGCAGTTTTCGTGATCGTCTGCGGGGTTGTGGCGCGGGCTGTAACGACCACCCAGAACCCGCTCTATATCGAGGCGATCAATATCCAGCCCTTCTTCAACGACACGCTCTCGGCACTGGTGGATGCGCTGACGCTGACCTACCAGCCGAATTATCTCGACATCCTGCCGCTCTATATCGTGCTGCTGGCCGCCTTTCCGCTGATCTATCGGGCCGTGCGCTTCAATCCTGCGCTGGCGCTCCTGGGTTCGGTGTTGATCTGGCAGGTCGCGGTCACTTTCGAGGTGAATCTGCCGAATACGGGTACGCCGGGCTGGTTCTTCAATCCCTTCGCCTGGCAGCTCGTCTTCACGCTCGGCGTGGTGGTCGGCCGCGGTGTGCAGATGGGCGTCGTCATGCCGAGGTCAGCCATCATCGATGCCCTCGCATTTGCTGTTGTCGGGCTCGCCCTGATCATCAAGGTTTCAGCGGGAAATCCGTTTGGCATTACCGCCTTGAACGAATGGATCGAGAACCTGCAGATCGGCAGTGACAAGACCAATCTGGCCTGGACCCGCCTGCTGCATCTGGCGGCTCTCACCTGGCTCTTCGTGCGTTTCGTGCCGGCGCAGTCGGCGCTGGTTTGCGGAGTGGTTGGGCGGCGACTTGCAGTATTGGGCCGGCATTCCCTTGAGATCTTTTGCACCGGTATCGTCCTCGCGATTATCGGACAGATCATTCTGGCGGAAACCTATTTCGCCTTGAGCATTCAGTTGCTGGTTTGTCTCGGTGGCATTACGATACTGACAGTGCTAGGAAATTTCCTGTCGTGGTATCAGTCCAACGCGCTCCGTGGTTCCGCAGAGAAGCCGGCTTCCGGGCTGCACAGTTCTGCGCCGCAATCCTGACGACCGCACTTGTCACCAGTTCCGTTCAGGCCGGGCCCCTGACGCTTGCCGGTCGGGCCGATCTGCGCTGCCGTTCGGGAGCAGCCCAGTTTCCCTTCCAACCGATGCTGCCGGCCGCCAAGCGGGTTCTTCGGGACACAGGCAAGCTCACCATCGTTGCGCTCGGTTCGTCGGCCACCGCCGGAGCCGGGGCAAGCGAGATCAGCCACAGTTACCCCGCGGTTCTCGAGGCCGAGCTCAAGCGCCGGCTGCCCGAGGCCGAGGTCAAGGTCGTCAACAAGGGTGTTGGCGGCCAGTCGGCCTATGACATGCTGCAGCGGATAGACACTGAGGTCCTGGAAGAGAAGCCGGCGCTGGTGATCTGGCAGACGGCGGTCAACGACGCCGTCCGCGACATCGGCGAGGAGAAGCTGGCGAAAATCCTGCGGAAGGGAATTCGCAAGCTCCGCGATGCCGATGTCGACACCGTCCTGATCGATCTGCCTTGGCTGCCGCGCGAAGAGCGCTATCCGAAATATGACGACTACCGGGCTGTCCTGGCAAAGGTCGCGGAGGAGCAGGGTGCTGCGGTGTTCCCGCGCTACGGCATCATGAAGAGCTGGGCGAGATCAAAGCAGTTCACGGCCGAGGAACTCGTTGGCATGGACGGGCTCCATATGGTCGATGCGGGCTATCGCTGCCTCGCCGTCAGAATCGCGGACGGGATTGCCGCCGAGCTGACAGGGGCCAAGCTCGGCCTCGCGGAAGCTCCCAGCGCCAGCAACTGAGCATTGCGGCTGCGGTCCTCCCGGCGGAGGACGGGTTCACTTCGTGGCGATGACCTCGATATCGCGATCGAGTCCGCTCTCGACCTTGAAGTCCTTCGAGAAGATCTGGCCTTCCTGACGTGCAATCAGCACGTAGTCGCCTTCGGCCAGGATCACTTGCGGGAAGGCACCGATGGCTTCGCGAATGACGTCGCCGCCGGGTGTAAGCACGCTGAAGGCGGTGCCGGCGAAGGCCTCGCCGCCGGGAGACGCGACGAGCTTCAGCGTTACCCGCGCGGCCCGGTGGTGCAGGGTGGCGTCGGTGACCTTCCCCGATTCCACGGTCACATCCGCGCGCTGGATCGCGTTGGAATCGCCGTAAGTCGAGACCACGTGATAGGTGCCTTCAGGCAAGCGGATCAGCTCGCCTGCCTTGGCATTGCCGACGAGGCGACCTTCCGAGTTCCCCTGCAACGGCACGAAGATCGAGAATGAAAGCTGCGCCGCCTGGATCGGTGTCTCGCCGATCGAGCCTGCGAGGGTGAGGCCGCCGGCGCTGATCGGAATCTGTTCGCGCGTTCCTTGCGGGCCGAGCACCACCCGCTTGGTGCCGCTGGCGAAGCCATAGGCCGCGTGCAGCACATAGGAGCCAGGCTCGAGGGAGAACACCGGTTCCGCATCATTCGAGCGGGCGACGATGCGTGGCGGCGAGCCGTCGACGGACTCGACGAGGACGCGCCAGACGAGGCCGGAGCGGATCGGCTTGCGGTCATTAGCGAATTGCGCGCTGGCGCTGAGATTGGCCGAGCCGACCGTCGCGGTGCTTCCCGGCGCCGGCGGGGGGGAGATCTCCGGGATATTCGGTGGCGAGGGTGACAGCGGAACGATCTGTGCGATCGCAGCCGTTAGGGAGAGGAGCAGCGCGAGGGCAGCCGATGACAGGCGCGCGAGCATTCGCGCGCACGGCGCGCTGGTCGGGGCCCGTCTCTGGAAACGATCCAATTCAAACATGCTCATGGTCCTTGACGCCCTTGCGCCCGCGTCTGAGCAGGCTTGCTTGTCCTCTTCATGGCAAACCACTAGTTCAGATGCCAATAGCGCTGGCGGCCCCATAGGCTCTGCCGGCCGTTTCTCTCGCCCGGAAGTCTCATGACCGATACGCTCGCCCTGCTCAAGCTGCGCCGTTCGGTGCCGCCGCAATTCCTGTCTGCTCCCGGCCCCAGCGCCGACCAACTCCGCGACCTGTTGACCATTGGCACGCGTGTGCCCGATCACGGCAAGCTTGCGCCGTGGCGCTTCGTTCTGTTCGAGGGCGCTGCCCGCGAGACGGCCGCCGATGTGGTCGCAAAGGTGTTTCGCGCCAGGAATCCTGATGCCGACGACGAGAAGGTGGCGTTCGAGCGGAAGCGCCTGACCCATGCGCCGCTGATCATCGGCGTGGTCTCGCGTGCGCGGCCTCATGTCAAAATTCCGGAATGGGAGCAGGAGCTTTCCGCCGGGGCCGTCTGCATGAACATCCTCGTGGCTGCTCACGCGATGGGTTTCGGTGCTTCCTGGCTGACCAACTGGTTTTCGTTCGACCGCGACGTGCTCTCTGCGTTCGGCCTCGCTGATGATGAGCGCATGGCAGGCTTCATCCATATCGGCACGCCCGAAACCGTCCCCGCCGACCGGGACCGGCCGGTGCTCGCCGACATCGTCAGCAATTACGGGGCCTGAGCCGATGATCTACTCGACCGCGCTCCAGGACCACGGCCTGCCGCACGACCCGTTCAAGGCGATCGTGACGCCGCGTCCGATCGGCTGGATCACGGCGCTGAGTGCCAAGGGCGAGATCAATCTCTCGCCCTACAGTTTTTTCAACGCCGTCTCGTCGCGGCCGCACATCGTGATGTTCTCCTCCGAGGACAAGAAGGACGCGGTTTCCTTCATCGAGGAGACGGGCGAGTTCACCTGCTCGCTGGTCACCAAGGCACTGGCGCAGCAGATGAACCTGACATCGGCGCCGCTGCCGCGCGGGGCGAGCGAATACGAGCATTCCGGGCTCGCAATGGCCGAGTCAAGATTCGTCAAGGCTCCGCGTGTCGCCGGCAGCCCGGCCGCGCTCGAGTGCAAGCTGCTCTCCATCCAGCAGCTCAAGGATCTCGACGACAAGCCGGTGCCGCGCTGGATGGTGCTGGGTCAGGTCGTCGGGATCTTCATGGATGACGCCTATGTCCGGGACGGACGTTTCGACACGGCGGCGGCCCATCCGATCGCCCGCTGCGGCTATGCGGACTATGCCGAGGTCGACCACCTGTTCTCGATCATCCGCCCGACCGGCGGCTGAGCAGGGCCCGTGCCGCGGCCGCCGGACGAGGATGACGACTGGCGAATGACCGTCAATCTGCTTGCGATCATCGCCACGCTTCTGCTGCTTGGCGCCGGAATCTGGCTGCTCTTCGGACTCGATCGCGCGCGGAAGGCGCAGGATTGCCTGTCCTCGACACAGCGCAACTGCCGCCAGATCCGCGTTCCCTGATCGAACCTGGGAAACCGATTCTTCAGAATCGGTTTCCCAGGTTCATCGACCCAGCTTCTCAGCCCGCCCCTTCAGGCGCTGTGCCCTGACAAGATGGGGGCGATCGAGCATCTCGCCGTTGAGCCCGATCACGCCCACACCCGGATTGGCCGCGAACAGGGCGATGATGGCCTCGGCCTTGGCGACCTCCTCGGGCGCTGGAGCGAAGACCTCGTTGATGACCGGGACCTGCGCGGGATGGATCGCCATCTTGCCGGTGAAGCCGTCCCGGCGAGCCGCGATGCATTCGGCGCGAAAGCCATCGGCATCACGGAAGTTTGTGAAGACGGTGTCGATCGCATCGACCTGCGAGGATGCGGCGGCGAAGAGCGTGAGCGATCGGGCAAGGCGGTAGGGATCGGCATAGGAGCCGTCGCTCAGCCGGTTGGTCTCGGCGCCGAGATCAGCGGACAGGTCTTCCGCTCCCCAGGTCAGAGCCGCGAGCCGATGGGTCGCGCCGGCATAGCTGCCGAGGCCGAAGATGCCCTTTCCGGTCTCGGTGGCGATCGGAATGATCCGCGTCGCGCCGTCCGGGAGTTCGCATTCGGCCTCCCGAACAGCGATCCTGGCGGCGAGATGCGAGACATCGGTGCCGCCCTCGGATTTCGGCAGCATGATCGCATCGGGGGCACCCGGCATGATCATGTCGAGGTCGGCATCGCTGAGCCCGGTCGTGAGTGCATTGATGCGCACGATCAGGAGGGGCCGCTTCGCCTGCTGGCGAGCCGCCTTGAGGAAATCCAGGCTGATGGTGCGGGCCTGGGCCTTACCGTCGAGTGCGACGGAATCCTCCAGGTCCAGGATCAGCGCATCGGCGCCGCTCTCCAGGCCCTTCTGGAGCTTCTTCGGGCTGTCGCCCGGTACGAAAAGGAGCGAACGCATCCGGTCAGACCGCGATCGTCGTGGGTTCGGGGTGTTTGCGCATGAAGGCCTGGCGGCGACATTGGGCGACCAGGGTGCCGTCCTGCTTAAAGGCGCGATGGTGGAACTCGACGATCCCGGCATCGGGTCGCGAGCGGGACTCACGCTTGCCGACGATTTCGGTGACGCAGTTCACGGTGTCGCCCTCGAAGAGCGGGGCAGGGAAGGTCACGTCGGTCATGCCGAGATTGCCGATGGTGGTGCCGACCGTGGTGTCGTTGACGGAGATGCCGATCATCAGCCCCAGCGTGAACAGGGAGTTCATCAGCGGCTTGCCCCACTCCGTCTCGGTCGCGCAGAAATGCGCATCGATATGAAGAGGTTGCGGATTCAAGGTCATGTTCGAGAAGAGCATGTTGTCCATCTGGGTCACGGTGCGCGTAAGCCCGTGCTCGATGACCGCGCCGACCTGGAAATCCTCGAAATAGATCCCGCCGCGCTTGTGCCGTTTCACCTMGGTCATGAACGCTCCTCCAATGCCGCATTCCGGCGCTTCAAGCCGGCTCGGTGATTCCGCGTGTTTAACGGTTCGCTTACCATAATCGGGGCAGTCTCCACAGGAGCTCCGGCACCTTGCGCTCGGGCTGCCCGAGAGTCTGCATGTTCCTGTTCACTACGCCTACGACGCGCGAGACTGCACCGGCCAATCCGGTCGTCAATGCCATTCGCGACGGCGCCGAACGGAGCGGTGCCGGTTTCGATTACCTGCTGAAGACGGCGCAGCGCGAATCGGCGCTTGATCCCGATGCGAAGGCCAAGACCTCGAGCGCCACCGGGCTGTTCCAGTTCATCGAGCAGACCTGGCTTTCCATGGTGAAGCAGGAGGGGCCGAAGCAGGGGCTTTCCAATTACGCCAATGCGATCAGCGCCGACGAGACCGGTCGGCTCAGCGTGCCGGACGCCGCGACGCGAGAAAAGATCCTGCAACTGCGCAATGATCCGCAGGTGGCTGCCGTCATGGCCGGGGCACTGACCCAGAAGAACCGCGACCAGCTTGCCTCGACGCTCGGTCGCCAGCCGAATGCCGGCGAACTCTACATGGCGCATGTGCTCGGCTCGCGTGGCGCGAGCGACCTCATTCGCGCCGCCGGCAACGATCCGACGCGGGTCGCAGCCAAGGACTTTCCCGAGGCCGCTTCGGCCAATCGCAACATCTTCTTCGACAAGGCCGGCCGCGCCCGCACGGCCCAGGAGGTCTACGGCGTGCTGGCGGCGAGCCATGCCAACACGCAGCTTGCCGCAGCAACCACGACCGGGAGCGTCAACTCCGCGGCCGGCACTGACCAGCCGGTGCCGATTGCTGCCGCATTGGCGCCTGGCCGGGCCAAGGGGCTGATCGGGCTGTTCTCGACCGAGGGCTCGCGCCAGCCGGTCTCCAAGGCGGTGGCCAATCTCTGGACGACGCCGCGTAGCGATGCTTCGCGTCTGGCGGCGCTCGATCCGGCCGACCGCTATTTCCCGCGGCAGGGCGCAAGCGACGCCGCTCCGTCTCCTCCGTCCGCCTCACCGGTGCCCGCGAACCCACCGACTGCTACAACTGCTCCCTTGCCGCCATCGCGCCCGCTCGACCTGACCCAGGCTGGGAACACCGTACCCAAGTCCGCGGCGAAGCCGCGTCGTGCCCCGCTCGATCTTTCCGCCTTCATGGTCGAGCGGAGCGGCACATGATCGTTCGCCGTTTCCTGCTCTGGGCCCGGACCGCCAATGCCGAAGCCCGTGCCTCCGGCGCAGCCGCGCTTGCGGGTGCCTATTTGCACTCCGGTATGTCCGACGAGGATCGCCGCGAGGCCGAAACGGCGCTGATCGCCCTGATCGACGATCCGTCGCCCCTGGTTCGCCGCGCCATCGCCGAGGAGGTCGCGACCTCGCCGCGTGCGCCGCGTGCGCTGATCCTCAACCTCATCGCCGAGCAAAGCGACGTGAATGCACTGGTTCTGGCGCATTCACCGGTGCTGTCCGAGGCGGACCTGGTCGATGCGGCTGCCGTCGGGGATGCTCTGGCGCAACGCGCGATTGCACAGCGGCCGTGCCTGCCGACCAGTGTTGCGGCAGCACTCGCCGAAGTCGGCTGCGAGGAAGCGCTGCTGGCCCTGGCAGGCAATCGCAGCGCATGGATGCCGAGTTTCTCGCTTGAGCGCATGTTCGAGCGCGCGGGCGGCTCCGGTGCCTTGCGCGAGGCGCTGCTTGCCCGAAACGATCTGCCCGCAGGACTACGCCAGGCCATTGCAGGGCGGATGTCGGATGCGTTGGCGAGCTTCGTCTCCGGCTGCGGCTGGCTGACGCCGGAGCGCAGCGCAAGGCTGGCGCGCGAGTCGACCGAGCGGGTTGCCGTCGCTCTCGCAGCAGGCGGCGAAGACAGCGATGCGCCTGCGATCGTCGAGTGCCTGCGCGAGAACGGCCGGCTGACGCCGGGGTTGATGCTGCGCTCGCTCCTCAGTGCAGAGCCGGCCCTGGCGGAGGCGGCGTTCTCGTCCCTTTCCGGTCTGCCGCTCGCTCGCGTGTCGGCGATCCTCCGGGACCGGAGTGGCGCGAGCTTGCGGGGGCTGTATCGGAAGGCCGGCATGCCGGGCTCGTTGCTGCCGGCCTTTGCGGCAGCAATCGCCGCATTGAACATGTCCGGCTTCGAACGGGTGAGCGGTACGCAGGGCATCGACCGCGCCATCATGGCCAGCGTCATGAGCTGCTGCGAGAGCCTTGAAAGCAGTGAGGCCGATTCGCTGAACGGTCTGCTGCGGCGGCTCGATGCCGAGGCGGCGCGCGAGGAAGCGCGGCTGATGGCGGATTCGTTTGCAGATGATGCGGCGCTCGCCCTGCTGGTCGAGGCCGATCCGTCCCTGCTCGTCGAACTCGACGAGGCGGATATTCGAAACGCTGCCTGAGGCGTCGTCGCCGGCTGGTCAGTAGCCGAATTGCTCGCGCAGGATGCGTTCATCCAGGCTGTGGCCGGGATCGTGCAGCATGACGAGGTCGATGTTGCGGTCGATCGCGATCGCGACCGAGACGACATTGTCGATCTGGATATGGTCGGCCATCGCACTGACGGGGCGTTTTGGCGCTTCCAGGACCTCGATCATCACCTGCGCCTGGTCGGGAAGCAGGGCGCCGCGCCAGCGCCGCGGGCGAAAGGCGGCGATCGGAGTCAAGGCCAGCAAAGGCGCATCGAGCGGCAGGATCGGGCCATTGGCCGAGAGATTGTAGGCTGTCGAGCCCGCAGGCGTCGCGAGCAGGATACCGTCGGAAATCAGTTCCTCCAGCCGCACCTGGCCATCGACGGACAGGCGCAGCTTCGCCGCCTGGTAGGAGCGCCGGAGCAGGGACACTTCATTGATCGCCTTGGCACGGTATTCCCGGCCATTCTCGTCGATCGCGAGCATCGAAAGCGGGTGGACGATGCTGCGATGGGCGGCTTCCAATCGCTTGGTCAGGCCTCGCTCGCGGAACTCGTTCATCAGGAAGCCGACCGAGCCGCGATTCATGCCGTAGATCGGCTTTCCTGTGCCGATGAAGCGATGCAGCGTCTGCAGCATCAGCCCGTCGCCACCAAGCGCCACAATGACATCGGCGCTGTCGCAATCGGCATTGCCATAGCGCGCGACGAGCTTCTCCAGCGCGGCTTCGGCCTCTGGCGTCTCACTGGCGACGAAGGAGATGGCTGCGAAGCGCGCGGTCATCAGGGGGTCCGGATCAGCCAGGCTCAGGGGCAGGGAGCGGTTGGCATAGCACGGCGGTGACGGAAGGGGCGAGCCAGGGCAGGCATAAAAAGAGCCGGGGTCGCCCCCGGCTCGATGCGCGACGATGCCGCATGCCTCAGATGGACGTGGTCCATTGCACGGGCACGAGCTCGAAGCCGTTGCCCGATTTCGCGATGTAGCCGGTGGCCGGGAATGGCGCATGGTAGAACGCGACCTGCATCTTGTCGGCAGAGACCATGTCGAGCAGCCTGCGACGCGTGGCGGCAGCCTGCGGGCCATCCATATCGAACACCGCGGACCAGTCGGGATTGCGGGCGAAGAGGGCTGGGTGGTTGGTCGTGTCCGACATCACCATCATCCTTGCCGTGCCGGAGCTGAGCGCGAAGGTGGTGTGGCCGGGCGTATGGCCAGGCGCCGCGATGGCGGTGATGCCCGGCAGGATCTCCTTGCCGGCCTCAAACTGCTTCACATCCTTGGAGACAGGGCCGAAGACGCGGCGCACGCCGCCAAATGCCCCCTTCATGGCCTCGGGCGCGGCGTTCATCTTGGCGTCGTCCATCCAGAAGGCCCATTCCGCCGCCGGGACCATGACCTCGGCATTGGGGAAAACGGCCGTGCCGTCCTTCAGGCGGAAGCCGTTGATATGATCGCCATGGAAATGGCTGAAGACGACCGTCGAAACATCCTTGGGATCGAAACCGGCGGCACGGAAATTGGCGAGCCAGGTTCCGGAGGTCGGCGCGCCCGAATCGCCATTGCCGGTATCGATCAGGATGAGCTTTCCGCCGCTCTGGATGGCGAGCGTCGTAAAGGTGATGTTCAAGGCATCGGCTGGCAGGAAGGCCTGCGCCATCGCCGCCTTGACCTCCGCGAGTTCGGCATTGCGGACGAAGCCCTCGAGCTGACGACGGGCGAAGCCGTCATTGATCGCGGTGAGGACCATGTCCCCGATCTTGTAGCGATAGTATCCGGGGGCCTGATTCACGGGGGCTCCTTGCGCTTGAGCCGGTGTGAACCCGGCGGGTAAATCCAACGTGGTGGCAACAGCGAGTGCGCCGGCACCGGCAATCACGGTGCGGCGCGACGGACTAAAAGGCGGCATTGCAGTCTCCCTAGGCGCGTCTTCGGCCTGGGCAGCAGCCTAGCGTCCGGTTCGGGGGCTTCAACCGCGCGGGATTGTTGCGGGGTCAACTTTCCGTGAGCGGTGCGTTTATGGTGCGCTGGCCGTCTGCGGGGATGCGTTGGTCGTGCGAAGGGGCGCTGGCAGCCAGCAGTCCGTCATAACGTGCGAGGGCCCGCAGCATGGCCGCGCAAAGGGCCAATGAGCCGAGCATGGCGTTGCCCGAACATTCCGCGACCAGGGCCTGGAAGGCAGCGCTATCCTCCTCGGCCAGGCATTGCAGGCTCCAGCTCCACTCCGGAGCCTTCTGGCGCAGGAGGTTGATCGCGACGTCGATATTAGCGCTGACCAGGCCGAGCGCCTTCCAGAGCGAACCCTGCTGATAGATGCCGCCCATGGGCGTGCGGCGGCCGACGAGATGGCTCGGCTTGCGCCGTACGGTGAAGCCCAGCGCCTCATAGATATCGGCATCGAGCGCGCGATCGGGCTTTTCGGCCGTCTCGCAACGCTCGGCCAGCGCGAGCAAGTGTTCCCGTCTGTCCATGGCCGTTCGCCCAGCCCGGAGGCTCTCACACCATCGCTTGCACGTTCGTGCCGCTAACCGGTCGCGCGAAGCGAGCCAGAGATGTGTGGTGCCGGATGAGGGGATTGAACCCCCGACCTTCGGTTTACAAAACCGCTGCTCTACCGCTGAGCTAATCCGGCCCGGTCAGCCAGATGCGGTTACCAGCCGCGCGCGGCGAGGGCAAGATCGGTTACCGCTTGCCCAAAGAAAAGCCCCGCCTCCAGGGAGGCGGGGCTCGTACCTGTCGGTGATGGGCCGATCAGTTGTTGTCGTAGGTGAGAATGTCGCGATCCTTGGTCTCGGGCACGAAGAGCATGCCGATGACGAAGGTCATCATCGCGATCACGATCGGGTACCAGAGGCCGTAGAAGATGTCGCCGGTGCCAGCCACCATGGCGAAGGAGGTCGCCGGCAGCAGGCCACCGAACCAGCCGTTGCCGATATGGTAGGGCAGCGACATGCCGGTGTAGCGGATACGGGTCGGGAAGAGCTCGACCAGGGCGGCGGCGATCGGGCCGTAGACCATCGTCACATAGATGACGAGGATCGTCAGGATGCCGATGATGGTCAGCGACTGGGCGTTGAACAGCGCGTTCATGAAGCCGGTCTTGACGATCCGGGCGTCGCCCGCCGCGGGATAGCCGGCGGCGACCGCTTCCTTGGCGATGTTGGCGGCGAAGCCGGCATCGATCGCGACATCCTTGCCGTTGACCGTGACCTTGGCCGCGGTGCCGGCCGGGGCCGGGACCTGGGTGTACTGGATCGCCTGCGAGGCGAGCGTGCGGCGGGCGACATCGCAAGGCTGGGTGAAGGTGCGCACGCCGACCGGGTCGAAGACCGAGCCGCAGCTGGCAGGATCGGCGACGACCTGAACCTTGACGTTCTCATGGGCTGCGGCGAGGCCGGGATTGGCTGCCTTGGTGAGCGCGCCGAAGAGCGGGAAATAGGTCAGCGCCGCGATCAGGCAGCCGGCCAGGATGACGGGCTTGCGGCCGATCCTGTCCGAAAGCGAGCCGAACAGGATGAAGCCGCCGGTGCCGAGGATCAGCGACCAGGCGATCAGCACGTTGGCCGAATAGAGATCGACCTTCAGGATGCTCTGGATGAAGAACAGGGCGTAGAACTGACCGGTGTACCAGACGACGGCCTGGCCGGCGGTGAGGCCGAACAGCGCCAGCAGCGCGATCTTCGCATTCTTCCACTGGCCAAAGGCCTCGGAAAGCGGTGCTTTCGAGCCGCTGCCCTCTTCCTTCATCTTCTTGAAGGCCGGCGATTCCTGCATCTGCAGGCGGATCCAGACCGAGATCGCCAGCAGGAAGATCGAGGCCAGGAATGGAATGCGCCAGCCCCAGGCAGTAAATTCGGCCTCACCCATGGTGGTGCGGATGCCGAGAATGACGATCAGCGAAAGCAGCAGGCCGAGCGTCGCCGTGGTCTGAATCCAGGAGGTGTAGAAGCCGCGACGGCCCGGAGGCGCATGCTCGGCGACATAGACCGCTGCGCCGCCATATTCACCGCCGAGCGCCAGGCCCTGCAGCATGCGCAACGCGATCAGGATCACCGGTGCGATCCAGCCGATCGAGTTGTAGCTCGGCAGCAGGCCGACCAGGAAGGTCGAGGCGCCCATGATCACGATCGTGACGAGGAAGGTGTATTTGCGGCCGATAAGATCACCCAGGCGGCCGAAGAACAGCGCACCGAAGGGGCGGACGAGGAAGCCGGCGGCGAAGGCGAGCAACGCGAAGATGGCGCGCGTATTCGGATCGAAGGCCGAGAAGAAATGCGCGCCGATCATCACGGCGAGCGAACCGTAGAGATAGAAGTCGTACCATTCAAAGACGGTGCCGAGCGACGAAGCGAGAATGACGCGCTTCTCTTCCTTCGTCATGGGGCGTCGCGTCGCCGCAGCCCCCGATGTCTGTGCTGCCATGCTCATGGCGTTCTCCCCTGAATAATGCCCGGCATCGGGACTATCCCCCGGGCCGCCCGTTTCCCTGTGGCTCGATTTCTTGCGACACGATGCCACTGCCTGCCGGGTGAAGTTTCGCTTGCACCAATCCGGCAATTGCACAGGAATGCGCTGACGCGAAATGTTGTGCAATCAAGCACTTGGTCTTGCATCGTTCGACGTAAGACTTAAGGCGTAGAGGTCTTTCCCTCGTTCCCGCACGCGGCGGATTTTCCCGGATTGGCAGTGCGGCGCTGACTGTCCTATAGTCAGCGCGAGGCCGACATGATGCGGGGAAGGGGAGCGCGCTGATGCCGCGCATCCATGCAACGTTGCCGCTGCTGGCATTCCTGGTTTTCCTGAGCCCGGTCAGCGAGGTTGTGGCAGCTGGGTCAGGCAGGGCTTTCGCGCCGGCCGGGCCGCCGTCCTTTGCGCCGCGAATGGCTCCTGGCTTTCGGCATTTGGCGCGCCAGAATGGACCGATATTCCGGCATGATCGTGCCCGACGTTTCCTGGGCAACCCGGGGTTCATCGGCGGCCCCTGGTATTCCCCCTCCGATTTCGGCCGCGACACCGTGATCCTGCAGGAGCGCGAGGCAGAGCGGACTATCGATCGCTCGCGCGATTATACGCCGGTGATGGTGGGGATTCCGCAGCCCCCGACGCCCGAGCCGGTGATCTACCGGCTGGAAGGTTCACGGCAGCGGCCGATTGTGCGCATCATCCGTGTCGGCGAGCAGGGGAGCTATGCCCGCGACGAGGACGGCGCCCGCATCCGCAATGTGCCCCGGCGCTGAGTGTCAGCGCCGCCGGCTTGCCGCATAGAGCGCGATCGCGGTGGCGTTTGAGACGTTGAGGCTGGTGATCGCACCCGGCACTTCCAGCCTTGCGAGATGGTCGCAGAGATCGCGGCTGCGCTGACGCAGGCCTTTCCCTTCCGCACCCATCACCATGACGAGTGGCCGCTGCAGGGCGATTTCGTCGAAGGCAGTCGCCCCTTCCGAATCAAAGCCGATTCGCTGGAAGCCGCGCTTGCCAAGCTGATCCAACGCATCGCCGAGATTGCGCACGGCGATCAGCGGAACATGCTCGAGCGCGCCGGATGCCGATTTTGCCAGCACGCCGGTTGCTGCCGGAGAATGGCGAATCGTGACAATCACCGCGGCAGCGCCGAACGCGGCGGCCGATCGCAGGATCGCTCCGACATTGTGCGGGTCGGTGATCTGGTCGAGCGCGAGCACGATCGCATCGTCGGGAAGGCTGTCCAGATCAGGCGAGGGCAGGGGATCGCAGACCAGATAGAGGCCCTGATGCACGGCATCTGGAGTGAGCAGGCGGTCGATCTCGGACGGGCGGACCAGCTCGGGTTCGAGCGGCAGCGTGCCGACCTCCTCGCTCAGCCGCTTCAGGGCGTTCTCCGTGGCGAGGAGGCGTCGAAAGCGTCGATTGGGATTGCGAAGTGCCTCGATGACCGGATGGACGCCGTAGAGCACGGCCTCGTCGATATCGCCGGGCCGGTGTGGCGGGGGGCCGGCATCGCGGTCGCGGCGTGCGAAGGGCTTGCCGCCGGGCCTGGCCGGCTTGGGGCGGAACGGCGCGGGCATGGGGACCTCCGAAGCGTGACGGCCCATGCCCTGCCACGGCGGGCGGCGCTTTGCCAGCCCGGACGACGGATTTTCGGTGTCGAGCAGCAGCGGACGCTGTCGCAGGCAAGAGGGATTGAGAGGGAACGGGATGGCTAGGACCGAGGATATCCAGCGCTTCGTCGTGATTACCGGTGGGCCCGGTTCCGGCAAGACGACGTTGATCGAGGCGCTCTCAAAGCGAGGATTTGCGACGTCTCCGGAAGCCGGCCGCGCCATCATTCGCGATCAGGTGGCGATCGAGGGACAGGCATTGCCCTGGGCCGATCGCGAGCTCTTCGCCGAGCTGATGCTGAGTTGGGAGCTGCGTTCCCATCAGGCTGCGAGGGAGCAGGCCGGGCTGGTCATTTTTGATCGAGGGGTTCCCGATATCGCGGGTTATCTGAGGCTCTCGGGACTTGGTGTTCCCGCGCATGTGGACAACGCGGCAAGACGGTTCCGCTACCGAAGCGAGGTCTTCGTCGCGCCGCCCTGGCGCGAGATCTTTGGGCAGGACGAGGAGCGCAAGCAGGATTTCGCCGAGGCTGAGCGAACCTACGAGGCGATGGTCGCGGCCTATGACGATTATGGCTACCGGCTGTGCGAGGTACCGCGGTTGAGCGTGGAGGCGCGCGCGGATTTCATCGAGGCTTGGATTACAGTTGGTTTCTGAGGCTCTGGCCATGCCGGCCCCGGAAAGGGGCTGGGGACGGATACAAGGAAACGTGGGTGAACCGGCTTTTTGCCGTTGACACGCCGGAGCCCGGTCACCATAAGTCCGCCCGCACCTGTTGCCCGTCACGAAAGTGAAACAKGCGCTTGGACAACGTTGCTTCACGGCGCGCGTCCACGACACGGCGGGGGAATGTCCCGAGCGGCAAAGGGGGCGGACTGTAAATCCGCTGGCTATGCCTTCGCAGGTTCGAGTCCTGCTTCCCCCACCACCGTGTCCTGTCTATGTTGATGTCGCCGTTCAGGCGGTGTCGCACCCGGCGCGGGTGTAGCTCAATGGTAGAGCAGCAGCCTTCCAAGCTGAATACGAGGGTTCGATTCCCTTCACCCGCTCCAACACTCTCGCCTCAGAATGGCGAAGAGCCGGCTCGGTGCATCCAGACAGGTCGGATAAGTGTAGCTCCTGCCTGAACACGGCGAGGTGCTCCATCGCCGGCCGAACACCTCGAAGCCGGCGCCGGGATACAAGATCTTCCCCCACCTTCTGCGCAAGCAGCCGGTTACGCGGCCTAATCAGGTCTGGGAAATGGATGTCTCCTACATCCCCATGGCGCGCGGCTTCGTCTACCTGAGGGCTGTCGTCGATTGGTTCAGACGCCGGGTTCTGGCCGGGCGTTGTCGATCACCATGGATGTCGCGTTCTGCATCGAGACGGTCGAAGAAGCGATGGCTCGCCATGGCAAGCCTGACATCGCCAACACGCATCAGGTCCGCGGTTCACCAGCCGGAAGTTCACCGCTCTGCTTATCGGCGCCAGCGTCAAGATCAGCATGGACGGCAGAGACGCCTGGCGCGCCAACGTCTTCGTCTAACGCCTCCGGCGATCAATGAAAGTTGAAGAGGTCCATCTGCGCGCCCATGGCGGCGTGTCCGAGGCTCGCGCCTCGATCAGGTGGTATCTGACCTGGCTCGCCACAAGTTCGTCGGCCAATCGCCTTTGCTTCTGCGCAGATTAGCCTCGATCTCGGCTGATTGACGCCATGAAGGTAAACAATCTTCCGGCCGCCTCGTACCGTTTTGGTACACGACGCTCCCCCACCCGTGGCTATCGCTCACGGCACCCAGAGAGAGGGAAGACCGCCTTGGCTCGCTTCGCGCATGATACGCATCAACGACACGACAACCATCACCAGCACGGTGATCACAATCCGCCCCAACCGCCCGAGACGCCCACTCCCCCCACCTCATCTGCTCCGGAATTTTCGGATCTCGGCGCCACGTTCAACGACGCGACCCGCGCGCTCGTTGGCGGCCTATGGCAAAACGCAGTCGAGGAAGGCGGCCAAGGCCATGGCAGCGTGGTGCGATATGTGGACGACCTCAAAGCGGTGGAGAGCGGTCTCCAGTCCGAGATAAAGGCAGGTCAATTTTCCGGCGACACGCTCACGCATATCCAGACGGTCTTGTCCGATATCACGACCGCGCTTTCGGCCGCGACAGCATCCGTGAATGKCGGCGGATCATTCGGCAGCGTCGCAAATGCCGAGGCTGCTCTGCGTGCAAGCCATCTCGAAATCCTCGATACCGTCAATAACGATCACACGCTTTCGACCTTGGCCACGCAGAATGGCGCGACCGGATTTCTCGCGGCGCCGGAGACGCTACCCGACGGCGTGACTGCGGCGACTGCGCCTCATGCCACCCTGGCCGAGATCGGTGCCATCTTCAACGATGCGGCCAATCGCATTCTCGGCGGTGTCAATTCGGACAACAAGGCGATCATCACCAGTGACATGAACGCCGTCGTCAGCGGCCTCAAGCATTTGATCGACGCGCAGCCCGCGCAGTTCGAGGGTCTCACCGGCATTMATGCCGACACCGTCATGAGGCAGGCGCAACTCGAAATCACCTATATCAACCAGGCTGGCATCGACCCGGACGCCGGCCGGGGCAGCAACGACAATATCCTGGACATGATCGATATCATCCAGGGGGATGCAAATCTGGCTGGTTTGGCCAGCCAGGGAGGCGTATCGGGCTTTTCCCAATTTCCTGACGCTCTCAATCCAACCCCGAGATATCAGGACAATGCCGCTCAAACGGCTTTCTGGGCAAACTTCATCGCGCAAGGCAACTCGCTGGGCCAGCGGGCAGAACAACTTGTCGGATCGGGCGATACGCATGCGATCAATGCCCTGATCAGCGAGTTTCAAACCTTCGAAAAGAACGCAACCAAGTTCGATCTGGCGCAGGGTGGGATCTTCGGGGCACGCTTCGACAATGAATTGACACCGAGCAGCACGCTCGGGGCCGAAGTCGATGCGATGATCAAAGGTCTCAAGACCGGCGATGCTGCCCTGGTCACGGCAGCTGCCGAGGTCATCCACGACAATGCCGCAGACGTGGGTGGCAACAACATTCCGATAACCGGCGGCCATTTCAACCCGGATGGCCTGACCGTGGCCCAGGTGCTGTCGACGGCGGTCACTGCGCCCGCGACCGCAGCCGCTGATCCGAAACCAACGCCGACACCTCCGGGTACGGTCGCTGACGCTGCCCCGCCTTCGTCACACGATCACGCGACAGCCGACATCCATCATTCACCGATTGTCGATACGGCACATCATCTCCATCACATGTGGGGATGACGTCGCGCGGGCAGGCTTCCAACTCCTGGTTCATCCATGGTGTTGGAAGCCGACTCGGCCGAGCGGCCGCAGACGGGAGGACGTCATTGTTGGCGCCCGAAAGCAGCGCTGCCCCCGCCATTGCGTGATCTGATTGGCGCGGACGTCGAACTGCCGCGCCAACTCCGGAAGCGTCCCGTCGCCTTTCAGCGCCGGCAACGACACCTTTGCCTTGAAAGCCGGTCTGTGGTTCCGACATGTCCGGCGCTTCGTGGCCTCTCCTGCTCACGGCCAACCTGCCGCGTTCAGGCAAACTCGACTTAGCCGACCTGCCTTGGATTGCCCGAGCCGGCTCTGTGTCTCGCTCATGGCGGTCGCTTCATCGCGCCGCGCGGCTTGACGGGAACCGGCGCATTCTTGCCGGAAAATGGGGCGGTATCGCCCGTCAAGCACATGTGATCGCCGACACGTATCGGCCGGACAAAAAGGCGCAGAAGAGGCATGAGTCTCGCTCAAAGCTACGGACCAGAGATATTTCAATCCGGCACGATATCTGAGGGGCGCTCGATACCGGCATCTGACGATCCGGTCGCACGCGGGTTGCGCGACAGTGCGCGTCGCATGACCGGAATCGCCGTGTTCAGCGGCGTGATCAATCTGCTGATGCTGTCTGGCTCACTCTATATGCTGCAGGTCTATGATCGGGTGATCCCGAGCCGCAACATCGCGACCTTGCTTGGTCTTTCGCTCGTGGTTCTGCTGGCCTATCTCATTCAAGGCTATGCCGACGCGCTGCGCTCGCGCATGCTCTCCCGCGTCGGAACGCTGTTCGATGTCGGCCTGCAGGAAGCGATCCACACCGCGCTMGCCACGCTCCCTCTGCGCGGCGTGAAGCCCATCCTGATGCAGCAGCCGCTCCGCGATCTGGATCAGATTCGGGCGTTCATGTCGGGCATGGGGCCGACGGCGTTCCTGGACATGCCGTGGATCCCGATCTTCATCATCGCCTTGTTTCTGTTCCATCCGGCGATTGGCGTCACGGCCGTGCTTGGGACCGTTGCCATCATTGCGATGACAGTGTTGACCGAGCGCGTGTCGCGTGGGGCAGCCAGGGCCGCCATGGACAGCAGCGCGCAGCGCCAGGTCCTGGCGGATGCGACCCGGCAAAATGCCGAAGTGATCCGGGCGCTTGGAATGCAGGACCGATTCACGGCGCGTTGGTCGCAGGCCAATGAACGCTGTCTGCGCGAAAATGGCCGGGCCAGCGACGTCTATGCCAATCTCGGATCAGCTGCGAAGGTTCTCCGCTACGTGCTGCAATCCGGGATGTTGGGCATCGGCGCCTATCTCGTCGTGACCGACAAGGCGTCGGGGGGCATCATGATTGCCTCGTCGATCATGATGGGGCGGGCGCTTGCGCCCATCGAGGTGGCGCTTGGCACCTGGAAACAACTTGTCGCTGCGCGTCAGAGCATTGCCCGCTTGCGCGAAATCCTCAAGGTGACCGCTGCTCCTCCCGCGCCACCGGTGATGCTCCCGCGCCCTTACCGCGAACTCCTGGTTCAGGACCTCGCCGTTACCGCACCAGGCACGGATAAAGCGATCGTCTCGCATATTTCA
This sequence comes from Allobosea sp. 05T439, assembly GCF_056396005.1. NCBI lineage: Bacteria > Pseudomonadati > Pseudomonadota > Alphaproteobacteria > Hyphomicrobiales > Alloboseaceae > Allobosea > Allobosea sp. 05T439. The sequence continues at coordinate 5,913 of NZ_JBFTKP010000009.1, read as the reverse complement.
TTTTCGCTCACGGCGGGCATGGGATTGGCGCTTCTCGGCGCGAGCGCATCGGGAAAAACCTCGCTGTCGAAGGCCCTGGTCGGAATTTGGCCGGTCAGCAATGGCGTGGTGCGGCTTGACGGCGCAGCGATCGATCAGTGGCGCAATGAGGACCTGGGGCGTCATGTCGGCTATCTCCCGCAGGATGTGGCCTTGTTCGACGGCACCGTCGCAGAAAATATCTGCCGATTTGAAGATCAGGCGACGTCCGAGGCCATTTTGAAGGCCGCGCAGATAGCGGGCGTGCACGACATCATCTTGCGTTTGCCGGAGGGATATTCAACGCGCATCGGCGAAGGCGGCATGTCGCTCTCGGCGGGGCAGCGCCAGAGGATTGGATTGGCGCGCGCGGTCTACGGTGATCCGTTCCTCGTCGTGCTCGATGAGCCCAATGCCAATCTTGATGCGGAGGGGGAAGGCGCATTAGCGCGCGCCATTCAGATCCTGCGTCGCGACAAATCCATTGTCATCGTCATCTCGCATCGTCCCAGCGCTCTCTCCGAACTGAACATGGCGATGGTCCTCCACGAGGGCAAGACGGTTGCATTCGGCCCCCGCGACGAGATCTTTGCGCGCGTTCACACAGAGAAGACCGTGGCAACGCGCCGACCTGCGACAGTGTCAAGCGCGAACCAGATTGGCCAGACACAGGTTGCCGAGGTCGTTCCCTCGTGAACCGCAGTGGCCCCACGCAGCCTCCGGCGCATCTCAGCCCGCCCATCGCACCTGTCGACCCGACGCCGTTGGCGCCCGTGCCAGCCCATGTCGCGTCGGCCAATGGAGCTCAACGGCAAATGTTGCATATCGATACATCCCGATCGACTGTTCCCCCCAGGGGAAGCGACGCCGCGGCTACGCCGGCAAGTGACCGATTGATCGACAGGCGCCGCGCCGAGCTGACGGCTGGCACGGCGGATGCCCGGAATGATACTCTGGCGTCGCGGGTCGAACGCGCGTTCAACCGCGAGCTCAGGATTGGCCTTCGGGTTTTGATCGGTGGCGGAGTCTTGATCGGTGCGTGGAGTGCATTGATKCCGCTGGCCGGCGCGGTCGCCGTTCCCGGCAATCTGGTCGTTCAATCGAACGTCAAGGCGATCCAGCATCCGACCGGCGGAATTGTCGCGCAGATTCCGGTCCATAATGGCATGCGGGTGAACGCTGGCGATCTGCTGCTGCAACTGGATGCAACCCAGGCGCGGGCGAGTCTCCAGGTGGTGAGCAAGCAGCTTGATGAATTCCGGGTTCGGATTGCACGGCTGATGGCCGAGCGCGACGCTCACGCGCAGATCGAAACGCCGCCCGAGATGGCCGCGCGATCGGCAGAGACCGGTGTCAACGCGCTCCTGGCGTCGGAAGAGTCGCTGTTCAAGGCTCGTGCGAATGCGCGGCAAAGCCAGAAGGACTTGCTGCAAAGTCGTGTCGCGCAGCTTGGCGAAGAGATTTCAGGCCTCGATGCCCAGCTCAAATCCAAGGCAAGCCAGCTGGAATTGATCGGGGGCGAACTCTCTGGAATCAAGACGCTGTATGACAAGAAGCTTGTGCCGCTGACGCGATTTACGACCCTGCAGCGAGAATCCGCACGTATCGAGGGCGAGCGGGGGCAACTGATCTCGGCAATCGCCGAGACAAAGGCAAAAATCGGCGAGGCACAGCTTCAGATCGTAAGGATCGATCAGGACTTTCGGACCGATGTCGTGAAGGAACTCGGCGAGGCCAGGGGCAAGGAGGCCGAGCTCGTCGAGCGTGGCGTTTCCGCGCGAGACCTCCTCGACCGGATCGATATTCGTGCACCGACCTCGGGCGTGATTCACCAGCTTGCCGCGCACACGATCGGCGGTGTCGTCCGCGCCGGCGACACGGTCATGGAAGTCGTGCCGGATTCCGACGATCTGCAGGTCGAGGCGCGGCTCCAGCCCAACGACATCGACCAGGTGCGGTCGGGTCAGAAGGCGTTCATCCGCTTTTCCGCCTTCAACCAACGTGTGACACCGCAGCTGACGGGTGTCGTATCGTATGTTTCTGCCGATATCAGCCGCGACCAGCAGACCAATGCTCCGTTTTTCACGGTGAGGGTCGCCCTTCCTAACGATGAACGTCGCCGGTTGGCCGACTCGCCGCTCGTTTCGGGGATGCCGGCGGAGGTCTTCATGCAGACAGGGAGCCGCACAATGATGAGCTACCTGCTGAAGCCGATCTCCGATCAACTGCAACGTGCCTTTATCGAGCGCTGACACGGGGGGCGAGTTTTTCGGAAAGCTTCGCCTCGACTATGATCGGTTTGATGCTCTTCTCGACGAGAAGATAGAAGACAAGCAGAAGAACCTTCCGTTCGCCCTGCATCGTCATCGTTGACTGGTGTCTGCCCGGGGTCGACAGCCGAGCCGGACCATGTCCGGCCCGGATGGTCAGGTCCCGGCCTGTTCTCTATCGATAACAGGACACGATGACGTTTCGGCGCGCGGGCGGGTGCCGCAGCGTGGAATATCGAAAAAATGTGGAGTTATCGAACGATAGATCCCTCAACTTCGGCGGAGAAAACGTCTATCTAAGAAATTACTGTGCCTCGCATGGCTATCGAGATCGCACTGCCGGGTAACAGGACAAATTGGATCTGTTGGCGGCGAAGCTGTCGAATATAGCTCGCAACAGGAGACAKGACGATGGGAACGGTTCAACGGGCATGCCTGCTGATCGCCTGCGGGATTGTGTTGTCGGGCTGCCAGGTGACGCAAGAGAGGGCTGCGCAGCTTGCTCCTGTCTGCGCGATTCCGGTCAATCGGACAGTTCAATCCATGTACTGGCTTGAATGCCAGTCGGTCTATTCGTCCTCGGGCTATTATGCGAAGCGCTATTAGGAACTAGCCGAGGGGMGGACGCACGCCGCCCGCCATGTCTGGTGGTGCCCCTAGCCCTGACCCCGCACATTGCTGCCTGCGGCAGGTTCGCCTTCGACGAGACTTGCGTCAGCGCGAGGATGGCGCGGCCGCCCCGTTTTGGCTTCTGCGGGATCACCATTTGCGTGCAGAGCGTTTGCCTGCGGCCGGGCTTTGCCCTGCACGCCGCTCGCCCCCGACGCGAATTCGGGTGGATGTTCAAGGCTCGCGATCTCGCCTAGTTCTTTTCGGCCCTTCAGCCGCACGGACACGCGCGCCGCATGACCCTGACCGATATCGCGACGAGAACCTACAACCACGGCTGGCGGCTCGACCCGATCATTCGCAGCCTGCTCGATACGGATTTCTACAAGCTGCTGATGCTGCAGATGATCCGGAGCTTTCATCCGGATGTGCAAGTCACCTTCTCGCTGATCAACCGGTCCCGCCATATCCGGCTTGCCGATCTTGTCGATGAGAACGAGCTCAGGGCGCAGCTCGATCATGCCCGCGGTTTGCGCTTCAGCAAGAAGGAATTGATCTGGCTCGCGGGCAACAGCTTCTACGGCAGGACGCAGATGTTCTCGCCGGATTTCCTGGCCTGGCTCGCCGAATTCCAGTTGCCGGAATACGAGCTCAGGCGGGTGGACGGCCAGTACGAACTGCATTTCAGCGGCCCCTGGACGCACAGCACGATGTGGGAGGTGCCGGCCCTGGCGATCATCAACGAGTTGCGTGCGCGCCGGGTGATGGTTGGTCAGAAGCGCTTCTCGCTCGATGTGCTCTATGCCCGCGCCAAAGCGAAGATGTGGGCGAAGGTCGAGCGTCTGCAGCAGTTGCCGGAACTGCGCCTCTCGGATTTCGGCACGCGGCGCCGCCATGGGCATCTCTGGCAGCGCTGGTGCGTGGAGGCGCTGAAGGAGGGGCTCGGCCCACGCTTCACGGGCACATCGAATGTGCTGCTCGCCATGGACAATGATCTCGAGGCGATCGGCACCAACGCGCATGAGCTGCCGATGGTGCTCGCGGCGCTGGCAGACAGCGATGAGACGATGCTGGGTGCGCCCTACCGTGTGCTCGAGGAATGGAGCAAGGTCTATGGTGGCAATCTGCTGATCGCATTGCCTGACGCCTTCGGAACCACCGATTTCCTGCGGCGTGCGCCCGACTGGGTTGCGGACTGGACTGGGTTCCGTCCCGATAGTGCCCCGCCGATAGCCGCCGGCGAGCAGATCATCGCCTGGTGGCGCGAGAAGGGGCGCGATCCGCGCGAAAAGTTGCTGGTTTTCTCGGATGGGCTCGACGTCGCCGCGATCGAACGGGTCTACCAGCATTTCGATGGAAAGGTGCGCATGGCCTTCGGCTGGGGCACCGATCTCACCAACGATCTCGTCGGATGCTCGCCGGACGGTTCGCGCGCGCTCGATCCGATGTCGCTGGTCTGCAAGGTGACGCGGGTGAACGGCCAACCGGCGGTGAAGCTCTCCGACAATCCCGACAAGGCTTCGGGCGAGCCAGGCGAAGTCGGCCGCTATCGGCGGGTGTTCGGGGCGCACGCCGTATCTTCGCAATAGGGCGAGGCGAGTGCCGGCACGGGGGCGGTTTTCCTGCGTGCCCAATACCTTGGTTCAACTGGCGCGATGATTTCGGGATCGTTAACGCCCGCCAGTCGCATTTTGCGCAGGGGGCATTTCGACGCCGTGATTCGATTTCTGCTTGCAGCCGTTCTGGGCACGGCGCTTGCCGGCTGCGTTACGCCGGACCGAGGACTGACCTTCTCGGAGATACGCGATCTCAGGATCGTCGACGTTATCGTCGAAACGCCAAAGCCCGTCGACGGCCAGACAGCCATAGTCTGGCCGAAGGCTGGAATGGCCTATGCCGGCACGCAGAGGCCGGCATCGACCCGTCCCGTTTCCCTGGGGCGTGATCCTGCCGGAGCGGGCAATGGGCCGACGCAGGAGGAGGCTGCGTGGGATGAGAAATTCATGGCTCTCAGCCGGAGCGCGGCTGCTCGGACGCAGATGTACAGCACGCTGGCGCAGATCACTCGCGACAGCTTCCGAAAGCGCTTTACCGAACAGCCTTCGGGCAAGCACGCGGCCAAGCTGAAGGTCGTGGTGAGGTCGCTGATAGCTCCCGGTGGGCAGGCGAATTTCAGCGCGGACGTGATCGTGCTCGATGGGGTGACGGGGCGGCCGCTGACGCAATACCCTAACCTGACTGGCGTCAGGGCTGCATCGACTGCGGTMGTGCCTGCCACGCCCGTGGGAATCCTCATCGGGTTTGCTGCGCTCGCMATTGCCGACCAGATCCGGGGTGATCCAGCGTATGAGGCGATCGACAGTGCCTCCGCGTCGTTTTCCGCCTGGCTCCTGCGCGAGTAGCCGTGGCGGGGGCGTGGTTCGTGAGGGGCATTTAGGGGCTCCGGCCTTGGCCGGCTTGCGGTTGCTCGCCAAGGCCACGGACGGGGAGCTTTCTCGCGAACAGATTCCAGTGCCGGCTCACTGAGGGCGGCGGTCTCGTGACGATGCCCTGTGCGCAGGACGCATGCGGTTGGGGTGACGCGGTGCGCGGCTGGCGTCATCTCGCCCGCCACAGCTTGCATCGACGCGCAAAACCCCCTAATGCGACCCCGTTTTCCGGCCGGGGATGGCCGTCGTCGAGGAAAAGGTGTCATGGCCAAAGAGAAGTTTGCGCGGACGAAGCCGCACTGCAATATCGGAACGATTGGTCACGTTGACCATGGCAAGACGTCTTTGACGGCTGCGATCACGAAGGTTCTGGCCGAGTCTGGCGGTGCGTCGTTCACGGCGTATGACCAGATCGACAAGGCGCCTGAGGAGAAGGCCCGCGGCATCACGATCTCGACGGCTCACGTCGAGTACGAGACTGCGAACCGTCACTATGCGCATGTCGACTGCCCCGGCCACGCCGACTACGTGAAGAACATGATCACGGGTGCGGYGCAGATGGACGGCGCGATCCTGGTCGTGTCGGC